>JBBRXP010000007.1:0-65775 GCA_038238555.1 Chthoniobacterales bacterium | reverse complement strand
TCCGTGCGCTCCCAAATCTTCTCACCGCTCTTCGTGTCGAGGCACGCCGTGCCCGGCGAGCCGAAGGTGACATAGACGCGGCCTTCTTCGATGACCGGCGTGGGCGAAGCGTAGCTGTTGAACTTGTGACAGAACTGCGGCGTGGCGACGTGGAAGAGCACGGTGTCGCGGAGGATCGAGCCGCTCTCCTTATCCACGCAAAGCACGGAGAGCTCGGTGCCGTCTTCGGTGGCCGTGGTGAGCCACACTTGCGAGCCCCAGAGGACGGGCGACGACCAGCCCTTGCCGTGCACGGGCGTCTTCCACTTCATGTGCTCGGTCTCGCTGAAATGCAGCGGCAATGCCTGCGCGTCGGAGTGGCCGTCGCCGGTGGGTCCGCGAAATTGCGGCCATTGCTCGGCGGCAAAAACGCTGGTGGAAAGGACGGCGAGATGAGCGGCGCGGAAGTTCAAGGTGGAAATCATGGGAGCGGCACAAGGAGACACACGGCTACGCGAACTTCAATAATGTAGTCATTGGCTTTAGCCCGTGACGGCGCGCAGCACCACACGCCCTCGATCGCCGTTGATCGCCTGTGCGGGCTAAAGCCCTGCACTACTTATCTTCGCTTTCCCGCGCCGATCACTTCCTGCTAAGTCTGCTGCCTCATGAAATTCGGCATCTGCAACGAAATCTTCCAGGACTGGAATCTCGACGACACCTTCGCCTTCGCGGCCGGCGCCGGTTACGATTTCGTGGAGATCGCGCCTTTCACGATAGCGAAATATGTGACCGACATTTCCGCCGACGAACGTCTGCGGATCAAGGCCAGTGCAGCGCGCGCGGGCATCGGCATCGCGGGACTGCACTGGGTATTGGCGCAGGCGGAGGGGATGTATCTCACCTCGCCCGAGGAGGCGGTGCGCGAGCGGACGGCGCGCTATTTTGTCGATCTCGTGGAATGCTGCGCCGAGCTCGGCGGCACGCGCATCGTGGTCGGCTCGCCCAAGCAGCGCAACGTGGTCGAAGGCGTGAGCCACGAGCAGGCATGGGAGTGGGCCGCGGAAGTTTTTCGGCCCGCGGTGAAGAGCGCGGAGGATCGCGGCGTAGTGCTGTGCATCGAGCCGCTTACGCCGGCGGAAACCAACTTCATCAACACGGCCGCCGAGGGTATCCGCTTCGCGCGGCAGTTTGTCAGTCCGGCGATGTCAGTCATCCTCGATGTGAAGGCGATGTGCTCGGAGGCCCGGCCCGTCGCGCAAATCATCCGCGAGAGCGCGGGAAATTTTTCCTACTTCCACGCCAATGATCGCAACATGAAAGGCCCGGGATTTGGCGACGTGGATTATGCGCCCATCGCCGCGGCGCTCCGCGAGACCGGTTACGACGGCATCGTGTCGGTGGAAGTTTTTACCTTTGAAGAAGGCCCGGAAGCCATCGCGACCCGGAGCATCGAGTACCTGCGGAAAGTCGTCGGTTCGGCATGACCAGCGAGCATGGCCGCGAGATTGACGAAGAAGATGCTGCCCTGCTGAATCGCACAATCTCGGGCGATTGGATCGAAACTCGACACGATGCCGAAGAATTTGAGTTGAGACATGAAGCTCGATGTCCCGCCGCCGCCGGTGGCCGGGCGCACGCCGCTGGTTTAGCTAGAGCCAGGAAATCCGAAACCGTTCGTTGAGGCTCCCGCAGTGTGGGCAGCGCGGCAGAAGCGTGTCGGTTCGATCTTCAAACTCGAAGGCGCAGAGACCGCAGCGCAGCACGTGGCGGAAGGCGTCCCGTTCGCGCTGCTGCCGCCGCCACTCGCTCCAGAGCCACGCGCAGAAGATCGGGCTGAGCATGAGCACGAGGTAGCAGAGCACCAGGTAACTGAGTGAGACGCGGATCACGGGGATTTCAGATTTTTGATTTCAGTGGAGTAGGCGTCGCCTCCCCAGGTGATGATCGCGTGCGCCCAAGTGATCGAGGCGGGATCGGGAGCGAAGGCGGTGCCGGCGAGCCGCGTCGCGCCCTCGGCATCCAGCGCGGGATCGCCGGAGGAACTTTGCAGAAAGACAAAGCGCACTTCGCCCCGGTCGCTCACGCCGATCAGGTAGCGGGAAGGTTCCAACGGCGCGGTGGCTTTGACCGCGGGAACGAGATGTGGCTCCTGCGCGAGCGGCCGTCCGGCGAGGGCGGCGGAAAAGCGCACCTGCGTCGGCTGCGGCGGCGGCGTGGGCGCCAGGACTGGGGAGCTGGGATCGGCGCTGCGGATGATGGCGAGCGCACTCTTCACCGCCGGAAATTGCACCCCGCTCCGCTCTTCGGCGACACCGCGCGGGGCGGTGCGCGGGGTGGCAAAGGAGGCGCGATATTCCACGTCGAGAAGGTGGGCGGGCGTCACGCTGTTGGCTCCTGCCACGAGGGAGGGATCCGCGGCGTCGATCCACTCGATCATGGCGCGCTCTTCTGGCGTGGCGCCGGCCAGCAGATGGAGTTGCGGCGCGCGGCGCGGAAGCGTGGCGCGCTGCGGATAGACGACTTGGAAAAGAAAAAAACTCGCCGCGTGCGCGGCAAAGGACAGCAGCACGAATCCAAAGAGCAGCCACGAGAAACCTTCGCGTTCCGGCCAGTGGAAGGTGAGCTGCGTGCTGCTCGCGCCAGACTTCATGGACGCTCGGGATTGGCTGCGAGCACGACCGAGAAACCGAGCTTGAGCCCTTCATTCACGATCTGTACGGCGAGGTCGTAGGGAGTGCCGCGGTCGGCCTTCACGATGAGGGTGCGCTGGTTCACGCGTCCCTCGGTGAGTTGCTGCCGGAATTCGGCGAGCGTGACTTTTCGATCGTGAAAATAAAGCGCCGGCACGGGCGCAGAGGTCACCGTCACGATCTGCGCGGCGCGCTGCGGGCCGAGCGTGAAAGGCGAACTCGGCAGCGTGACGGCCATGCCGGGCTGGAGAACGAATCGCGAGCTCATCGAGAAAAATACGACAACGAGGAAGAGCACATTCACGAGCGGAATAACGCTGAAGAATGCGGGGCTCAGGGAGAGAGTGCGCTCGAGTTTCACGGGGCCGAAAAAAGTTGAGGGTTGAGAGTTGAGTGTTGAGAGTCCGCCGCTTCCCCGCAAGAGCGCGCGCTCCGCGCGACAGCGCTTTGGCGCCGCGGGGTCTCTCAACTCTTAACCCTCAACTCTCAACTTTTCCCCGGACGAATGAGCAGCACGAGCCCGACCGACACCGCCGCGGCGAGCGCGCACAGGCTGAAGATTACCGTCGGTGGCGTGCCATGATCGCGCATCGCGCCCATCTTCACCGTCACCCACGCGCCGGTGCCGATGCTCACCATGTTCATCAAGCCGTAACCCGTGGCGCGATATTCCGGGCGCACGATCTGGCAGAGGATGGGCATGTTATTCGCGTCGAAAAATCCCCAGCCGATGCCGAATAAAATGAGGAACGCGATGGCCCCTGCGAGTGTCGGCGCGTAGCCCACGCCCAAAAGCGCCGGGATGCACAGCGTCATGCCGAGCGCGGTGGCGTAGATGCGTCCGCGCGTGGTCACGCGCATCCAGCGATCGGCGAGCGCGCCGCCGAGCAAGGCTCCGGCGAGCGAGGCAAGAGTCACGTAGAGCGTGGCGGAGAATCCGGCCTTGCCCTGCCCGAGTTGGAAAGTGTCGGCGAGCACGGAGGGCATCCAATTTTTCACCACCCAACCCGGCATCGCGGGAAGCGTGAAATAGAGCACGAGCAAGAGGAACGAGCCGGCGCCGAACAGCGCACGCAGCGCCGCGCCGATGCTCACGGCGTTTTTCTTTTCATCCTCTCTCGCTTGCGGCGCGCCCGGCAGCGCAAAGAGCAGCACCGCCGCGTAGAGAATTCCAGCGAGACCGAACCATGTGAAGCCCGCGCGCCAGCCGGCGGGGCTCTCCGCGATCGCGCCACCGATGCCGCCCAGCGCCAGCCCCGCGTAGATGCCCGTCTGGTGAATGCCCACGGCGCGAGACCGCGTGGGCCCGCGATGAAAATCCGCGATGAGTGCCAGTGCCGCGGGAATGTAGCACGCCTCGCTCACGCCCATCGCCGCGCGCACCCACCACATCTCGTCGTAAGTTTTCACCCGCCCTGTGAGCCACGTGACGAGCGACCACACGCCGAGGCTCGCGACGAGCGTCCAGCGCCGATTGAACCGATCCGCGAGATAGCCGCCCACCGGACTCAAGAGCGCATACACCCACATGAAGACCGCCATGAGCCGCCCGAAATTTTCCTCCGTCGCGATGGAAGGAATGTCGGCCATGATCGAGCGCTTCATCGTGGAGACGAGTTGCCGGTCGAGGTAGTTGAGCAACGCGACGGGCCAGAGCAGAGCCACGACCATCCAGGCGGAGGCGGCCAGTTGCGTTGCGTTGCGACGTGGATTCATCAAGCGGCGGATATTGCCGCACACGGGAAGGGGCGCACCATCCTTGGTTTGCGCTGGCATCGGTGCTGCTGAGCGTTGCGCGCATGTATCCGCTCCTCGTCACTGCCATCGCTTCCACGGCCAGCAATCTTCTTGAACGATGGTCCGCCGCCGCTGCTTCGCACAAGCCGGCTCCCAGCGCGGCGGAATTTCATGAGGTGTTGGATAAAGTGGCCGCCTCTTCGCCATCAGCGACCGCGAGCTTGCGCGCGCGATTGCTCGACGCGCCCGAGATCCACTCGATCCTCGACGCGGCCGATCCCGCCAAACCCGTAGCCATCCAGGTCGCGCAAGATGGGACGGTTATCGCGCACGAGCCAGGCCGCGACCCGCGCGCCATCGCCGTGAGCCCCGAGACCGCCGAGCTCGCGCGCAAGTTGGCGACCTCGTCGTAGCTGCGACGCCCTCGTCGCAGGAGGTGCCCGCGGCGCCCTCGCCGCGCGGAGCGGGGGACGCGCGGCAACCCTTGCCGGGAGCATCTTGCCGGCAGCTCGCAAGGCCTGCATTCAAGCGCCTTCCCAGCCCGTGGCATATCCGCTGCTAAGGGAGTCGCCCATGATCGAGCAGTTATTTTCCAGCACGAACTATCAGGCCACCAGGCAGCTCCTCGATGCCGCAACCCTGCGCCACGAAGCACTCGCAACGAATATCGCGAACCTCGAGACCCCTGGTTACAAGCGCGTCGATTTGCCGAAAACTTTCGCGCAGGAATTTGCCGGGCGCCTTCGAGCCGGCGAGTTGAAAAGCGCGCCCGCGCCGCAGCTCGTCGAGGATGCGACGCGCTCGAGCGTGCGCGAGGATGGTAACAACGTGGAACTCGACCGCGAGCTCCTCGCGCTCGGCAAGAACGCCACGGAATACGACACTCTCACGGAGTTTGTGAGCGGCTCCATCAAGCAACTCCGCCTTGCCATCACAGGCCGCAACACCTGACCCGCATGGACTTCCTCTCCGGCATCCACGCCACCGCCAGCGCGCTCAATGCGGAGAAGATTCGCATGGACGTGGTCGCGCAAAACATCGCCAACGCCCACACCACGCGCGATACCGACGGGAAGGCATACCAGCGCAAAGTCGTGACCTTTGAGTCGCTGCTCGGTCCCGAGTCGGGCGTGCGCGTCGCGGAGATCGGCAACGATTTCACGGCCGGCGAACTGGTTTACAACCCGCAGCATCCGCACGCCGACAAGGACGGGATGGTGCAAATGCCGAATGTGCGGCTCGCGATGGAGATGGTCGATCTGCTCTCCGCCTCGCGCGCTTACGAGGCCAATCTCTCCGTCGCGCGCAACGCCCGGCAGATGGCGGCCAAGGCGCTCGCGATCGGCCGCTGATTATTCTCTCATGCAAATCGGATCCCTCCCCATTCCCCAAACGCGCGAACTGCAAGCGCTCTTCGACGCGACCAAGCTGGCAACGCCCGCTGGCGCTCAATCCCCGGCCGGCGCGGGCAAGCCGGCCTTCGACAATTTTCTCGAGCGCGCAATCTCCGAAGTCGATGGCACGATGAAGGCCGCCGACACCGAGAAGACAAAACTTTTCACCGGCGAAACCAACAACCTGCACCAGGCAATGATCGCGATGCAGGAAGCGAGCGTGGCCTTCTCGCTTATGGTCGAAGTGCGCAACAAACTCGTGGAAGGCTACCAGGAGATCATGCGCATGCAGGTCTGAGGGGTTCGTCAAAAATGTCGAACTTCGCCG
This sequence comes from Chthoniobacterales bacterium, assembly GCA_038238555.1. GTDB lineage: Bacteria > Verrucomicrobiota > Verrucomicrobiia > Chthoniobacterales > Chthoniobacteraceae > JANNXQ01. The sequence goes on along the minus strand of JBBRXP010000007.1, from coordinate 59,644 downwards.
CCTTACGAAGCGCCGACGGATGCCGGATGTGTGTTCCATACGGATCGCGAATCGAGCAGCGAGAACGTGGCGCGGTTGATGAGTTATCTGCAAAGTCGAATGCAATTCCCGAAAGGATCACCTCCGTCACTGAGCGTTGAGCGTTGACGTTCTCATGTGTTACTCTCCCACTCCGACCCGCTCCCCATGTCACAGGCCATTTCCGTCGCCTTCCTTCTGCTCACCTTCGTACTCCGCGTGGAGGCTGCGGAGAAGGTGCAGTTCAACCGCGACGTGCGACCGATCCTTTCGGGCAATTGTTTTTTTTGCCACGGGCCGGATGAGAAAAAGCGCGAGGCGGACTTGCGGCTCGATGTGCGCGAGAGCGCTCTCGCCGACCGCGACGGCGTAAAGGCGATCGTTCCCGGAAAGCCCGACGAGAGCGAGCTGCTCACGCGCATTCTCTCGCACGACAAGGATGAAGCGATGCCGCCGCCCAAGTCGAAGAAGCCGCCACTCACCGCGCAGCAGATCGCCACGCTGCGCCGCTGGATCGAACAGGGGGCGGAATACGAGGGCCACTGGGCCTTCCTCCCGCTGCGCGAGGAAGCGCCGTTCGCGGTGAAAGATGGGGCATGGCCGAAGAATCCGATCGACCGCTTCATCCTCGCCCGTCTCGAGCGCGAGGGCCTCAAACCCTCTCCAGAGGCCGATCCCGCGACGTTGTGCCGCCGGATGTATCTCGATCTGCTCGGCCTGCTGCCGACTCCCGAGGAGACGCGCGACTTCGTTCAGTTGGCAATCGGCAATCGGCATTTGGCAATCGACCAGCTCGCCGACCGCCTGCTCGCCAGCCCGCACTACGGCGAGCGCTGGGGCCGGCATTGGCTCGATCAGGCGCGTTACGCAGACTCCAATGGATATACCGTCGATACCGAACGCGCGATGTGGCCGTATCGCGATTGGGTCATCCGCGCACTCAACGACGACCTGCCTTTCGACCGGTTCACCATCGAGCAACTGGCCGGCGATCTTCTGCCAGAGCCGACCAAGAGCCAGCTCGTCGCCACCGCGTTTCATCGCAACACACTCATCAACGAGGAAGGCGGGACGAAGCCCGAGCAGTTCCGAGTCGAGTCGGCGATCGACCGCGTGAACACCACCGGCGCCGTGTGGCTCGGGCTCACCGTCGGCTGCGCGCAGTGCCACTCGCACAAGTTCGATCCCATCGCGCAGCGCGAGTTCTACGAGATGTTTGCCTTCTTCAATCAAGGCGAGGATGTGAACAGCCGCGGTGCGACCGTCGAGATCGCGCGCGGCGAAATCTTCGGCCACCCTGTGGCGGCCACTTCGGCGGAAGTGGACGGCGCCAGGAATCCAAAGCACCGCGTGACCCAGGAGGAGTGGGAGCGCGGGGAGCTTGCGCGGCTCGAAGCGGCTCCGGGTTCCGAAGCCGGGCCGGACATTCTGTTTCTGGCCTTGAAGATCGCGCCCTCGCTGCGCAACGACGCCGAAAAAAAAGCCGCCGACGAAGCCTTTGCCCGCGCAGTGCCGAAGGCGAAGAAAGACAAGAAGCGCGCCGACCCCAGCGGCGATGTGGTGGATCTCATGGTGATGCAGGACGTGGCCAAGCCGCGCCCGACCTTCCTCTTTCAGCGCGGTGATTTTCTGCGGCCCGATGAAAAGCTCGGCCCGCTGCAGCCCGGGGTGCTGAGCGCGGTGAGCGCCGCTTTCCCCACACCGCTCTCCGCATTCCACACCCGCCTCGACCTCGCGCGGTGGCTCGTGTCGCCGGAGAATCCGCTCATGCCGCGCGTGACGATGAATCGCGTGTGGATGCGCTACTTTGGCCGCGGCATCGTCGAGACGGATGAAGACTTCGGCACGCAAGGATCCGGTCCCACGCATCCAGAACTGCTCGACTGGCTCGGACGCGAATTCATGCGCCGCGGCTGGTCCATGAAAGCGATGCATAAGCTCATCGTTACGAGCGCCACGTATTGCCAGTCCTCGCGGGCGCGGCCGGATTTGCTGGAAAAGGATCCGCGCAATCTCCTGCTCGCGCGGCAGGAGCGGGTGCGTGTCGAGGCCGAGATCGTGCGCGACGCCGCGCTCTCCGCGAGCGGCGTGCTCGATGAGGCGATCGGCGGCCCGAGCGTGCGCCCGCCGCAGCCCGAGGGCGTGTATTCCTTCACCCAGAACGACAAGAAGTGGACGCCCGACACGGGCGCCAATCGTTACCGGCGCGCGCTCTACACGAAGTTCTACCGCAGCGCGCCCTATCCGCTTTTCGGCACATTCGACGCGCCGGATTTCCAGACAGTGTGCACCCGCCGCGCGCGCTCGAACACTCCGCTCCAAGCGCTCACCGTCGCCAACGACCCGGCCTTTGTAGAGCTCGCGCAAGGTCTCGCCGCGCGCGTGCTGCGCGAAGCTCCGGACGAAGACGCGCGGCTCCGGCGCGCCTTTGCGCTCTGCCTCTCGCGCGAGCCCTCGGCGAAAGAACTCGCCGTCCTCCGCGAGTACTACGAGCGCCAGTTGCGCACCTTGGACGCCACCGCCATTGCCGCAGTGGTCTCCGCCGACGTGGCCGAGTCGGGAGCCGCGCCGGAAGTGTGCGCCGCGATGGTCTGCGTGGCGCGCACGCTTTTCAACACCGACAACTTCATTACGCGGGAATGAAGATTGAATGTGGATTCCGAGTATCTACTGTAGCTGCGAAACCCGGCAGGTGGGCTTTCGGATCGGACACCGTGCGCGATCGTGAGCGCGCGGGTTCTGCTTGGAGCAGAACGTCGTTCACGTTTACGCCGTGTTCGATCGGCGGCGCGATCCGGCGTGGATTCGAGAGCAGTGGGGCGGACGGCAAGCGTAGCCAAATCGCATTCATCGCGGAGGTGTCGGGGGCGGTGGAACTCTTCCGGGAATAAAGCGGAATCGCGGTTCGCGCATTGCATGGTGTGATTGTCGCCAAGGCCCAGCTTCTCCGTTGGTTGTCGCCAAGAGTTTCGTTACACTCCGCTTCGCTTCGCATGAATCCTGACACCGCCCTCCGCGACATCACTCGCCGCCACTTCTTTGGAAAGTGCGCCACCGGCATCGGCGCCATCGCGTTGCACTCGCTGCTGAGCGAAGAGGGGCTGGGCGCGGTGAGCGTCGATCCGGCGCATCCGCTCGCGCCGCGGGCGCCGCATTTTCCGCCGCGGGCAAAGCGCGTGATCTATCTCTTCATGGCCGGCGGGCCGAGCCATCTCGATCTCTTCGACGACAAGCCGCGGCTGCGCGAACTCACCGGCCAGCCGCCGCCGCCGAGTCTGATGCAAGGCAAGCGCTTTGCCTTCCTCAAAGGCAACGAAACGCTGCTCGGCTCGACGCGGAAGTTTGAGCGCGCGGGCCAGTGCGGCATCACGCTCAGCGAGCTGCTGCCGCATCATCGCAAGATCGCCGATGAGGTGTGCTGGCTGCGCGGCATGACCACCGATGTCTTCAATCACGGCCCGGCGAAACTTTTCATGAACACCGGCTTCCAGGCGCCGGGCCGGCCGGCGATGGGCGCGTGGGCCACTTACGGCTTGGGCAGCGAGTCGCGCGATCTGCCGGGTTTCGTCGTCTTGCAAAGCGGGCCGCGCAGGCCGCGCGCGGGCGCATCGTTGTGGTCGAGCGGCTTCCTGCCGACTTCATATCAAGGCGTGCCCTTCCGCGGAAAGGGCGACGCGATCTTGAATCTCAACAGCCCCGCCGGTTTTACTCGCGAACGTGAGCGCGACTTCTACGACACGGTCGGTGCGCTCAATCGCGCGCATCTCGAGGACGCAGGCGATCCGGAAATCATGACGCGCATCAACGCATACGAGATGGCCTTCCGCATGCAGACAAGCGCGCCGGAGCTCATGGAGATCGTGAAGGAATCGCCAGAGACCCTCGCGCGCTACGGCGTCGAGCCGGGCAAACCTTCCTTTGCCAATAACTGCCTGCTCGCGCGCCGGCTCATCGAACGCGGCGTGCGTTTCGTGCAGCTTTATCACACCGACTGGGATCATCACGGCGACAAGTCCAACACACTCACCGACGGCATCGAGCTGCGCTGCCGCGAGACCGACCAGGCCAGCGCCGCGCTCGTGCTCGATCTCAAGCAGCGCGGCCTGCTCGACGACACGCTCGTCATTTGGGGCGGTGAATTTGGACGCACGCCGATGGGCGAAAATCGAGTTAGCGTCGGGCGCGATCATCACGTGGATGCCTTCACGATGTGGCTCGCCGGCGGCGGTGTGAAACGCGGCACGATCCTCGGCGAGACCGACGAACTCGGCTTCGGCGTGATCGGCGGAAAGGTTCACGTCCACGACTTGCACGCAACGATTCTGCATCTGCTCGGCTTCGATCACGAGAAGCTCACGTATCGTTTCCAAGGCCGCGACTACCGGCTCACCGACGTGCATGGCGCAGTCGTGAAGGCGATGCTGGCTTGAGAATGACGAATGACGAATGACGAATGATTCCTCGAACGCAATGCATCCTGTGAACAGAGAACTTCGTCATTCGTCATTCGTCATTCGTCATTCCTTCGTCGCCATCGTCGCCTTGGCAGCGATCGCCCTTCCCGCCACCACGCGCGCCGAGACCTTCCGCGCCGGCGCATTCGCGCAGGATATTTCGCCCACGAAATTTCCCTCGCCCGTCAATGGCAGCATGCGCGGAAACTTTGCCGCCTCCATTCACGACCCGATGCACGCGCGCTGCCTGGCGCTCAGCGATGGAAACAAGGAGCTCATCTTCTGCGTGGTCGATGCGTGCATGATTCCGCGCGATATCTGTGAAGAGGCCAAGCGCATCGCATCGAGCAAGACCGGCGTCCCTGCCGCGCACATGCTCATCTCGGCCACGCACACGCATTCGGCGGCCACGCTTGCCAGTGTGTTTCAGAGCGACCCCGATCCGGACTATGTGGCCGGCGTGCCGGCGGGCATCGCGCAGGGGCTCATCGCGGCGCACGAAAATCTCGAGCCCGCCGAGATCGCGTGGGGCAAAGGTAGCGACCCCACGCAGGTCTTCAATCGCCGCTGGCTTGTCAAAGACGGAGAGAGCTTTCCCAATCCATTCGGCGCGCCATCAGAGCGCGCGAAGATGAACCCCGGCTATCAGAGCCCGAAAGTGACCAAGCCCGCCGGGCCGGTCGATCCCGACGTTTTCATCTTGGTCGCGCGCGGCGCAGCCGATCACCGTCCGCTCGGATTGCTCGCCAATTACAGCTTGCACTACGTCGGCGGACTTCCGCCCATCTCGGCCGATTACTACGCGGCGTTTGCCGACGCGATGACCGCGCGCCTTCACGGTGCCGACGCGCGTTACCACGGCAAGCTGCCCTTCGTCGCCAGCATGTCCAACGGCACGAGCGGCAACATCAACAACGTCAACTTTTCCGCCGCCGCTCCGCCGCGCCGTGCGCCGGGCGAGCAGATCCAGACGGTCGCAGCCAGCGTGGCCGACGCCGCGATGCGGGCCTATGATCGGCTCGAATTCAAACCGCGCGTCACGCTCGATAGCGCCGAGGAAGACATCCAGCTAAAGGTCCGCAAACCCGCGAAGGACGAAGTGGAAAACGCGAAGGCCATCCTCGCCACGGCGCCCAAAGACAAGGACGGTCAGTTCGCCGGTCTCGATGCCATCTACGCTCGCGAGACCACGCTGCTCGATGCGTATCCCGAGAGCGTGCGGGTGAAGCTTCAGGTGCACCGCATCGGCACGCTGAGCATCGCGGCGATTCCGTGCGAGGTCTTCGTCGAGATCGGGCTCGACGTGAAAGAACGCAGCCCATTTGCCCAGCACTTCACCATCTCGCTGGCCAACGGCTACAATGGCTACCTGCCGACGGCCGCTCATCACAAGCTCGGCGGCTACGAAACCTGGCGCGCGCGCAGCAGCTACCTCGAAGTGACCGCGGCCGACAAAATTACCGAGCGCCTGATGGCTCTGCTCGCTGCATTAAAAAAGCGGCAGGGGCAGTAACAGGTAAGGAGTTTCGGCCGCCCTATTTCACCGGCCAGCCGAAATTCACCCAGCACCGCATGACGCAGTAGCCGATGCTGGCCGTCATCGGCAGCGTGAGCACCCACGCCCACAGGATGCGATGGACCACGGGCAGATTGAGCGAGGAAAAGCGCCGCGCGCAGCCCACGCCCATGATGCTGGTGCTGATGGCGTGCGTGGTGGAGACCGGCATCCCGAGCGCCTGCGCGGCCATGAGCACGGTGGCCGCCGAAGTCTCGGCCGCAAAGCCGTGGATGGGCTGCAGCTTCACCATTTTGTGGCCCATGGTCTTGATGATCCGCCGCCCGCCGCCGGCCGTGCCCGCTGCCATCGTGAGAGCGCAGGCCACTTTGATCCACACGGGGATGCGATCGCTCTGCGCGCCGAGCGACGGGATGCGGAGAAAGTGGAGGAAGCCGGGGAGGCCATCGAGCGCGCCGGATGCGGTCGCGGCGGCGAGAGCGAGGGCGATGATGCCCATGGTTTTTTGCGCGTCGTTGCTGCCGTGGCTGAAGCCCATATAGGCTGCGCTAAGAAGTTGAAGCTTGCCAAAGACGTGGCTCACCACGATGGGCCGCCACCTTTGCACGAGGAGATAAAGCAGCGTCATGAGCGCCATGCCGAAGAGGAAGCCGAGCACTGGCGAAGTGAACATCGGGATGATGACCTTGCAGAGGATGCCATCGTACTTAAACCACGGCGCGCCCGGCTTGGACTTCACCCACACCAGCGCCGTCCAGATGCTGTGGCCGGCGGGCACCAGGCTCTGGGCCGAAGCGAGCGTGGCGCCGCACAGGCCGCCGACCATCGCGTGCGTGCTGCTCGAGGGCAGGCCAAACCACCACGTGAGAAGATTCCACACGATGCCGCCGAGGAGCGCGCTGATGATGACGGCCGTGGTGACGTAGGCGCTCTCGACCAAGCCCGTGGAGATGGTCTTGGCGACGGCCGTGCCCCACAGCGCGCCGAAAAGATTTGTAATCGCCGCCAGCAGGATGGCCAGCCGCGGCGTGAGCACCTTGGTCGAGACCACGGTGGCGATGGAGTTGGCCGTGTCGTGAAATCCATTGATGAACTCGAAGAGCAACGCCACCAGCACCACGAGGAGGACCAGCGTCACGGCGGCGGAGGGTCAGGAATTTTTCAGCGCCACGTGGAAGACCACGTAGCCCGCGTCGCGGCAGCGATCGATGGCCTTCTCGAGCAGCTCGTAGATGTCTTTCCAAAAGACGACCGCGCGCGCGTCGGCGGTGCCTTGGTAGAGCACGCGCAGCAGGTCGTTCATCACGCGGTCGGCATCGCCCTCGATAGCTTGCAGCCGCTCATACTCACCCTTGATATCCTCGCCGTGCGACTTCACGCGGAGTTCGGCCACCAGCTTGGCGACGATGCCGGCGGCCTGTCCCAGCAAATCGAGCTGCCGGCCCACCGTTTCCACGTTCACTCCCGCGGGGCTGATCGTGAGCCGCTCGGCGATCTTCTCCACGTTCTTGGAAATTTTGTACAGCGCGGAACTTAGCGCCTCAATGTCCTCGCGCTCGAGCGGCGTCATGAAGACTTTGCAAAGCGCCTCGGTGATCTCCTGGCTGATGACTTTGTGCTTCTGCCGGCTCACGCCGATTTCATTGAGCACGTCGGCCGAGCTGCCCGCTGAAATCCCCGGCAGCAGCCGCGTGAGCTGGCTCGCGCTGGCCCGCGCCTGGTTGCCACTGGCTTCGAGCAAGCGGTAGAAAATGTCGTCACGACCGAGCAGACGATTGAGGGGGGACATGGGGGGCGAGCGTGATGGCGGGACTGGTAGCGGCCAAGCGCAAATGAGCGGGGCAGGGAAGCAGTGACAGTGCAGGTGACAAGCGAAATTGCCTTCCTCAGACCCGGGCCATGGCACCTGTCCTCTGCGCTTGTCACTCCCTTCGCGCGACCCTCCGGGTTAGGCGCGTCGTTCGGGCAGTCGATGGCGCCAATACCCTGGTTCCCGGCTACAGTGCATGACTGCAATAATCAGGACATAATCGATCTCGATGGTGTAGAGAACTCCGTCTCGTTGGTGAAGGCGACGCCGAGTCCGGGACGACAGCGCTCGTAGAAAGCTGCGGACTCACGGAATTCGAGGCGAGCTTCCGGATGAAACTCAAATCGGCTTCTCTGGGCGATCATTTCCCGAGCAGCAATCGCAGGAAGTGGGCGTCGGAAAATTTTCCGCCGGCGCCTTGCCGTACGACCACGAGATTCATCGAGGGGATGACGAAGAGGCGCTGGTAGCCGGAGCCGATGCAGACCATGAGGTCGGCGGGCGCGTCGTGGCAGATGGCGGTGTCGCGCCAGTTTTGTTTCTGCCACTTGAGTTCGAGCATGTCTTCGATGTCGAACTCGCGGCCGCCGGGCGCGGCGCGATTATTCCACCAGCCGAGAGAGAAGGCGCGGTTGGCCGCGGAGCCGTGGGAGGAGCGATCGAGCAGCGGGGTGTGTGAAAGAACGGGCGCGCCACCGGCGAGCGCGACCTGGCCCAGGCGCGCCCACTGCCGGGCGGTGAGCACCCAGCCGGAAGCGAGCAGGGGATTGCCCGCGCTGTCGATCTGGTAGCGCTGCGGGCCGAGGCCCAGCAAGCGCAGCACGCGATGCTCGAGGTAATGGATGGGTGTCTCCTCACGCGCGGCGGCGAGCTTGCGCTTGAGCAACTCGTGGAAGACTTGCAGCGCGGCCGGGCCGTAGATGAAGGCGCGGCCGGGCTCGGCCGCCAGCGGGAGGCGCAGCGCGATGCGGGCGCGATCACCGGGATCGTCGCGGTGCAGGTAAAACGCGGGCTCGAGTCCGCAGGAAAAATCAAGGAGCTGGCGCACCGTCACGCGCGCCTTGCGGGAATCGGCGCGCCATTCCGGCAGGGTCTCGCTCACGCGCTCGTCGAGATTGAGCAAGCCGTCTTCGACCGCGGCCAGCGCGCATAGATTCCAAAACGCTTTGGTGCCGCTGTAAATTTTGTGCGCTTCCTCCCGCGAGTGCCCGCCGGGATATTCCTCGAAGATTACGCGTTGATTTTGCACGACGACCATCGAGAGGCCGCGATGCTGCGCGGAGTAATCCGCCGCGGCGCGGAGGTCGAGCGCAGCGGCGTGTGCGGCGAGGGCCGCGGTAAGAAGTGCGACGGAAAAAGGGTGAATCATCACTCAACACTTCACTTCGTTGAACTGCGTCGGGTCGATCTCTATCGCGTAGCCAAACGGCGCGGCGTTGACACTGCGCGTGCTTATTTTTCCCGCTTCGACGCGCACGACCGGATAGCCGCGATGGTTCAGGTAAAGATCGCCGTGCGCCGCGAGCACGCCGCGCTGCACCGACGCGGGAAACTGGCTCAAGCCCGCGAAGTAGTGGTGCCCGTTGCGCTCCGCATGCGTGATGCCGAGCGCGGCGATGGCGGCGAGATCCTGCAAAAGCGCGACGGGCCCCACATTCGTCAAATCTTCGCCGCTGAGGTGCAGCACGCGCTCGGGCTCGAGGCGGCGCCGGTGCGCAATGAGGCAGGCATTGGCGATGCCGCGGATGACGCCCTTGCAGTTCTTGTGGCTCGTGCCGGCGTAGCCGCTGGCGAGCGCCGTGGCCAGCGCGCGCAGCTCGCCTTCGCTCTCGTCGATGATGATCGGCGGCCGGTCCTCCCACGCCAGCAAGCTTTCGGCGCTTTCGCGCGAGAGCGCGCAGTCGCGATGCAGCGGTTGCTCGACGAAGAGGAGCCCGCGCAGAAATCGCGCAATGGCCGGATCGCCGCGCAGCCCCGCCCACAGCGCACGGAACTGCGCGACGTCGCGGCAACTCTCGTTGCCATCGAGCGTGAAGGCGGAGCCATCGAGCAGCGCCGCGAGTTGGCGCAGCCGCGCGCGGTCGTGCTCGATCTCGCCGCTGAGTTTGATCTTGAAATGCGTGAGACCATACCGTCTCACGCAGGCTTCGAGGGATTGCGGCAGTCCGTCGTCCACGCGTTCCGCATCTGGGATGCTGGCCTCGGTGAGCGGATCGGAAAGGCCCACGGTGTGCCGCACCACGATCGACTCCCGCGGCCGCTCCGACACGTAATCCGCGGGCGCTCCTGCCAGTTCCGGGTAGATCGCCGCCAGTTCGATCCCGAGCGCATTCTCCCACGTCGCGCGCGCAAAGGTTGAACTGGTGGCGCGGCAAAATGCGTCGATGATCGCCCGCTCCACCAGCGACACGCCGAACCCCCACAGCAGCGGCGGATGACCGCGCGCGGTTGCCCACTTTTCCTGCGCAGCATGGATGGCCTGCCACAGCGCGAAGACCGTCGCCCGCGCGCCCGCCGCCGCCGCGTCTGCGCATGCGTGGCGGATCACCTCGAAAATTTCCGCGAGATCGCCGGCGAAAGTCGTGGCTGGATTTTTCGTGAACCACTTCGGCACGAGATTATCCGCCGCAAGTCCGGCGACGACGCGCCCGTCCACTTCCAATTCGACTCGCACAAACAAATGCGGCACGCGCGTAAGCGTGGCGATGCCGTAGCGAAACGGCAGCCGGGTGCTGAGTTCATTGACGAAGAGCGAGGTCGCGCGGACACGGAGACGCATTGAAGAAAACGCTCACCGCTCAACGCCCAACGCTCAACGCTCAATATGTTGCGCACACATAAAACGGAGCCGCATGAGGACGGCGGCGCGCCCGGAGCGCCGCCGTCCTCGTGCGCCCGCGGGCCGCCTTTGAGCGTTGTGCGTGGAGCGTTGAGCGTTTCTTCTTTCTGAAATGAGCAAGTCCGCCCGCCACTGGATGGTGAAACAAGAGCCCGCCGCTTACTCGTGGGATGATTTGGTGAAAGACGGCCGCACCGCGTGGACCGGTGTGCGCAATTTTCAGGCGCGAAACAATCTCCGCGCGATGAAGGCCGGCGACCCCGTGCTTTTCTACCACAGCGTGACGGGCAAGGAAGTCGTGGGCATCGCAAAGGTCGCCCTCGAAGCTTACCCGGATCCCACCGCGACCGAGGGCGATTGGAGCTGCGTGGATCTCACGCCGGTGAAGGCGCTCGCGCGGCCTGTCTCGCTCGACGCGATCAAAGCGACCGCGAAGCTGCGCGACATCCACCTGCTCCGCCAGTCGCGGCTGTCGGTGATCGCTTTGAAAAAATCCGAGTACGATGAAATTCTGAAACTCGCGGCGCGGTGAAGTCGGATTGCACCACGTTTCACTTTTCGCGCCGGCTCTTCGCGCGGCTTCTCGGCGCCGTCTTCCTGTGCGCCTTTCTCTCGCTTGCGGTGCAAGTGCGCGGGCTATGCGGCGCGCACGGCGTGGCTCCGGCAGCCGAGTTCTTGCAAGCGGTGCGCGCGCAACTTGGCGCGGAGGCTTGGTGGAAAGTGCCGACGCTTTGCTGGCTCGATGCCAGCGACGGCGCGCTCGCGGCTCTGTGTTGGGCGGGCGCGGCAATTTCGCTCGTGTTGATGGGCGGCGTGTCTCCGGGGCTCTGCGCGCTGGCGCTCTGGGCGCTTTATCTTTCGCTGTGCTCGGTGTGCGCGCCATTTCTCGATTTTCAATGGGACACGCTTCTCCTCGAGACGGCCTTCCTCGCGAGCTGGGCGCTGCCGTGGCGGTGGCGCGCGGATTGGCGCCGGCCCACGCGCGTGGCTCGGCTCGCGTGGCTGCTGCTGTGGTGGCTGAACTTTCGACTGCTGTGCGAGTCCGGGCTGGTGAAGATCACGGCGGGCGATCCGACATGGCGCAATCTCACGGCGCTGGCCCATCACTTCGAGACGCAGCCGCTGCCGCTGCCCACCGCGTGGTTTGCGCACCAGGCTCCGGCCATCGTGCTGCGAATTGCCACGCTCTTCATGTTCGCGATCGAGTTCGGCGCGCCCGTGCTCATTTTTGCGCCGCGGCGCTGGCGGCACGGTGGCGCGCTCGCGATCGTCGCACTGCACCTCGGCATCCTCACCACGGGCAACTACGCCTTCTTTAATTGGCTCGGCATCGCGCTCTGCGTGCCGCTCTTCGACGATGCGTGGTGGCCCGCTCGCTGCCACGCATGGCTTCCGCCGGTGCACGAGTGGCGCTGGACGCTGTGGCTCTTTGCGCCCGTAGCGTTCGTCATCGTGCTCGTCACCACCGCGGAATTCGAGCTCGCCCTGCACCCGCGCGGCTGGCCGCCCGCATGGTCGCCGCTCACCGCGCAGGCGATGGAAGCCATCGCGCCGCTGCGCAGCTTCAATGGCTACGGCCTTTTCCGGGTGATGAGCACGTCGCGGCCGGAGGTCGTCATCGAAGGCAGCATGGATGGCGAGCACTGGCAAGAATACGGCTTCCGCTATAAGCCCGGCGACTTGCGCACGCCGCCGCCGGTGGTCGCGCCGCATCAGCCACGGTTGGACTGGCAGATGTGGTTCGCCGCGCTTGGAAATGTGCGGCAGAATCCGTGGTTCGTGCGCCTGCTTGCCCGCCTGCTCGAAGGCCGGCCCGAGGTGCTCGCGCTGATCGAGCGCAATCCCTTTGCGTCGCACCCGCCGCGCTACGTGCGCGCCCTTCTCTACGATTACAAATTCACGCGCTCCGGCGAAAACAGCGCCGCCTGGTGGAAGCGCGAACGTCTCGGCATCTATTGTCCGGCGGTATCGCTGGGAGGAGGAGGAATGGAGTGATTCAGACTGTCGGCCTTCTGCCCCGTTTGAAAATGGTGCGCGATACAGGGTTCGAACCTGTGACCCCCTCCGTGTCAGGGAGGTGCTCTACCACTGAGCTAACCGCGCAAATTTTTCCCTCAGCACGAGACGCAGCTAAATATGCGGAATCTCGAAACACGCAAGCGCACGCTCAAGGTGCCTGGAAAAGCTTCGGCGCAAATTCCGCGAGGTAGCCGCGCCACACAGGCCACGAGTGGGCGCCGTCGGTCAGGCGCCACTCGTGCCGGATGCCGCGCTGATCGAGCGTGGAGATGAGCGCCTCATTGCGCTGGCGCAGAAAATCGTCCCGGCCCACGGCGATCCAGAGCAGCTTGAGCCGCGCGTTGGTCCCTGCGGCGTCGTCGAGCGCGGGCTGGAGAATCGCTTCATCGGCCACGCCGCTGAAGGAGCCGACCCATGCAAAGCGATCGAGATTGGTGAGGCCGATGCTCAGCGCCTGCCAGCCACCCATGCTCAGGCCGGCGATCGCGCGCTGCTCGCGTCCGGGCGCGACGCGATAGGCGGCTTCCACCAGCGGCAGCGCGTCTTCGAAAAGCTCGCGCCGAAAGGCATCGAGCGCCGCGGTGCGTTTGTCTCCGGCTTCGCGAGGGAAGGGACCGAGGGGATGGCCGTCGAGCATCAGCAAGATCATCGGGCGCGCTTTGCCGGCGGCGATGAGGCTGTCGAGAATCCAGTGCGCCTTGCCGTGCTCGACCCACGTGCGCTGGTCGTCGCCCGAGCCGTGCTGGAGCACGAGCAAGGGGTAACTTTTCTCCGCCGCGCTCTCGTAACCCGGCGGCGTATAGACTAGGAGTTCGCGTGGGCGGCCGAGCGCCCGCGATGCGTACTGGTGCCGATGCACGGTGCCGTGCGGCACGGCCTGCCAATCCCACGGCGAGGGCGGTTGCGCGGCGATGTGCAGCAGGCTCTTCTGCATCTCGGGTTGCGGCTTGAATGCTGGGTTGCGCGGGTCGAGCACGTTGAGTCCATCGACGGTGAACGAGTACTCCCAGATGCCCGCGGGCACGGCTTCCACCACCGCGCTCCACGTGCCGCCGTCGCCGCGGTTCATCGGCACGGCGTCCTTTGCCCACTGCCCGCGCAAAGCGACGGCCCGCGCCTCGGGCGCGCGCAGGCGGAAAGTGACTCGCCCTTCCGCGATTTCCGGCGAGACGATCGGCGGCGACTGCGCGTGCGAGATGGTGAGCACCATGCACCAGGCGCAAAGCACAACGTTCAAGATGGATTTCACGGGACGCGCCTTTCGCCTTTCGGCTTCGCCACCGCGCGCACGGCCTGCTCGATGAAACTCTCCATGCTCGGAGTCTGCTCGGGATGCGGGCTGCTCACGAGCACGCGGCCTTTTCCAAAATCGCCGCGCACCATGGCCGGTGTGTTCACCATGATGCCGGCGGGCGATCCGTGCTCGGCCACCTCCGTGCGGAAGAAAGCCAGAGGCTCGAAGTCGGGGATCGCCGGGTTGTTTGCGGGCACGAGCAACGGGCCGTTGTGATAAATGACTTTTCTGATTCCAGTCGGGAGGCCGATCGCGCGGGAGCCGTCGGCCGTGGCCTCGAGGTCGAGCTCCGCTCCGCCGCGCTCCCACTTCGGCGAGGGCGTGCGCGCATCGAGCACTTTCACGCCCCACGAGAACCCATCGCATGCGAGATAAGCGCCCGCGCAGATACCTACGTAGCCGCCGCCGCGCTCGATAAAGCGATGCACTTGCGCGCGGCCCAGCAGTCCAATGGCATCCGCCTGCGCGCTGCCGCTGCCGCCCGTGAAAATCACCACGTCGTAGCCATCGAGTCCCGCGCGGATGCCCTCCGCGTTGAGCCGCGTGACCTCGATGTCGCGCACCGCGCGGAGCTGGTCGCTCACGCTCGGAACGCCTTTGCCCGCGCTGCCGCTGTCATCGTAGAGAGCCACGCGGATTGAGATTTGCGCGGCCTTCGCGGCGAGGTGCGGCTGCACTTGATCGAGAGTCAACCACTCGAGCTTGGTGCGTGCGATGCCTTGCCAATCCGCACGCAGCGTCGAGATGAGGTGCAACGCATCGCCGTGCGCACTCGCGCTGGCGCCGAAGTCCATCGGATCGGTGGAATGATACACGCGTGTCTCCCCCTGCGAGCCGGAGCGCTGCGTGCGAAAGAGATAGTAGTGCCCCGGCGCTGCCTCTACCACGTGCGGAGATTCCGCGCTTCGCAATCCGTCGCCCGCCTGCCCCTGCGCGGCGACGATTTTCGAGTCGCTCCATGTCTTGAGATCCGCCGACGTGCGGCACAGCACCGCGCCGATGATCTTGGCGACCTTCACTTTTTTTGCCGTGACCTCCACCGGCTTTGCGGCCGTGTAGTAACAGTGCCACCGACTGCCGATCTTGATTACAAAAGGATCGCGCGCGTTTGCGTTCGCGCCTTCATTGAAAAGAGCGACATCCACGGGCTGTTGACCCTTGTCGATCAATGCGCCGAGCTCGGGATGGCCCGCGAGAGTCGTCCGCGCGCCGACGATGCGCGGCACCAGCACCTCTTCCATCGGCGCCGCACCGTGCGCGGAGATTGAGACGACGAGGAAGATTGCGAGAGCGTGTGTTTTCATCGGGACGGAATGATTTCCCAGAGCAGTTCGATGCGATCCGTGGCATCGAGCACGCCGGCATCGTAAGGGCGGAAGTATTCCTCGGCGGTGAATTTGTAAGTCGTGGCGAGCGCACTCATGGCACGGAGAATGGCAGGCCGGCCCCCCCCGCGCAACCTTCGCCTCAATAATCCCGGAACGGCCCGCGCGGCTCGCTCGCGTCCATTTCCTTTCGCCAGGATTCCCAGCGGCCTTTGACTCGCGCCAGCACCTCGGGCCGCTCCTTCGACAAGTCCTTCGTCTCACCCAAGTCGGTGGAGAGATCGAAGAGCCCCTTGCTCTTCTCGGAGTCCGTCCATTTCCAGTCGCCGACGCGCGCGGCCTTGTCGCTCCGGCGCTGCCAGAACATTTCGGTGCGCGGACTTTTCATTTCTCCTGAGAGGATCGGCAACATGTCGAAGCCATCCAGCTTCACGCCGCGCGGCGCTTCTGCGCCAGTGGCCGCGAGCAGCGTGGGGAAAATTTCCAACGAGGTAAGAAAGTCGCCGATGACTCTGCCGGCGGGAAAATGACCTGGCCACCGAGCGATGAATGGCACGCGCAAGCCGCCTTCCCACATCGTGCTCTTCGCGCCCTTGAGCGGCGCATTGCCGCCGTTGCCCGCGCCGCCGTTGTCGGAGAAGAAAATTACGAGCGTGTCCTTTTCTAAGTTCAGCTCGCCGAGCGTCGCGAGGATTTCTCCGATCGCCTCGTCCATGCACGTGACCGCGCCGTAGTAACGCGCCAGCTTCTCCGGCACACCCGCCGCGCGATACGGCGCCACGAATTTCTCCGGCGCCTGCACGCCCTCGGTGGCCTTCTTCTCGCCAGGCTCGGAAGCAAACGAGGATGCGCCGTGCGGTGCATTGAAAGGAAGGTAAAGAAACCACGGCTTCGTTTCATGCTCGCGAATGAAACTCAGCGCCTCGCGTTTGAAAATGTCCGTCGCGTAAGTCCCCATGTCGGCCTGCGTGCGCTCGTTGCCGCGGAAGAGCGACGGGATGCCGTAGCGCTCGTGGGTGTAGTAATCGATGCCGTTATTTCCATGCCCAAAAAAGAAATCGAAACCGCGCTGAAGTGGCAGAAAACGCCGCGCCTGTCCCATGTCCCACTTACCCACCACAGCAGTAACGTAACCCGCGCGATGAAGCCCATCGCCGATGGTCGTCTCGCGCACGTCGAGGCCGAGAGTCATCTCGGGCGAGAGCGCGTATTCCTCCGGCGTGAAGCGGTGGCCGTAATTGACCATGTCGTTGCGGATCATGTCGTAGAGCCCATTGCGTTGCGGGTAGCGGCCGGTGAGGATGCTGCCGCGCGAGGGCGTGCAAGCCGGCCACGTCACATAGAAGCTCGTCGCCCGCACGCCTTCGGCCGCGAGCCGGTCGAGATGCGGAGTACGCACCGGCTTCGAGCCGATGCAGCCAAGATCGGGGTAACCTTGATCGTCGCTCACAATGAGAAGCACATTCGGCCGCCGAGCCGCATGGGAACACAGCGGCAACAAGATCGCGCAGAGGAAAGGTGCCAAACGACCGGAGAGCATTGCGGAAGAATGTTTCGCCGCGCACTGCGATGAAAGGAAATCCTAATCCGCACGCCAGCATCGAGGGAGAGAAGTCCGAAGAGATCCACCTCGAGAGCCTCAAGCCAAGCCACAAAACCGGAACCCAAAACAACCCAAAAACCAAAACAACCGCTCAACTTTCCACCGGCTCAAAACCGAAAGTGCGAAAGAATCTGGACAGGTATCCGCAGCGCATAGCTCTCTTGCGCTTGCTGCCAACACTCAACTCTCAACCCTCAACTTTCAGTACAGCAGATACCCCGCGCGCTCCGCTCCGAAGCGTGTCTCGAAAGTTCGCCAGCTCGCGGCGATCTGCGCGACGGGCGTGCTTCGCTCGAGTTGCTGGCGGATGGCGGCGCTGCCGTAGCATTTGTAAAACATCATGAGCTTTTCGCCGCTGCTGCGCGCAAAGACACTCGGGCGCGAACGGCGGTTGGCTTCATCGAGCAGGCTCAGGCCGAGCGCCGTGAAGTTTGTGCTCGCGTGCGCTTCGAGCTGGAGACGCACGCCTTGGAAACCGCTGCCGCGATAAGGCGTGGCGGCGACGCCGGGGCCGGCGAGGCGGCGCACGGCGGCGGTGAATTCATCGGCATCGAGCCAGCGCGCTCCGAAGACCTCGAAGGGCAGGGGACCGTCGCAGCCCGTCTCGATGCCGGCGATCTCGCCGACGGTGCCGGTGGCGGCGTAGTAGGCGGGCGAAAGGCGATGCGGGATATTGGGCGACGGGCTCACCCAGCGCAGGCCGGTGTCGGCCCACGCCATCGCGCGTTGCCAGCCGCTCATCTCGATCACGCGCAAGCGCGGCGACGCCGCGATCCAGTGTTTGGCGATCGTCATGCGCGCGAGTTCGCCGACCGTCATGCCGTGGACCACGGGCACCGGGAGCTGGCCGACAAAAGAGATGAGCCCCGGCTCCACCGACGGCCCTTCGATGCGCACGCCACCGAGCGGATTGGGCCGGTCGAGGACGATGAATTCGATGCCCGCTTCGCCCGCCGCCTCCATGCACTTGGCCATCGTCGAGACGTAAGTGTAGCTGCGCACGCCGATGTCCTGCATGTCGAAGACCAGGCAATCGATGCCGCGCAACATTTCGGGCGTGGGTTTGCGCGTGGGCCCGTAGAGCGAGTGCGCCATGAGGCCGGTAACCGGATCGCGCCGCGAAGGCACCCAGCGGCCCGCGCGCTCGGTACCATCGAGTCCGTGCTCGGGAGTAAAAAGCGCGACGAGATTGACGCTCGGCGCGCGCTTCAAAATGACGCGCGTCTTTGCTCCGCGCGAATCGACGCCGGTGTGATTGGTGATGAGCCCCACGCGTTTGCCGGCGAGCGGCGCGAAGCCCATCTGCTCGAGCCGATCGATGCCGAGTTCGACGGCGCGCGCGGATTGCGCGGCGATGACAACGAGAAGGAGAATGAAACGCACGGCGCGGATGTGAATGGTGATCGGTGAATGGTGAATGGTGGACAAGCTAGTTGTGCTCCATTCACTAATCACCACTCACCATTCACATGCCTTCCCCCCTCGGCCAGCTTCTCATGACCGGCGTCCCCGGTCCCGCGCTCGACTCGCAGACGGCCGCGATCTTCCGACGCATCCAGCCCGGCGCTTTCATTCTCTTTGGGCGCAATATCGAGTCGCCGGCGCAACTGCGGAACCTCATCGACGACTTGCGCGATCTCAGCGCCATCGAGCCGATCGTCACCATCGACCAGGAAGGCGGGCGCGTGTCGCGGCTCAAGCTCCTCGGCCACGAACCGCCAAGTGCAAATCAACTCCGGGATCGCGGCGACCTCGACATCATCCGCCGGCATGGGCGCATCACCGGGCGCCTCTTGCGGATGTTCGGGTTCAATCTCGATCTGTGCCCGGTGCTCGATATTTCCTTTGACGACGCGGCGGATAATTCGCTGCGCGGGCGCTGCTACGGCCACGATGTCGCGCAGGTCATCCGCAATGCCGGCGCCTTCAACGACGGACTGCGCGGCGAAGGCATCGCGAGTTGCGGCAAACATTTTCCCGGCTACTCGCGAGCGCCAAAAGACGCGCATCACGAGCTGCCGACTGTTCCGCTCTCCCGCGCCGAACTCGATGCGCACGAACTCGCGGTGTTCCGCCATTTCGCGGGCGAGCTCGATTCGATGATGATCGGCCACGCCTTCTATCCCGCGCTCGACTCGAGCGGCGTGTCCTCCTCGCTCTCGCGCCGCGTCATCACCGATCTGCTCCGCGGCGAGCACGGCTTCCGCGGGTTGGTGATGACCGACGACCTCGACATGGGCGCGATCCTCGAGCCCTTCGGCAAGGACGAGTCGGGCCTCGCGCGCGTGATCGAGCTGGCGATCACGGCCGGCAACGATCTCGCGATGATCTGCCATCGCGTGGAGATGGTAGAGAAGGCGCACGTCTCTCTCCAGAAAGTGCCGCGTCCCGCGCTCGAGCGCGCGCTGGCGAGCGTCGCCACGTTCAAGCAGCGGCTCGTGAAACCCGACCCGTGGGACGAAGCTGAGTTCCGCCGCCGCGACGAGGAGGTGTGGGACTTGCGCGTGGCCACGCTCGGTCCCGAGCGCGCCGCGCAGCGCAGTCCCGAGGATGGAAAGCGCTCGCCGGTGGAAACCTATTAGCGCGCGGAAGAGGCGGCCTTGGTGCGACTCTGTCGCGAGAGGCGTCCCCATCACACCTCGAGCCGTCGCGCGCGCGCCAGGATGGGCCAACTCTCGCGGGCCACGCCGCCTTCCACCAGCCATGCCTCGCTGTGCAGCGCCACGGTGGGACAGACGTGGCGCGGGATGCCGTGGAGTGTGGCGCCGATTGCAAACTCCGTGGCGCGCGGCGTCTCGATCACGAGGTGTTCCTCGCTGTGGACCACGGGCTCGGCTTCGGGCAGCTCGAGCAGGCGCACGCGCGGGTGCGGATTTTCGGCGGCCACGGATTTGTGGCCGAGGTCGAGGCAGAGGCGACCGGCGCCGGGCTTGCTCACCACTCGCGTGAGGAGCACCGCGGCGTGTTGGAAGGGGAGGTCGGAAAATTTGTCGCCGTATCCAAAGTCCCACAGCACGGTGGTGCCCGGGCTCAGCTCGCGATCGCGATGTCGCGCGTGGCAGCGGAATGTGGGCGTGCCGCTGGCGACGAGCAGCGGCACGGCCAGGCCGGCTGCTTCGAGTTGCGCGCGCAGTGCCAGCACGGGCGCGAAGTCCGCCTCGCTCTGCGCACAACGCTTCTCGAATTCGGATTCCTGGGTGTGGCCGTCGTAGGCGTGCAGGCCGGCGGCGCGGAGCGCGGGCGTGGTGGCGATGAGGCGGTAGAGTTCCAGCGCATCGGGGCCTGCGGCGACTCCGGTGCGGTGCATGCCGCAGTCGATGTCGAGCAACACATCGAGCGTGATCCCCGCAGCCCGCGCGCCGGCGCTCAGGCCGCGGATGGTCTGGCTGCTGTCGGCGATCGAGGAAAATTTCGTCGCCGGAAAAAGGAGCGCGAGCTCGCAGAGGCGCGCGATGTTCGGACCGACTGGAGGCAAGGCGAGCAGCACGTCGGGCGCACCGGCGCGTGCGGTCATCTCGGCTTCGGCGATGGTGGCGCACTTAAATTTCGAAATCCCAAGCGCGAGCTGCCGCTGCACGAGCTGACCGAGCTTGTGCGTCTTCACGTGCGGGCGCAGTCGCGCGGGGCCGCCGGCGATCTCGAGCATCAGGCGCAGATTGGCGTCGATGCGCTCGGAGATGAGGAGGAGAGCGGGCGAGGGGATGCTCGCTTCATTCACCGGCTGAAACCACGCCGTCATGACTCTTGGAGTTCGAAGATCGCCTCGATCTCCACCGCGATATTCGAAGGCAGCGGCCCCATGCCCACGGCGCTGCGCGCGCCGATGCCGGCCTCGTCTCCGAAGACCTCCGCGAAAAGTTCGCTGCACCCATTGATGACCTTGGGATGATCGTAGAAATCGGGCGCGGAGTTCA
The DNA here is from genome assembly GCA_038238555.1 of Chthoniobacterales bacterium. GTDB lineage: Bacteria > Verrucomicrobiota > Verrucomicrobiia > Chthoniobacterales > Chthoniobacteraceae > JANNXQ01. The sequence continues at coordinate 38,852 of JBBRXP010000007.1, read as the reverse complement.
CCATGCCCAGCACCTTTACCACACGCGCCACGCGGTCGAGCGAGCCGAGTTGCCCGCGCAGCGTGGCGAGGATGGCGAGGCCCGTCTGGCGCGCGGCGGCCTTGGCCGCATCGAGATCGAGATCGCGGCCGACCACGCCCGAGATGAGCGTCCCATCCGCGCGCAGCGGACCGTGCCCCGACACGTAGGCCATGCTGCCGGCGATGACGAGCGGCTTGTAAACGGCGACCGGTTTCGGCGCGGGAGGAAGCGTGAGGGCGAGTGCGGCGAAGCGTGATTCGTGCATGAGAGAAGAGTGGAGAGCCGCGCAGCTCGACACTCAACACTCAACTTCCCAACAACGCGCTGAGCTCGACTTGCAGCGCCGCGAGTTCATCGAGCCGCAGTTGCGGATCGGGCACCACAAAGACTTCGCCGGTCTTCGCGTGCTCGTAGATGCGCGTGAGCCGGCCCTCGTCGCTCGTCTTTACTTCCACCTCTTTGAGCAGGCGCTTGCGCTCGAGCATCACGGCCAGCAAGTAGCGCGCGTGGCCGTGCTGCGTGGTTTGCTCGCTCATGTAGCGGCGCAGGAGATCCTCCGCCGTCTGCTTGCCGAGCGGCTCCGGCGGCGGCGGCGCGGGCGGCACATACTTCATCCGCCAAAAAGAAAACGGCGCGGCCGCCTCCGCGGAGCGCGCTTTGAATGCCTCCTCGCACAAGTCTTCCCGGCGGAATCCGGCGGGCTCCTAGAAGAGCAGCGTGTAGAAGGATTCGCCTTCGATGAAGCCGCGCCCGGTGGCGGAGCAGAGGTGTGAGCGGGCGGCGAGAGTCCAGTCCTGGTTCATGAAAGTGGGCGCGTCTTTTCTTTCCAACTCAGCTTCGGCAAGTCCCGATTCGTCGCCCGGAAATAGAGCAGCACAATGCCGATCGCAAAGAACAGCGCGTTGGGAATCCAAAGCGCGAGCTCAGGCGTGAGCCGGCCGCCTTTGCCCAAGGCCAGGAACAAATAGCGCATCATGATCATTCCGAAAAAAATGAAGATCGAGCTGGCCACGCCGGCCAGCACGCCGCGCCGGGAGTACACGATGCCCAGCGGCGCCGCCACGAAGACCACGATGAGGCACGTCCACGGCACCGCCCAGCGATCGGCGAGCGTGGCGCGATACGGCGCGAGTTGCGCGGGCGGAAAGTCGGCGTTGTAGCGCAGATACTCGCGCAGGTCGGGGATCGAGAGCCCTTGCGGATCGAGCCGCGAACTGCCCACTCGCCACGGCGTCTCAGTCCAGTCGGGGACGTTGCGGTAGGAGTCGGGAAAATTGTCCGTGGTGGCGATGTCGCCGTTCTCGTCGAACTCGACCGTCATGCCGCGATTGAGCACCCAGTTTCTGGTCTTCGGATCATAGACGGCGCGCTGTGCGTACCATTTTTTGGTGATGCGTCCGTCGGGCTCCTGCTGAGTGATGTGCACCCTCTCGAGTTGCAACGAGCCAGGCGTAAACTGGCGCACATACCACGTGCGATGATTCATGCGGTCGCGGAAAAGATGGCCCTTCACCGGTTCGATCTCGCCCGCGCGCCGCCCGCTGCCGATCTGTTCAAGGGCGACTTTTTTGATCGCCTCCGCATGCGGCGCCAGCTCGTAGTTCAGCGCAAAGCACACCCCCGTGGCGCCGAGCCCCACAAAGAGCAACGGCAGCAGCACGCGCATCACGCTGCGCCCCGCAGTGAGCATCGAGATGATCTCATTGGAGCGCGACATGCGGCTCAAAGAAAAGAGCAGCGCCAGCAGCAGCCCGACCGGCAGCGAGATGAGCACCGTGGCCGGCAATTGCGTGAGATAGAAAAAAGCGATCGCCTTAAACGACGCGCGCGCCGAAAGGAACTCCTGCGCATTATCGCTGAGATCGAAGATGAGCCAGATGCTGATGAAGCCGAAGAAGCAGATGAAGAAGGGCTCGAAGAAATTGCGGAGAACGTAACGGTCGAGGAGCTTCAGAAAGTTGAGAGTTGAGGGTTGGGAGTGGAGAGTCCGCCGCGTTTCCACGGATTTGCCAAGCCAAAGCGCGGCGCGGAGAAACGGCATTGCGCGAGAGAGTCGGGGCGGTAGTTTGCGCGCATGAGCTTCTCCGAATTGAAAGAAGAAGTGTTGAAACTTTCCCTGGAGGAAAAAGCGGAACTCGCCGCCGTGCTTCACGGCTGGGAAGACGATGAGTGGGACAAGCAGATGAAGGCAGATGCCGCAGCCGGGCTTTTCGACGATATGATCGCGCGGGCCGAAGAAGACGTGAAGGCGGGACGGGTGCGGGAACTCCCGTGAAATCCCGGGCGCCCGCGGAGTTCTGGCGGCATTTCGACCGGCTCCCGGAACCCATTCAACGCCTGGCGAGAAAAAACTTTCGACTCTTCGCCGCTGACTCCTCCCACCCATCCTTGCAATTCAAACCTTTGCTCGGGGATCTATGGTCAGTGCGTGTGGGCGATCACTATCGCGCCGTCGCACGCAGGAAGCCGGACTACTGGATGTGGTTCTGGATCGGCTCGCATGAAGAGTACAATCATCTCAGGAGGCGCATCCGATGATTTCCTTCGGCGAGAACGCGGGCGGCGCGGATGAATCCTTCGTCGAGCGCATCCGCGGAATTTTTTCCGCCGATGGATTGCTCGCCTCGGCGAAGAACTTCGAGTATCGGCCCGAGCAGCAGGAGATGGCCGTGGCAGTGGCTCGCGCGCTGAGCAGTGAGCGGCATCTGGTGGTCGAGGCAGGCACGGGCGTGGGCAAATCGCTCGCCTATTTGGTGCCGGCGATTTTGTGGGCCCTCGAGCACAAGAAGAAGGCGGTGGTCTCCACTTACACCATCAATCTCCAGGAGCAGCTCGTGTATAAAGACATCCCCATCCTGCAGAAAGTGCTGCCCGTCGAATTCGAGGCGATGCTCTGGAAAGGGCGCGGCAATTACGTCTGCCCGCTGCGGATCGAACGCGCGGTCGCGCACGCGGGCGAACTTTTCACCTCGCCCGAACAACGAGAGCTGGAGCGCATCCGCGAGTGGTCGCGCACGACTCAGGATGGCTCGCTCTCGGACTTCGCGGTCGAGCCCGACCCGCACGTGTGGTCGCTGGTTTGCAGCGAAGCGCACATCTGCACGCCCAAGACGTGCGGGGAAAATCCGCGCTGCTTCTACCAGGCCGCGCGAAAGCGGCTGCTCGTGGCCGACGTGGTGGTGATGAATCACACGCTGCTCTTCCTCTCGCTCGGCGGCATGGCGGAGACGGAGGAAAAAGCGAGCGGCTATCTCTTCGCCAATGACTTCGTGATCTTCGATGAAGCGCACACCGTCGAGAGCGTGGCCTCGCGGCAGATCGGCCTCGGGCTCTCGCAATATGGACTGCGTTACGCGCTCCAGCGGCTCTACAATCCGAAGACCAAGAAGGGTCTCTTCCAAGTCCATCGCCGGCCCGACGGCGTGCGCGAGACCACGGCCCTGCTCGAGGAGGTGGATGTGTTCTTCGACAAAGTGGGCGCGCGCGCCGATTTCAAAAAGGGCCGCGAGTATCGCGTGCGCGAGCCGGACTTCGTGGAGGACTCGCTCACCGGCCTGCTCGCGAAACTCCAAACGATGGTGGTGGAAACGTTGCGCGCCCTGAAGGACGAGACGGCCAAGGCCGAGTTGCAAGACCTCGGCCGCAAGCTGCGCGACGCCCGCGCGAGCCTCGCCACCTTCCTCAAGCAGGACGCCGAGGATCACGTCTATTGGATCGAGCGCACCGGCAAGACGCAGCAGAGCTACGCGCTGCACGCCGCGCCCATCGACATCGCCGCGCACCTCCGCGCGCTGCTCTTTCGCGACGATCACTGCTGCATCATGACGAGCGCCACGCTGGGAGTCGGCGGCCAGTCGCTCGATTACTTCCGCCATCGCGTGGGCGCCGAAGACGTCGAGTGCCGGCTCATCGGCAGCCCCTTCGATTATCAGCGCCAGATGCGGCTCTTCATCACCCGCAAGATGCCCGACCCGCGCGACCCCGGCTTCGACGCCGCGCTGGCCGAGTGGGTCGAGCATTTCATCCAGAAGACGAGCGGCCGCGCCTTCGTGCTCTTCACTTCTTACAAGACCTTGCAAAGCCTCGCCTCCACCTTGCGCGAGCGGCTCGATGAGCTCGATTACAAGCTGCTCGTGCAAGGCGAAGGGATGCCGCGCCACCGCCTTCTCGCTGAGTTTAAGAAGAACGAACGCCACGTGCTCTTCGGCACGGAGAGTTTTTGGAGCGGAGTCGATGTGCCTGGCGAAGCGCTCTCCAATGTCATCATCACGCGCCTGCCTTTTGCCGTGCCCGATCACCCGCTCATCGAGGCCCGGCTCGAGCACATCCAGGCCGCGGGTGGCGATCCCTTCGCCGAGTACTCGCTGCCCGAGGCGATCCTCAAACTGCGGCAAGGAGTCGGCCGTCTCATTCGCACCAATCAGGATACCGGCATCGTGGTGATCCTCGATCCGCGCGTGTTGACCAAGAGTTACGGCCAGGCATTTCTTCGCGCGCTCCCCGAGTGCCCGGTGGAGATCGTGTAGCCTCGATATTTCGCCCCGCGCGTGGGGGCTGCAGCTCGCTGAGCGAAGGCGGCGGAGGAGAAGACAGCGCCTTTGCCTCGACGCCGCGCAGCCATTCCTTCTCCACCAGATGCCCAAAGAAATCCTGCGCCAGATCGCACGCCGCCGGACGAAGCGGAGAAATATTCCCGCCGGTGGAAGCCGCGCGCCTTCGTCCACTCAACCGCCCGACTGCGCCCGCGCTGCTTTGGCGACGGCTTCGCGCGGGTCGAAGGTCTTTTCCGGGTGCTCGGCTTGGATGCGACGGTAGCGGTCGCCGAGCTTCTTGAGATCGCCGCCGGCCTGTTGAAACATGCGGCGGCGAAGCTCGCGGAGCCATTCGAGGCCGTCGTCGTGCGGAGTGGATGGATCAGGATTCATGGCGCGAATTCGAGAAGTTCGAGGGGCGTGATTAATTGCGGCGTGTGCAGGCCGAGCGTGTGGTTGACGAGGTGAATGTGTCCGGTCTTGTTGCCATTGGCGAGATGCTTGCAGTTCCAAGTCACGAGAATATCACACCGATGGTGAGAGGCGAGTGCGAGGTGATGGGCGTCGCCACCGCTGTCGAACGGCATGAGCTTGTGGGAAAAATAGACTTCGACGATCGGATCGATTCATCGGCGTAGGCGAGGCGGGGAAGATCGGCGATGAGGCCGAGCATCTGCTCCCGTTTCGTCGGATCGGGCGTCTCCTCGATCTCGGCGATTACGACCGGCGAAACGACGAGCGCATCCCGCCAGCGCGCAAGTTCCCACCATTCCTGCGTCCACTCTCGGCGCGCCTGGAGTTGAATCGAGGGGCGCGTGTCGCAGTAAAAGCTCGGGATGCTGGTCTCGACGTAGATGAGCTGGCTCATGGCGGGGAGCGTGACTGGCAATGGGATGCGGAGTCAGCAGCGAACTGATTCCGCGAAGCCCGAGGTTATTCACGGAGCGCGGAAAGTTTTTCGGTAATCCCCGGCCGCGGTCCGTGTGAAAGAGCGCAACCCCAGTTGCTGCGCCTGCCGAGATCGCGAAGAGCGGATACATCGGGCAGCTATATGAAACGACTGGACTCGTGCTCAATGCCGCGCGCCTTTCACCGCGCCGGAAACGACGATCAACGGGCAGGGTAAGCCACCCACGCGCGCCGAAAGGTTGGCCGTTGGAATTCCATCAATGGGCGCCGGGAAGCCGAAGGGCTCGTTGGCCAAACAACTCGCCGTCAAGATTTCGCGGAGGCCATCGCCAGCGCGTTGCGCAGCGCGGCGAGGGTAAAGGGCTTGCTCACCACGATGTCCACGCCGGGAGGTTTCTCGCCGGTGCGCGCCATGAGATCGCCGAAACCGGTGAGGAGCACGACAGGCTGCCGCGGCTTTAGTTTTCGAATCGCCAAGGCCAGTTCATCGCCGCTCATCTCGGGCATCGCGCGGTCGGTGAGCACCACATCGAACTCGCCGGCCTGGAACTTCTCGTAACCCTCGCGCCCATTGGCGGCGAGCGTGACGTGGTGCCGATCCTCCTCGAGATAGACCGAGAGAACCTCTCGCACCAGCGGCTCGTCTTCCACTACCAGGATGCGCAAGGACTCGCCGGCCGGTCTCGCGGCAGATGGCGGCTCTGGCGGACGGGGCAGCTTGTCGAGAGGAAGAGTAATGGTGACCGATGTGCCGCGGCCGGCTTCGCTCTGGATGTCGATGTCGCCTTCGTGCCGGCGGACGATGCCATACACGCTGCCCAGCCCGAGCCCGCTGGCGTCGGAATCTTTGGTCGAGAAAAAGGGCTCGAGGCATCGGCTTCTCACCTCCTCGGTCATGCCGGCTCCGTCGTCGGCCACGGTGATGGCCAGCGCGTGGCCGCGCACCTGCGTGCGCACGGTAATGATGCCGCGCTTCACGATCGCATCCACGGCATTGAAGATAAGGTTGACGAGCATTTCTCGCAGCTCCTGCTCATTGCCTCGCAGCGTCGGCGCGTGGCTCATCTCGGTGCGGATGTCGATGGTCACACCGGCGGCGAGCGCCTGGTCTTTCCACCGAGGCTGGGTCACGGAGATGGCCTGGAGCACCAGATCGTTAATCGCGATGGCGGTGAAGATTTCGCCCTCATCTCGATAGCGGTAAAATTCGCGCAACCGGCTCGTCACGCGTTCGCTCTCGCGGGCCGCCGCGTGGATCATTTCGAGGTAACTGCGGAGCTTCGGCGGGTCGGCGAGCACCGCGGGATTGATGAGCAACAGTTCGCTGAACCCTAGGATCGGGGCCAGCGCGTTATTGAAATCGTGCGCCATGCCGTGAGCCATGCGACCGAGCGCGTGCATGCGTTCCCGACGGATGACTTGCTCCTGCGTGGCCTCGATGCGTTTGAGCGCGTCGGCGAGCTGCCGATTGGAGATGAGCACGGACTCCTCGGCCTTTTTGCGTTCGGCGATTTCGCGCTGGAGACGTGTGTTACTTTCGAGCAGTGCCGCGGTCCGTTCGGTTACGCGCCGCTCGAGTTCGGCATTGGCGCGCTGGAGCTGAATTTGCGCGCGCTTGCGTTCCACCGAGTAGTGCAGCGCGCGCAGCAGCAGCGGATTGTCAAAGCGGCCCTTCACCAGGAAATCCTGCGCCCCGAGATGCACCGTCTGAGCGGCCACCTCGGCATCCTGCGTGCCGCTCAAGACCACGAGCGCCGCATCGCCCACCGCTTCCACCGTGCGGATGAATGTCTCCATCCCGCTCGAATCTGGCAGGGAAAGATCCAGGATCACCAGGGGAAAACTTTCCAATCGCAACCGCGCGAGGCCGGCGGCCAGCGAGCCCACCGTGTGCAGGGCAAAGTGCATGGGTTCCGACTGCGCGAGCAACTGCTCGAGCAATCGCATATGCCCGGCATTGTCCTCGATGAGCAAGGTGGAGATCGTCTCGTTCTTCATGCTCTCGAGTCATGCGCCGCTGAGGTAGCCGCGGCGCCCTCGCCGCAGGAAGTGCCGGCGACGCCTCCGTCGCCTGGGGCCACGCGGCGAGGCGCCGCGGGCACTTCCTGCCACGCGGGCGTCGCAGCTACGACGCATCCTTTTGTTAGTCGGTCCAAGTTCATTCGATGCCGGAAATGCTTAACGACAAGTCGCGAGAATCGAAAGGCCAAAAAGTTTGACGCTCCCGCGAGCCGCTGGAATAAGAGCCGCCGCATGAACTCCGTCTTGAAACTCAAAACCGTCGCCAGGAACGTCAAAGCTCTCGTCGAATCCGAGCTCGAGAAAAGCGGCGGCCTGCTTCGGCTGGTTCCGTGTTGGGTGCCGCGTTCCTTTCTCCAACCGGGCAAGCGGCTGAAGCTGCATCCCGACGATCTCTACGCCTACGGACTCGATCGCGGCGGCATCGACGAGCGCTGGTTTGCCAGCACCACGCCGGCTGCCAATGAGAACCGCACGCCGGATGAAGGGCTTAGTTACATCGTCGCGGGTAAGTCGCGCTTTACTTTGAAACAGGCAGTAAGTGAGTGCGGCGGCGATCTGATCGGGGAAGCGATCTGGAAGAAGTATAAGAAGTGGCCCGTGTACTCGAAGTTCTTCGATAACATGGGACCCATCCCGCACCACATGCACCAGAACTCGAAACAGGCCGCGCTCGTGGGGCAGGAAGGTAAGCCGGAGTCTTATTACTTTCCGCCGCAGCATAACAACGTGGGTAACAATTTTCCTTACACCTTCATGGGGTTCGAGCCGGGCACCACCCGGCAGCAGGTTCGCCGTTGTCTTGAAAATTGGAACAAGGGCGACAACGGCATCCTTGACTTATCCAAAGCCTATCGCCTGAAGATAGGCACCGGCTGGCTTATCCCACCATGTGTGTTACACGCGCCAGGTTCCCTCTGCACGTATGAGCCGCAGTGGGGCTCGGATGTCTTCGGGATGTATCAGTCCCTCGTCGAAGGCCGCGAAGTCCCCTGGTCGCTGCTGGTAAAAGACATGCCAAAGAGCCGGCACAAGGATCTCGACTTCATCGTCGATCAACTCGACTGGGCAGGTAACGTAGATTCCAAGTTTAAGGAGAACCACTATCTCGAACCTGTGCCCGTGGCCGACACGCACAAGGAAGGTTTCATGGATCGCTGGATCGTCTATGGCCGGATCGACGGAGAACAACTCTTCACCGCAAAAGAACTCACCGTCGAACCCGGAGTAAAATGCACCATCAAGGACAACGGCGCTTACGGACTGATCTGCGTGCAAGGCCGCGGCGCCATCCAGGGCCAGCCGCTCAATTCCCCGAAACTGATCCGCTTCCACGAACTTACCGAAGACGAGTTCTTCGCCACCGAGTTCGGCGCCAAAGCCGGAGTTACTTTTGAAAACACCAGCGAGACCGAGCCGCTGGTGGTGCTACGTTACTTCGGCCCCGAGGTGAACCCCGACGCACCGAAGATGGGAACTTACAAAAAAGGAAAAAACTGAGGGTAAGATAACTCGCGCGAAGCCTTTCCCTTCCCCTCACTCAACTCTCAACTCTCAACTCTCAATTACCCATGAGCACTCATACGCATAACTTCCCGAAACTGCATAACGCAATGTGGCCCGGCCTCGTCGGCAAAGGCGAAGGTTCCGAGCCGCTTTTCGACCTCGATAAGATGCTCGATCTTACCGCCCGGGCCGAGGTCGATGGCGTCAAATTCGACGGCGTGGATATCTTCCTCTTCGAGCCGCATATCTCCATCGACATTAGCGACGAGGAACTCAAGAAGGTCGCCGATAAGATCGCCTCGAAAGGCTTCGTGGTCGGCTCCGTGGTCGCCCCGGTGTGGCCGCCCACCGGCGGCGGCTCGGCCATGGGAACGTGCGAGGAGCGGGAGAAATTTGTGGGCCAGGTGAGGAAGGCGTGCCGCATCGCCAAAGGGCTGCGCGAACTCGGTGTGCGGCCTTACGGCGTCGTGCGCATCGACTCCGCGGGCGGCGTCTCCGACTGGGATAAGAATCCCGACCCCAACACCCAACTCATCGCGCACACCTTTAAGGAAGCGGCGAATGTGGCGGAGGAATTTGGAGAGAAGCTCGCGGCGGAAGGTGAAATCTGCTGGGCCGGCATGCACTCGTGGCGCGAGATGGTGCGTCTGCTGGAGATGGTGAACCGGCCGGATACCGTGGGCTTCCAAGCCGACATGGCGCACACACTTTTGTACACGCTGGGTTACAACCGGGAAGAGGATCGCATCCTGCCCGAAGGTTACGACTGGCAGGATAAGTCCGTGCTCGACGAGGCGCTCAAAACACTTACCGCCGCGCTGCGTCCGTGGACGATCGATTTCCATGTCGCGCAGAACGATGCCACCGTGAAGGGTTCCGGCTCCCACGACATTACCGGCCGCCACTGCCTCGCCAACGAGCCGAATGGCAAGCTCGACATCCCGCACGTCGCCGGCTTCTGGCTGCGCGATGAGAACGGTCACCTAACCAAGAAATTCCGACACATCTGCTGGGATGGCTGCATGTTTCCAAACGCAGTAATGGAACAGACAGAGACGTGGAATAACATCCTCGCAGCCATGATTGCCGTCCGCGACGCGCATGGCTGGCGGGAGTAACACAACCGTCACCGCGCAACTCACCGGCCAGCTTAAGGCGCCACCTTGTGCAACTCCTCGGCGATGAGCGTGGCCATGGCATCTCCACCCGCGGGCGAGAGGTGCGCGTGGTCGGCCCTGAATCTCATGGCGCCAGCTTGCCGCCTTTCAGGGCCAACGCATCCGCGACGCGGAGGCACACAACTCTCCACCATTTTTTCCGCCTCGTAGTTCAAATTAAGCATCACGTCGTGAAGTCGGCAGAAAAACAGTCGCCAAAGCTTTTTGGCTCGAGGTTCGGCGCGCTCGGATCGATGCGGCACGAGGTCGCCGGCGATCAAGGCGAGCATTTGGTCGATCAATGCATCCTGGCGCCGCGGCGTGGCGCGGGCCGCGTGGATGGCGGCGGCAAAGTGCCGCACCGTATCGAGGGTTCCTTTGAAACTCAAGCGGCCAAGGTCCACGCCATGGTCAGCTGCAGCGCGTTGCATGAAGAGCCGGATCAGATTGTAGGCGATAAGATGAATGATGGTTTCCTTTTCGATTAACTCGGGGCTCTTGCAGCGTAGGATGTCGAGGCCGAGCGATATCTTGATCTGAGGAAAGTGTAACTCCACACCCCAGCGCTCCGCGTAGAGCGCTCGAATCTTGTCGGCCGGGTAAGTCTCTTCATCGGTCAGTGTCGTTACCAAAGTAACTTGGCTCGTGCGAAAGCCCGGTGTGCTGACATGGAGTCGGATCAGCCGCACCGAAAGACTATCGGGCAGGGCCGCCCACTCTTCCTGGCTCCAGGCGGGCAAACGCTGCGAGGGCTTCTTCCAGGTTATAAGTCGATCGTCCTTACCCAGTCGCCGCCCTTCCCGGAAAGTATTCTTGCGTGCCTGATGCAGGCGCATCACACAATCAATGCCACGACCCGGGGACACACCTTCCGCTTCGCCGACAGTTCCGGCGCCTCGGGGGCCGGGGGCGAGTTCCTGGATATCTGGAATTGGAGCGCCTGCGTGGACCATTTGTATTTCGGCGCCAACAGCGTCGGACTTACTACCAACCAATTGACTCAAATCAGATTCTACAGCGACAGCGGAACGACCCAACTCGACGCGGGCTCCCCTCCCACGTTCAACGTTGCGTCAGGCGAAATCGCGCCCGGTGCCGAAGCCGGCGCCAGCCGCGACCCGGCGTGCGCTGGCGCGGCAAGTGGCGTCAGGAGTGTGTCGGCACTTCCTTGTTGGGAGGCGCTGCGGCACGGAATAAAGGCGCCTCCCATTGCTCGAAGGCGGTGATGCTTGCGCAATCCGCCATCCCGTCGGCGCCGTTCGTCTCGGTGATTATTCCGGCTCTTGATGAAGCCGCATTTCTCGAAGCGACGGTTGCGAGCGTTCGCTGCCCGTTCATCGCGCAGGAGATCATCGTGGTCGATGGCGGGAGCAGCGACGCCACACCGCGGCTGGCGGAACGTGCAGGGTGTCGCGTGATCGAGATGCACCGCCGCCAGCGCGCGGCGCAGATGAATCTCGGTGCCGCGAGCGCGCGCGGCGATGTATTTGTCTTTCTGCACGCCGATACGCACTTGCAGCCGGGCGCGTTGCGCGCGATTCGCGATGCCTTGCGCGATCCGCGCGTGGTGGGCGGCGCATTTTTTCGGCGCTACGATTCGCCGTCGCGCACGCTTGCTGCGACGTGCCGGCTGGCGGCACTGCGAAACCACTTTCTCGGCTGGCATCTCGGCGATCAAGCGATCTTCACGCGTTCTCACATCTTCCAGCGCTGCGGGCCCTTTGCCGAGGTCGATCAATTTGAAGACCTGGATTTTTCGCGGCGCATCGCGGGTTGCGGGCGGCTCGTGACGCTGCGCCCGACGGTCGTCTCGGCCGCGCGGAGATTTGCCGCTCGCGGGCCGCTGCTCACCACGCTGCGCGATTTTCTGCTCACCTGCCGCTATCTCGCGCGCGGTCTGCCTGAGACGAAAGCGCTGCCGGTCCGGGAGACGGAACTGGCCCACGACGCCTCTCTCCCCGCATGCCGATGAAGAAGGGCGAGGGGCTCTACAATGTCGTAGTCATCGGCGCAGGCACCGCGGGACTCGTGACGGCGGCGGGCACGGCGGGACTCGGCGGGCGGGTCGCGCTGGTCGAACGCAATCGGATGGGCGGCGATTGCCTGAACTTCGGCTGTGTCCCGAGCAAGGCGCTCATCTCCTCGGCTCGCGCGCTCCGCACGATCCGGCGCGCCGCGGATTGGGGCATCGCTGCGTCGGCGCCGGAAGCTGATTTCATGCGGATCTTCGGGCGAATGCGCGAGCTCCGCGCGGCCATTGCTCCGCACGATTCGCAGGAGCGCTTCGAGTCGCTGGGTGTGGATGTCTTCCGTGGCTCAGCGCGTTTCATTTCGCCGCGCGAGGTGGATGTGGACGGCGTCCGGCTGCGCGCAAAGCATTTCGTAATCGCCACCGGCACGCGCGCCGCGCGCCCGACGATCGACGGTCTCGATCAAGTCCGCTTCTTTACCAACGAGACGATCTTCGACGATCTCCGGGAAAAGCCCGAGCGCCTGGTGCTGCTCGGAGGCGGGCCGATCGGATGCGAGCTTGCGCAGGCATTCGCGCGCTTCGGCGTGCGCGTGACGCTGGTGCAAAAAGGACCGCGGCTGTTGCCGAAAGAAGATCGCGACATCTCGGCATTCATTCAAAAGGCGCTCGAAGCCGACGGCGTGGAAGTGCTCACCGATGCTGTGCTACAAAGCGTGCGGACCGGAACGGCGATCATAAAAATCGGCGAAACGAATCGTGAGGCGCCTTTCGACGCGCTGCTCATCGCCGCTGGGCGCGAGCCGAATATCCACTCGCTCGATCTCGAAGTCGCGGGAGTGCGCACGACGAAGAAGGGCGTCGAAGTAAACGACTACTTGCAGACTTCCCAGCCGCACATCTACGCCGCGGGGGACATCACGGGCCGCCATCTTTTCACGCACATGGCGGACTACGACGCGCGGATCGTGGTGCGCAATCTCCTTATGCCGCTCCAGCTCCTGCGCCAGCGCGCGAGCGGCGCGGCGGTGCCGTGGTGTACTTATACCGATCCCGAAGTGGCGCGCGTGGGCCTCAGCGAAGACGAGGCGAGGGAGCAGCACATCGAATACGATCTCTATCGCCAGGAAATGGCGGACGTGGATCGCGCGGTCGTCGAAAGCGCGACCAGTGGATTTGCAAAGGTGCTGACGCAACGCGGCGGCGACAAAATCCTCGGTGCAGCGATCGTGGCCGAGCACGCCGGCGATCTGCTGCAACCGCTGGTGCTCGCGATGCACGCCGGGCTTGGCTTGAGCAAAGTGGCCGCGGCCATTCATCCGTATCCCACCTTCGTCGAGATCGAGCGCAAAGCTGGGGACGCTTACAACAAGACGCGCCTCACATCGCGCGCCCGGCGGCTCTTCGCCTGGCTCTACGCACGACAGCGCACCGGAGGAAACCTGAAACCTGAGTAATGGAATCACCCTCTCTCGCAAACTCAGGTTTTAGGTTTCAGGTCTCAGGTTTAATCTTATGAAAAACTGGCTCGGCAAATATTGGAAATGGCTCGCGATCCTGCTCGGGCTCGTCGGCCTTTCGATCGCGGCATCCTTTCTCCCGCTCGGCCAGTGGATCGAGTCGCTGAGCGGAACGTTCGAAAATCTCGGGCCGTTTGGCGTCGTCGTTTTCGCGCTCGCCTATGCGGCGGCGACGGTGCTCTTCATCCCCGGTTCCGTGCTCACCATCGCCGCCGGCGTCATCTTCGGCGTCGGGCTCGGCACGCTCGCGGCGTGGAGCGGCGCGGTGCTCGGCGCGTCGCTGGCTTTTCTCGGCGGCCGCTATCTCGCGCGCTCGAAGATCGAGGAGAAGACCAAGGGCAACGAAAAATTCCAGGCCATCGACGAGGCGATTGGAAAACAAGGCTGGAAGATCGTGGGCCTGCTGCGCCTCAGCCCGCTCATTCCGTTTAATGTGAGCAACTATTTTTACGGCATCACCAAGGTCGATTTCTGGCCCTACGTCCTCGCGAGCGCCGGCGGCATGCTCCCCGGCACGCTGCTCTACGTGTATCTCGGCGCCGCGGGCAAGGCCGGCCTCGGCGGCGGCGGCAAACAGCACAGCCCGCTCGAGTACACCTTCTTCGGCGTGGGCCTTGCCGCCACCATCGGCGTGACCATCTGGGTCAGCCGCATCGCAAAAAACGCGCTCAAGAAAACGGGCGCGGCCAAGTAAGCGCGAGCGCGGAATGCGGAAAGGCGTCGTCTCTTCTTTCCGGCCTCTCTGTGCGCGATGGCTCAGAGATTACATCGACGGTTACAAACACAACCTAGTTAACCGTGAAGGCTCCCGTGAGCGTGCGCACCTGACCCATCCCGTTGAAGGTGACGACTACGGTGTGCGCGCCGGTGGTGGCGCCGGCGGCGACGGTGAAGGTGGCGGTAATCAGTGACTGGCTGTAACGCACGATGTTGCTCACCGCGATGCCTGTGCCGGCGGTGATGTTATTCACCGTGACGTTGGGAGCCGGCAACGGTGGAGTGGTGCCCAGCTCGATCACCACACTTACCACCGTGGAGAGTGTGCCCGTGTTTGGCGTTACTGTATTAGGCCCGCCGCCCACCGGCGTGCTGGAGCTGAAGACGGTGCCCGCGAAGCCTGTCTTGTCATAAGTGGACAAGCCCGTGCGCACGGTGCGATAAAAGCGCTTCGCGTGCGCGCTGGGCAACGCAGCTCCGGCTTCCAGGATACCCAACACATCGTCTCCGGTGGCGGTAACACTGGGTAATAGAGTGCTCCAAATGCCGAGATCGTTGGAGGCTTCGATGCGATACATGCCGCCCTCGGCAGCGTTCCATGCGAGAGTAACATCGCCATTACCTGCCACGCTCACCGCTCGCGCGCTGTCCTTCTTGAAAGGACCGCCAATGAAGGAAGTTACCACCGGCTCGGCTACGTTCGTTACCGCACCGCCCGTGGGATCGCCAAAGTAACTCCGCGCCACTTGATACGGAAAGACCGGCGTGCCATCCGCGGCGATGCATAGGAAGTAAGCCCAGGTGCCGCCGGGAAACTCGGGCGTCACGCAGAAGCGCGCGTTGTATTCATTGAGATCGAACTGCACACCCTGTGTGTTACCCAGGTCGCCGAGATAGTCATTGTCCTCGAGATAGCGGCCCAGCGGATAACTCGCGGAGACTGCGGGACCGCTTTGATTGGCAGGGACGTTATAAGCGCGCACGGCCCACGGTGGGATGGTCGCGCGGCCGATAGTAACTAGGTTATCGGTGCCGTTCTGGCCATTGCGCAGCACATAGCCGCCGATCATCCGGCGCACGCCGCTCGCCGCATTCGTCGGGTCGCTGTAACCATACGGCCCGTAGATCGGATAACCGTCTTTCACCCAAGCCAGGATCGGAGAGTGATGCAGATTGGTCGGGTTCTCGGAATAGACATTAGTGGTTGCGTTATAGTCCACGTGATCGCCCAGCAAGTAACGTAGCGCGCGGGGATTGGCGTGGTAGTGGTGGTTATTGCCGGCCTGATGCGCGCCTGCATTGTCGAAGGTCACGCTCTCATTGACATAGGCGTCGCGGTTCCAGTTACCCATCCCTTGCACGTCCGTGGTTCCATTCCAGTAGAAGGCATCCCGGATGTCGAACATCGAGATGCCATCCACAAAGTAACCGACCGTGCCGCCGCCGAAGAGCGTCTTGGTCACAGGAACGGCGGGCAGGCGGGGAAAGCGAAACATTGCTGCGGTGTTGGATGGGTAGTTTGGAAAGAGATTGGTCTTCGCCGCATTAAGATACCACGGCCCCATGACGTGGCTGCCCAGACCCGTGGTGTGGATATATACCCAGTTGGCGGAGTAATCGATCTGATGCACGCCGGCATAAGTCGGGTTGCTCTGCACGCCCGCTCCCCGGTTCCAAATGGTGGCGGGGTTCTGATTAAACTGATCGGTGATCGTCGGGTAGATGCGAGCGTATTGCGCTGTGTCAGCGGTGAACCACGTATGCAAGAGCGGATCGGTCGGCTCGCTGCCGGTCTGGTAACGGGCAAGTTGCAGCTTTAGAGAGGCGTAAGCCACCTGATCGACGAGGCCAATCCCGGAGCCGAGTAAGTTAGCGGTTTCGTTACTATCAGTGCCCGTCTTGAAGAACTCCTCATGGCCGTCATCGAACTGGATCAACTTATACCCCGCGGCATCCGTGAGCGCACGACCGGCAACACTGCTTGTTAGTCCGCTGCCAAAATGCTGACTGAAGCTAAAGCGCGTATTCTCCGTCGTGTTGGCGAGGATGGGCATCAGGCTCCGCGAGTCGAGCGCATTGGCGGACGGTTGAGTGGCGGCGACGTTGATCCCGGCTAGTTCCAGAATCGTCGCATAGAGATCCACGCAATGAACCGGCGCGGTGCTCACGCGATTCGGACTGACCACGGCCGGTCCCGCGATGATCATCGGCACGCGGGTGCCGCCATCGTAAAGGGTATCCTTGGCGTGGGCGGTGGTGTAAGGCGGCTGAATTACGTTGGGCGGGGTTCCGTTATCGCCCAGAAAGATGACGTTGGTAGTCGCGAGGTTCACAGTGGCCAGGATGCGGCCCACCTCGGTATCGAGCGCTTCGCACATGGCCTCGAAGTAGTTGCGATTAGTGGCGGCGGCCGTGTCGTAACTATGCAGATCGATTGGTGGAAAGTGCAGTGGCGTGTGCGGCGCATTGAAGGCCACCCACGCAAACCACGGCGTGGCGCCGCGCGCAGCAATCCACGCGGCGACATCATCAGCCGTATCCGTGGTGGCATAAGTGGTCGGGGCGGTGCTTACGTTATCGGTGATCTTAGTCCAGGCGAAGTAATCCGGCAGCGCCCCAAGGATGGTGCCGGCGAAGTGCGGCCAGCCGCCGATGGTGCGCGGCGTGTTATTACTGCCGGCCCCGGAAGTAAGATGCCACTTACCAAACATCGCCAGCGAGTAACCCAGTGAGTTATTGGCCGCGAAAGCTTCCGGCAACGTGAACTCGGAAGCCTGAAGTTGCGGGCTGGTCGCGCCCGTCAATGCGGTACCGATGCCCGTGCGAAACGGATGCCGCCCGGTGAGCATCGCGGCGCGGGACGGCGAACAGGTGGGATGCGCGCGAGCGTTGGTAAAGAGCACGCCGCTGTTTTTAAGCGCGGTGATATTCGGCATCGGCGGCAAGCTCGCGCCCGCCATGGCCGTGAGCGGGAAGCTGTCGGCGCCAAGATCGTCGGCGATGATGAGGAGGATGTTGTTGGCCGCGAAGGCACCGGAATGGATGAGGAAGACCGCGAGCAACGCTAAGTATGTGGAGCAGCGAGGCTGGAGTAAGTTCATGGGGGTGAAGAGCGGTGCGAGACGATGGAGTCGAGAAGCCTCTAAACACCCAACATCCAATCGACGTTGCGGGGCGCGTAGCGGCGAGGGCGCCGCAGCTACGGCGATTCAACCTTTGCCGCTGGCACCGCGCGTGCTAAAACGCGCGACGGTGATCGCCGCGCTTCTTTACTTCGGTCTCGGCTTTGCCATCGCGCTGCTTTGCACGCCGTGGGTCATTCGGTTTTCGGAGAAAGGCGTGGGCCTCGACGATCCAAACCTGACGCGCAAACGCCACGCGCGGCCTGTGTCGCGGCTCGGCGGAATGCCCATCATGCTCGCCGTGTCCGTCGGGATGATCCTCATCGTCTCTTCGGGAGAGGTGCGCGTGTCGAGTTGGTTTCCGATCCTGCTCGGCAGCCTGATGATGTACGGCCTCGGGCTGTGGGACGATCTCAAGCCGCTCGGCGCACGAAAGAAACTGGCCGGCCAAATTTTCACCGCCTGCCTCGTGTATGAGCTGGGATTGAACATCGAAAAATTTTCCTACCCCGGCACCGTCGGCATCCTCGCACTCGGCGGCGGTTGGAGTTTTGCGATCACCGTCTTCTGGCTCATCGCGATTCCAAATATCATCAACCTCATCGACGGCTTCGACGGCCTGGCCTCCGGCCTTGGCCTCTGCCTGTCGGTCACGCTCGGCATCGCGGGGCTGCATTACGAGCAGCAAGCGGTGGCCAGCTATTCCTTCACCATGGCGGGCGCGCTGCTCGGGTTTTTGGTGTTCAATTTTCCGCCGGCAAAAATCTATCTCGGCGATGGCGGCGCGTATCTCATCGGCTTCTCGATCGCGGCCCTCTCGCTCACGAGTTCGAACAAGGGATCGGTGGCCGCGGCGCTTTTCGTCACGCTGGTGGCGCTGGGTGTGCCGATCCTCGACACGGCCTTTGCGATGGTGCGCCGCGGGCTGCGCGGGTATCCGCTTTTCCACGCGGACGACGAACACTTTCATCACCGCCTCGAGAGCCTCGGCTTTTCAAAACGGCGCATCCTTTTCGGCGTGTATGGGCTCTTTGTGGTGCTGAGCCTCGTGGGGTTGAGCATCATCTGGAGCCAGGGGCGCACGCTGCCCATCGGCATCGCGGCGCTCTTCCTCCTCGTCCTTTTCGCGCTGCGTTACTTTCATCTCGTGCGGTCGTGGGATGATGTGCGGGAGCGGATGGACCGCGTGCTCGGTCATCGGCGCGTGGTGCAATATGCGCTGCTCCAGGCGCAGGTGCTCGAGCTCGAAGTCGAGCGCTGTAAGGACGCGGAGGAATTCTGGTCGGTGCTGCGGCACACGCTGCGGCGGGTGGGATTTGTCGAGGCTGGCGAGGTCGAAAATGGCTTTGCCGTAAACGTGAAATACAACGGCAGCGAGCCTTGGCGCCTCCACGCGCCGCACATCGGCACGATCCTCGAATGGCAAAGGCTGGCGGAATGTTTCCGGCCCGTCTATGTGAAGGCCAAGGAAAAATGGAACCCCTGACTTGAAGCGTTTGGCCCTGCCAGCGTTCCCCTGCACTGGCCTTCAGCGCTGATTCGGCTCGCGTTTCGTTGCGCTGATTTCGCGGAGGAATTTTTCATTCGTCACGGTTCGTGCCCATTGGGTCACCTCTTCCGGCTTTTGCGCCAGCCAGCTCTGGTAGATTTCCCTCCCGGCTTCGGTTCCCACCGGCGTCGCGCTGGCCGGCAAGGAGGCGAGCCAGTTCAAGGCCGCTCCGCGATCTGTCTCCGCGAGTCTCTTTGCCACGAGAGCGAAGGCTGGAGTCGAGAGCCACGGCACCGGCGGCTGCGTTTCCAGCCACTGTTTTGCGGCCTGAAGGTCGCGATACTCGAGGTGCAGCGCCACGGTGTGCATCGCCTTCTGCTTAAACTTCCGTTCCGCCGGCGTGCCCCCGGGAATACTTCCAAACCATCGCCGCAATTGCTCGACCCCGCCCTGCCGCACCATCGCTTCGGCCAGAGTGCTCACCACCGAATCGCGGAGCCAATTGGTCTTCACATTGGTCTCGTCCGAGATGGAGGCGATGGCCGTCTGGGCCGCCATCCACGGGTCTTTGCAGGCGATTCCTTTGATGAGTCCGGCACACACGCCCTCCCAATCCGGCGCGGTGGGCCAACCATCCAGCCACTGCGCTGCCGCCGCGGGGTCCTTCCGCGCCCAGCCTTCGATCATCAGTTTCAGCACGTATCCATGCGCCTTCTCGTCGGCGAAAGTCTTGGCAAACTCGATGGCGGCCGCGGGATCGACCTCTCCCCATCGACGATACAGCGCCTCTCTTTCTCGGTTCGGCCCTTTGTCAGATTTGAAGTCTTCTTTCAGACGCTCTTGAACGGCCAGTGCATCCCCAGGCTGCATCTCGCAGAGGCGGAGATTAGCTCGACGAACCGCGCATCGGCATCGGCGATGGTGAGGGCTTGGAAAATCCGATTCAGAGATGCACTCGGCGCGCTGCGGCTGGAGCTGGGAATTGCGCCACCACCGCCGCCTTTCCCGAGCAAGATCTGGCGTTTTCCCATCTCGCTCGCAGGGGGAGCCCGTCGGCCATCGCGACCCCACGCGACCCATCCGCCCGCCAGGCCGATGGCAAAGATAAGCGTGAGCATCAGCAGTTGCAGCGCGACGCTCGGGGGTGGATCGGCGGATGCGGGATTCATGTCCCGTAGGGAAGCTTCGCCGAAGGTTCCCTGACATGGTGCGGGAAAGCGGTGGATAGTGGGTTTGCCACGACGCGCTGGAACTGCGGGCGACGCTCACCGGATAAAGCACCGCCCGCCGCCTTCCCACGCCGAGATAGGGAACGCTCGGCGAGCCTTCCCTACCATCGGTCCATTGATCCGTTTTCACCTTGAAGTTCCCTTTCCCTGTAAGGCCAGCTCCACGGCGCGGTAATAGATTTGCAGGTCCGCCACGCAGTGCCGCTCAAGGATGCGCAGGATGTCCGGCTGCTCCGCGAACGCTTGCCGCCCGGTCGTTGTCCGTCGCGGGGTCCAGCTCTTGAAGTGCTTCTCGGGATCGACGGACCTCCAGCCATACTGCCGCATGTGGGCTAGCGTCTCGGCGTAATATTCCTGGACGATAATCACCTGGAAATCCTCCAAGGCTCGCCTGGCCCGCATGAGGTCGCCCATGCCCAACTGCTCGACATAAAGCGTGGTCGAGATCGACGGGCAGCCCGCGCGCACCCAGTCCTCAAAGCAAACGTCTCCGGCGATTTTCACTCCCATTTCCCGCGTGTGGAGAAAGTCGCCGTAGAGCCGGTCGATCGGGTGCCGGATGCACATCGCGCGGATAAAGTGTCGCCACATCTGCGAAGAATAAGGGCCGTACTCCTGCGCGATGCAGGTGACGCCGGCGGCCAGCATCTCGTCAATCTTGCCGGCGACAAACCCCGCGTCCGGTTCCTTCCAAAACTGCCACACGCGAGCCTCCTTCCAAAACGGCTGCGCGACCGCACTCCAAGTCCCGGACTCAAATGGCATCCCCGCATTCCCGGGCCGCACGTAGACGTTCTTCTTCTCCGCGGTTCGCACTCGCTCCAAAAAATCGCCAAGTTCCTCATTCAACCATTTCACTTCGGTAGGATTGAGTTCCAAGAGATCGATCACGCCTCGGTCAAGTGCCAAAGAACGCGAATCTACGAATCCGAGCGACGTGCCTTTCCCAATGGTCCACCACTGCTCGGGCCGTTCCACTGCGGAACGTTTCGGGGCGGTGGCGCCTCTTGCCGCAGCCGGCTCTTGATCGGGATGCGGCCCAACGCTTCTCGCCGCGGCGGATTCACCAGCCGTATCGCTCTGGGGAATCCCATCCATCTTCCCATCGTTGGTCGTTGGGTGATGGGTCCGGAAAACGAACAGGAGGCCGACGATCGCCAGCGCCAAGGCCAGGAAAAGGAAAACGATGCGTCGATCAAAGAACATTCTGCGGAAAGGAAAGGGGCCTGATGCAAAACATACTTACTCACCCGCACTCCTTTCTCGTTCCCAAATTGCATTTGGAAATGCCCTTGCGGGCGAAACTCTATTTCGCATGGAGGGGGAGCCTCGGGCGCGAGCGGTTCTCCCACCCACAGACACCCGCGCCTAAGAAATGGAATTTCCCGCCGAAGAGCATTCCCAAACGAATTTTGAGAATGAGGCCAGAAACTCGACCGCACATCATTTCCCCATAATGCGGGCGCTTCGCAAACCCGGTATTGTGTTAGGAGCCGTAGGCTCAGAACGTCGTGGAAGCTGGTCAATTGCGGAAAAGAGGTGCGTCGTCCGCAAACTAAATTCGTCGCGAACGGGTAATTTCGAGATTAAGTGGCGCTGGAAAGGAGATTGGGGCCGGAGCTTGGTGTAGAAATACGAACCATGGTCGGCCGGAGCGGCTGACTCAAGGTTGCCGACCCACCGCGCGTGCCGGAGGCGCGCACTTCGAGGCAAGGTAGAGGCAGGGACGCGCGCGTTTCACCACCGCCCAGCCTCAGTGGGCGCGCCTCCGGCGCAAGCTGTGGGTCGGCAGCCTGGAGGCAGCCGACCCGGGGAGGTTGCATGCTGCTTCACGTTTGGAAGCTGGCTCTGGGAATTTCGCGGCAGAAACTCACCGCTTGACAAAAGATTCGCAAAGGCTGGCCGAATGCTTTCGGCCCGTCTATGTGAAGGCCAAGGAAAAGTGGAACCTCTGAAAACAGAACCCAGCGCGCGCCGCGGCTCGCGCAAAACTCATCGGATGACGCCCGCGGAGAAAGCGGCGCTCGCGATTTTTGCGCTCATCACGGTCGCGGGCCCCCTCGCATTCGGCGCGGTGGATCGCATCCCGCAGATCGCGCTGGTGGCACTGCTCGCGGCGGGCTTGCTGGCGGTGCCGCCCGCGGTGGCGCCGCTCGGGCGGTGGGGAAACCGAATCGCCATCGCGCTGGTGTCGATGCTCGTGCTCAAGGAATTCGCGCCCGCTTCGTGGTTCGGCCACACCGCGTGGCGCGGCGAACTCATCGGGAACTTCGGCCTCGAGCTGCCCGCGACGCACAATCCCGAACCGGCCCGCGCTCTGGACGCGCTGCTCGTCGCGTTGGCGGCTGCGGTGTGGTTCACGTGGGTGCGCACGCTTGCCGCGCAGCGCGAGCATCGGCCGGTGCTCGCGTGGTGCCTGTTTCTTTCCGCGGCCATCGTCGCGTGCGTTTCATTTGCCACGCGCGGGATCGATCCGCACGCCATCTACGGCCTGCGCTACACGCCGGGCTGGACGGGCTTTGGACCCTTCCCAAATCGCAACCACACCGCCGACTTCCTCGCGATGGGCGGCGTGCTCGGCCTCGGCTGCGCGAGCGGCGCCGCGGCGCGGAAGCAATGGCCGTGGTGTGTGGCGGCGGTGCTCTTCACCGGCGTGGTGGTCGCGGGCCTCTTGAGCACGGAATCGCGCGGCGGTCTCATCGCGTTTGGCGCCGGCGCCGCGATCTTCCTCGGCCTTTTGATTTTCAAATTTCGCAGCCGCAATGTGCTCTTCTTCGGCCTCGGCGCTGGGCTTGCGATCTTCTGCCTCACGATCACCGTGGGCGGAAAGTTGATGTCGCGCTTTCACTCCGAGCAAGCAGGCCACATTTCCACCGCCACGCGACTGGCGGTGTGGCGCGACACGCTGGGCATGTGGAAAGATGCGCCGCTCTTTGGCCACGGCATCGCATCCTTTCCGCAAGTCTTCCCGATGTATCAACATCTCGAGCTCGAGGAGACTTCCGTGCTGCATCCCGAGAGCAGTTGGCTCCAGTGGCTGGTGGAACTCGGCGCGATCCCGCTCGTGCTCGTGGTGATCGCGGCGCTGCTTTTTGTGGCGCCGCACATCCGCGATGCCTTCACGAAGCAACGAAGTTTTTACCAGCGCGCCGCGGCATTTGCGGCGGCGGCAGTGCTGCTCCTGCACGCGGCCTTCGATGTGCCGGCTCATCGCTGGGGCACCGCTGGTTTCGCGCTGGCTGCACTCGCGGTGGCCTGCCCCATTCACGCTGGTGGCGCGGCCCGTCATTTTTCGCGAAGGCCCGCGCTCATGCTGCTGGCGGTCGCCGCGTTTTGGGCGCTGCCTTTCCTCGCCGACTGGCCGGCATGGTCGCCGCTCAGCTTGACTCGCCTGCTCGCGCGCGAATCCTCCGGCGCCGATGTGCGCATCGCCGAGCTGGAAAAATCGTTGCGCTTTTTCACGCTCAATCCGTGGTTGCACCACGCGCTCGGCTTGCGCGAGTTGGCGGCATTTGGGCGCGAGCGGCCCTCGCGCTGGCAGCGGGAGTTTGCCATCGCCTCGCGCCTCGTGCCCGCTTCCTGGACGCTGCCGGCGGCGCAGGCGCGCGCGTCCCGCTCCATCGCGCCGGGTCTCGCGATCGGCTACTGGCAGCAGGCCATCGAGCGTGGCGGCCTTCACCGCGACGAAATTTTCTGGCTCGCAAATACCGAGACCGCCTCGTGGCCGATGTCGGCCGCGGCCTGGGCACGCTTTGCTGAAGCCAATCCGCGGCTGCTGCTCACCTACGCCGGGTTCGTGCCGCCGGAGCAGGCCCGCTATTACTACTCGCTGTGGTGGCAGCAGCGCGGACTAGAAGCCGAGCTCGACTCGCGTGAGGTCGAAGCCTTTTACAAGAACGCCTGCGCTTGGGGAGAGCTCTCGCAATTCGACCACTGGATGAAACGCCGCGCGGATTGGGAAGAGCGCGATCACCGCTGCTGGGCCGGCCTGCTGCACCGATGGGGCGACGAGGATCGCGCGTGGACGCTCCTTTCCCGCTACATCGCCGAGCCGCAATTTCCCGCCGGCAATGTGGACGCACCGCGCTTGCAACTCGAAACCCGGTGGCGGCAATCGCCGAAAAACGTCGTCAACGCGCAACAGTTTGCCCAAGCCCTCTACCGCGCCGGCGACAAAGCACAGAGCGACGAAGTGGTGCTCGCCGTCGCCGCTCAAAACGCGCCTCTCCCCCCGCCGTGGTTTGTGCACCGGGCCGCCTACGTGTATGCCCGCCAGGGTCGGCTCGGAGAAGCCGTGGCCAAGCTGCTCGCGGGACCGTGATTCCCTTTCCCAGACTCAATCGGGCTCGGCAAAATCATTTCGAGGCGCCGAGCGATGCTGCATCTTCATAGCCAAAAGGCGAGTCGGCAGCCGCATTCCACCAGCCTGCCCAAGGCATCATGCCTCGGCGGATTGGTGCAAAAGCTTCAAAACAACACCGGTGACAAAAGTGGAGGTGGCATTTGTGGATCAAGGTTGCACCGGAGAAGAACCTTGGAGGGCCTCTTGGTTAGCCTTCGCTTGCCTCATGTCGTTCAATAATCGCACGATCGGTTACACGAAGATTGCCCGCGAAGCGCAGGCGCCTTATGAGGAAGAAGTGTTTACCTGTCTGGGAAATGTCCAACTATTCGACGGCTTTCAGTTTTGGAGACGGCCGCCAGTTCTCGGAGACACCAGACATCGGCGCGAACCTTCCGCCCAGACTGCTGACACCAAAGGATGTGGGAATGCACAGCCCCTGAGTGGACGCGCAATCAGAGAACCAAAGGAATCATATGACATCCCAAATCCAAATCCTGCTTCGCCTTCTGGCCCTCGCAGCAGTCACCGCTCCTGCCGCCGGCGTTGATCTTACAAAAACTCTCCTGACCGAGCGCGGCAAGCTGCTGTTCAGCGAGGACTTTGACAAACCCGTCGAAGCCACCAGGAACTCCGCGTTGAGTCTGGAGAAAAAATGCTGGCGCTTCGCCGTCGGCAAATGGGAGGTCGTCGAGGGCGCGCTCCACGGTTCGTCCATCAAGGAAGAACGCCACAGCGCGGTGGCCAACCATCCGCTCGCCTTCAAGGACGCGGTTATCCAAGTGGACGTGCGGGTCGATGGCTGCCGGCTGCTCCAGCTTTTTCTCAACGATCCCTCAAGTCTCCGCGCGGCGACGCCCACGCGCCCCGCTCACGAAACGCCCGAGCATCTCTGCCGCGTAGTGATCAAGCCGGATGGTTTCGCCGCGCAGAAGGACGATCACGATCACGACGGGCCCGATGTGGCCGTGCCATTTGGCGAAGTGAAGATGGCCTTCCCGCCCAGCGAGTGGAAGACCGTGCTGCTGGAAATTCGCGGCGAGGAATTGGTCGCGACCGTGGATGGGCGCAGCATCGCCGGCGCCCATCCGCTCATCGCCACGGAGAAGGCGTTCGTGTGCTTTGGCGTCACGGGCGAGTCGGCCGGCTTCCGCCGTCTCCGCGTGTGGGAGGCGCTCCCGAACAAGGACTGGGCCGCGAACAAACTCAAACTCACGCCGACCAAATAACCCCGCCAGTAGTCAGTCATCTCTGGCTGCGTCGTCTCGCGCGTCGGTGACAAACTCTCGTAACCACAACCGTCTAAGTCCACTGACCCACTGCACCCACATGAAACGCCTCCTCCTCACCCTCACCCTACTCGCCGATCTGATTTCCGCCGTGGCTGCTCAAGCCGCGCCCATCGTGATCATGACCGTGGAAGATCCCAGCAATTACGATGCGGTCAATTCCATGCGCGGCTTCGCGGAGAAAGAACTGCGGTCGCTCGGCCATCGCGTCACGCTCATCGAGGGCGACAAGCCGGCTCCCAACCATTTCGCCGGATTGATCGAAGCGCTCAAGGACGCGGACTTGCTCGTGCTTTTCAGCCGCCGCCACTTTCCGCCCAAGGCACAGCTCGACGCGGTGCGCGCGTATCTTGATGCCGGCAAACCGATGCTCGGCATTCGCACTGCGAACCACGCCTTTATTCCGAAACCGAAGGATCCCGCGCCCGATGCGAGCCTCGCCACGTGGCCGGAATTCGACGCCGAGGTGCTCGGTGGAAAAAACGACGGCTACGAGACCAAAGGCATTCCATACAGCGTGAGCGTGATTGCCGGCGCGGCCGACAGCCCGCTGCTCACGGGCGTGAACGCGGAAAAAATCATCGGCCACAATTCGCTCTACAAAGTGATCCTCACCGGCGACGCCAAGCCCTTGCTGCGCGGCGCCGCGCAGGACCATCCGCCCGCCCAGCCCATCGCGTGGACGCGGCTCTACGGTCCGAAGAAGGCGCGCATCTTCTACACGAGCCTCGGCGCGCCCGACGACATGCCCGAGCCGGAGGTGCGCCGTCTGCTGCTCAACGCCGTCGCGTGGGCGTTGGGGAAATAGCCGGCGAAGCCAAACTCACTCCGAGAAATGAACCCGCCAGTGTTCAGTATTCAGTGTTCAGTATTCAGTCATCGACGGCCACGTTTCGCGCGGATCGCGTCACTGATTACTCTCTTACTAATCATTAGTCACTTCCCCCTCCGCGCCGCCGAGCCGCCGCCGAACGTCGTGCTCATCCTGCTCGATAACGTGGGACAGGAATGGTTCGGCTGTTACGGCTCGGAGGAAAAGTGCACGCCGAATATCGACCGGCTCGCGCAGACCGGCGTGCGCGCGGAACATTGCTACACGCCGCCGGTCTGCGGGCCGAGCCGCACGGTGCTGCTCACGGGACGTTATCTTTTGCGGAGCGGTTTTACGTTTCACCACGACGCGGCGCTCTACAGCGGCGGCGGGCTGGATCCGGCGCGCGAGCTGGTCTTCGCGCGGCTCTTTCGCGACGCGGGTTACAAGACGGGCATCGCGGGCAAATGGCAGATCAACAATCTCTACGACGAACCGGATGTGCTGCGCCGGCACGGCTTGGACGAGGCGCTCGTCTGGCCGGGCAGTATTGATCGCGATCGGGTGAATGCGGCGGAGATTGAAAAATATCACGCGCTCATCGACGCGGAGGATCCCGAAGCGCTGTCGGTCTTCACGCGGAAGATTGAGAGCCGATACTGGGATCCGGTGCTCCTGCGCGATGGCCGGCGCGAGACGCATCCCGGCGAGTTCGGCCCCGACGTGCTGCAGAGCTTCGCGCTCGATTTTCTGCGGCGGCATCGCGACGAACCGTTCCTGCTTTACTACCCGATGGTGCTCACGCACGGGCAATCGGCCGTGGAACCCGTGGTGCCCACGCCGCTCAATCGCAACGCCGATCGTCCGCATCACGAAATGTTTGCGGACATGGTGCGCTACGGCGACCAACTCGTGGGCGAACTCATCAAGACGCTCGACGATCTCAAGCTGCGCGACAACACCATCGTCATCGTCGCGAGCGACAACGGCACCGAGAAGGAAACGACCGCGCGCCGCAACGGACGCGACGTGCGCGGAGGGCTCTACTCGCTCGTCGAAGCCGGCAGCGATGTCGTGTGGCTGGCAAATAATCCGAAGCTCATCTCCGGCGGGCGTACCGTGCCGCTCATGGATTTCTCGGATGTCTTCCCAACGCTCTGCGACCTCGCGCACCTCGCGCCGCCGAAAGACGTGGTGCTCGATGGCCGCTCGCTCGCACCATTTCTCCGCGACGAGCCGGGCGCGCGTCCGCCCCGCGATTGGATTTTCAATCAGTATGATGTCACGCGCATCGTCCGCGACACGCGCTTCAAGCTCTACTCGGACGGCCGCTTCTTCGACGCCAACGCCGATCCCGACGAACAACAGGACCTCGCCGCGAGCACGGAACCCGATGAGATCGCAGCACGCGAACGCCTCGGCAAAGTGCTGCAATCATTGCCGCCCGATGCCGCGCCGCCATTTCTGCTGCGCAGTCTCTCGCACTTCAAATTCCGCGCGGAACAGCGCGCCAAAGCCAGGCCATGATGCAGCCGCGAGCAGGCAGGCTTTGAAGACCGAGCGGACATGAAATCCAGCACCACTTCACTCACGCGGAGGACGCCCGCGGCTCCCGGGTCCGTCGCGGGTTGCCTCGGCATCACGAGCCTCGTTCACGCCGAGGTGCGCCTGCCTGCGTTGTTTTCGGATCATGCGATCTTCCAGCAGGAAATGGCGGCGCCCGTGTGGGGGTGGGCGGAAGCGGGAGAAGTCGGCGAGCAGCGCGAGCAATTGCTCCTCGCGACCGGGCCGGCCCGAACGAAGGGCTCCACGCCTTCGCGAAAGACAAGCATCTGCGCCAAAGGCGCGCCGCGGTGAAGCGCGCGCCCGGCATCGTGAAATCCACCGCTCTGACGAAAGACCCACTCGTTCGTGAAAAAATGAACACGTCGGCGGCCACGAGTCGGCAACGCCATTTTATTTCATGCACCGGCGTCCTGAAAACCGCGCTTGGTTGCTGTTCCTCACCGATGAAAATCTTTGCCACCTTCCTCGCCCTCGCCTTCGCGATCTCGGCCACACGAGCCACGGAACTTTTTCTCGAAGCCGAATCTTTTCACTCCGCCGGCGGATGGACGGTGAAGAGCGATGACGAAATCAAAGGCGCGTCGGGTCTCGCATATCTCGACGGCTCGCGCGGGGCGAAGGACGGTGTGGCGATGGTGACGGTGAAAATTCAAGACGCCGGGCGTTATCGCATCTGGGTGCGCTTCAGCTCGGACCCGCGAGAGCGCGGGCTGTTTCATGTCACGGCGCTCGCGGATGGACGCGAGTTGGGCGACGGCCTCTTCGATGAAAAATACGAGGGGCCGCCGGGGAAGCGCGGCGAGGCGCGGAAGGCGAGCGAAGTGTGGCGCTCGTTCGATGCGGACCTGCCCGATGGCGAAGTGACGCTGCGGCTGAGCAAGCACGACGAGCGCAAGTCCTCGGGTCGCACGCGCCGCATCGATTGCCTGCTGCTCACGATGAACGAAAAACTCGTGCCGAATCATCTCAACTACGGCGCGCAGACCTTCCTGCGCGTCACGCTCGGCGAGGGCTACGAGCGGCCGGCTTACATCCATGTCTTTGCGGATCACTATCACACGCCGTGGTATCAGCACTTCGCGCTCGGGCGCGGCGGCGCGGTCGCGGGCACGGCGCCCAAACGCGGCGGTCTGCTCAAGTCCGGCGAGAGCAGCGCGTGGTGCAATCTCGGGCCGATGATCTACCAGGACTCCGGCGCGATGCTGAAAATGAGCGCGCGCTACGACTACAAGGATCCCGCGCCGAGGCTGCGCGCGAAGTTTGAAATCGCCACCGCGCCGGACGACGCGGCGATCGTGCGCACGCTGGAGATCGACAATCAGCCGGGCGCGATCTCGATCTTCTTCCCGCCGAACCTGCTCACGCCGGAAAATCGCGCGCTGTGCAAAACCGACGCCGAGATTGCGGAGGCGACGGGCAAAGTCGCGGACGCGCATCCGTGGCCGACGCACGGCAAGCCGCGCGAAAAATTTCCGTTCTTCGTCACCGCGAAGGTGCACGACGAACTCACGCCGGCCGACGCGCGCGTCGAGGCGCGCGAACAGAAGACGCTCGACTATTTCAACTTCATGCCGGGCGCGGGCCGGCACATCGGCGGCGCGTGGCTGATGAAAAACAAATCGTATTGCCAGCCCGACACCGAAGCGATGCAGGCAAAGTTCGAGCGCGCCGCGGCCGACTTCAAAAGCGACGGCCACCAGGTGAGCGACATCGTTTTCTGCGAACTGACCGATGAGGCGCCGGGACAGCCGCTCAGCTTCGCCGCGCGCGACCCGGCATACACGACGCACTTTCGCGAGTGGTTGAAAGCGCAGGGCCTCGCGCCCGCCGATCTGCTCGTGGAGAATTGGGACGCCGTGCGCATCGTCACTGGCGAGGAGCGCGCGCAATTTCCCGCGCTTTACTATTTCTCGCAGAGCTTCCGCACGCGCGCGCTCGGCGATTTCATGGCGCTGCAACGGCGCGCGGCGGAGCAGGCTTACGGCGGCACGTTTCCCGTGCTCGTGAATTTCAGCGACGGCGCGATCTACACCGGCAACTTTTTCCGGAAGGGCATCGATTACTTCGAGCTGCTCGATTCGCCGGGGCAAAACGCGATCTGGAGCGAGGACTGGTCGAACGGCGCCAGCACGTATCAGTGCGCATCGTTCAACGTCGATCTCATGCGTGGCGCCGCGCGCGATCGCGGGCAGGTGATCGGCCATCATCTCATCGCCTACAAGCACCGCACGCCGTGGGACGTGAAGCTGAAGGCCACGAGCGAGCTCGCGCGCGGCGTGAAGATTTTCCTCAGCTTCTGCTACGGCCCGATCTGGGCGAAGCACGACGGCGGTCCGTATTGGCGTTCGCACGCGTGGCAGGCCGTGCCCGAAATGTGGACCACGAACGCCGCGCTCACGCGCGAAGTCGGCGCGGTGGAGGACGCGCTGATGACCGCGATGCCCGCGCCCGCGCAGGTGGCGTTGCTCTACAGCTCTTCGAGCGACGCGTGGACCATTGACGGCAATTTGGCCTTCGGCTTCGACCGCATGCACACGTGGCTCGCGCTCACCCACGCGCAGATGCCGGTGGATATCGTCTCGGAAAAACAAACCGTTGCTGGCGCGCTCGGCCGTTACGCGGTGTGCTACCTCAGCGGTCCGAATCTCACGCGCGCCGCCGCGGAAAAACTCGCCGCGTGGGTGCAGCGCGGCGGCACGCTCTGGCTCACCGCCGGCGCCGCCTCGCGCGATGAATTCAATCGCCCGCTGCATACGCTCGATGCGCTCCTGCCCGCCGAGCGCGGCGACTTCGTCGAGCTGCAAACGCAAACTGGCGCGGGCCGCTCCCTCGCGCAGCTCGCGGTGAAAGACGAAGTCTCGTGGCAAAGCGGCAAAGCCAGCGTGCTCTCCGTGAAGCAATCGCTCACGCCGCGCGCCGGCGCGGAAACGCTCGCCACCTTCAAAGACCGCTCGCCCGCCTTCGTGCGAGGCTCAGCTGGCAAAGGTGCGATCTACTGCGCCGGCTTCCTGCCTGCGCTCGACTACATCAAGCAGGCGATCGACGCGCGCGAGATGCTGGAAAAGAAAGTCGAAAGTCGCGCCGCACTCTCCGCCGGCGAACAGCGCGAAGCCCCGCTGCTCGAACGCACCTACAACCCGTGGAAATACCCCGCCGACCTGCGCGAACTCCTGCTCGCTCCCGCGCACGCCGCGAAGATCGCGCCGCCGATAACGTGCGACACGCCGCTGGTGGATGCCGTCTTTATGCCGCACGAGCGAGGCATCCTCATCCCGCTCGCGAACTACACCGCCGAGCCCATCCAACGCCTCACGCTGAAGGCGAACGTCCCCCGTCCCATCGCGCGAGTGGAGTCCGCGCGGCACGGCGCTATCACCTTCACACAGCTCTCGCCGCAGACCGTCGAGCTCTCCCTGCCGCTGGAAAACAACGACTTCATCAACCTCCACTTCAGATAACCCGATTCCTTCCTCTCCACATGCAGGGCCGCTGCTAGCGGGCCACGAGATTCGCGGCGGCGAAATCGTGCTGCGCTTTCGACACGCCGATGGCGGGCTCGTGGCGAAAGACGGCGCGCTGAAAGGCTTCGTCATCGCCGGCGAAGATCGCGACTGGAAATCCGCGCAGGTCGGCATTGCAGGCGACACCGTGATCGTTTCCGCTCCCAATGTGCCGCGCACGGTCGCCGTCCGCTACACATGGGCCGGCGACCCGGTGTTCAATCTCGTCAACGGCGCGGGACTTCCCGCGTCGCCGTTCCGCACCGACGACTGGAAACCATGATCGCCACGAACTTTCCCCACGAACTGCGGATCACGCCCGCGGCTCTGCGCGTCAGCACGATCGGACTCGGGTGCGTGACGTTCGGGCGCGAGATCGACGAAGCGGCCGCGCACGGCTTGCTCGATCATGCGCACGCGCGCGGCATCAATTTTTTCGACACCGCTTCCGCTTACGCGCAGGGAATGTCGGAGAGCATCCTCGGCCGGTGGATCGCCTCGCGCCGGCCTGCCGCCGGCTCGGTCATTGTCGCCACGAAAATTCTGCCGCCATATCAACCGGCGAACATCGCTGCAGTCGTCGGTCGAAGCGCGCAGCGGCTCGGTCTCGCGGTGATCGATTTGCTTTATCTCCACCGCTGGGATGCGACGGCGGAATCGCCGGCGGTCCTCGCGGCGTTGGATGCGTCGGTGCGCGAGGGAAGAGTCTGCGCGCTGGGTGTGAGCAACTACGACCAGCAGCAACTCGCAACGGCGCTCGACTTGCAGCAGCAGCACGGACTCGCGCCCTTCAGCGTCGTGCAAAACAATCACAACCTCGCGGTGAGCGACGTGAGCGCGGAGTTCCGGCAGTTCTGCGCCGCGCGGGAAATCGCCATCGTGACTTACAGTCCGCTCGGCGCGGGCTTCCTGACCGGCAAGCATCGGCGCGGCGTGCAGCCCGGCTCGCGCTTCGATTTGGTGCCGGGGCATCAGGACGTTTATTTCCACGACGAGGCGCGGCGGCGGCTCGCGCGATTGGAAGCGGTGGCCGCGCGCACCGGCCACTCGCGGGCGCACCTCGCGCTCGCGTGGGCGCTGCATCAGCCAGGCGTGGCTTCGGTGCTCGTCGGCGGACGCACGCGCGCGCATATTGATCAAGCGTTGGCCGCGCAGGAGTTCGACGATCTCGCGCTGTTCGCGGAACTCAACCATTCGCCATGAAGGACATCGTCATGCGCCGCAAATCGAAACCATGAAACTCAAACCGCATCTCTCGAGTGCTCTCACTGTTTTCCTGGTCACCGCGGCGTTCGCAGGCGATGCGCTTCCCAAGACGCTCGCGCGCCTGCCTCGGGAAAATCTGCTGCTCTGGCGCGACGAGGCAAACGTCACCCATCCCGTGCAGACAACGGCGGACTGGCAGAAGCGCCGCGCGGAAATTCTGCGCGGGATGCAGGTGTTGATGGGGCCGCTGCCCGGCGCGGAGAAACGCTGCCTGCTCGACGTGAAGGTGGAGGAGGAAACGGACTGCGGCAGTTATGTGCGGCGCTTGATCACGTATCAGGCCGAGCCGGGCGGGCGAGTGCCGGCGTATCTTTGCATCCCGAAGGCCGCGCTGAACTCGGTGAAGAAATTTCCCGGCGCGCTTTGCCTGCACCCGACGGACAACCGCGTGGGCCACGGCACCGTGGTCGGACTCGGCGGCCCGGCGAACCGCAAACCCTACGCCAGCGAACTCG
Organism: Chthoniobacterales bacterium; assembly: GCA_038238555.1. GTDB lineage: Bacteria > Verrucomicrobiota > Verrucomicrobiia > Chthoniobacterales > Chthoniobacteraceae > JANNXQ01. The sequence continues at coordinate 5,433 of JBBRXP010000007.1, read as the reverse complement.
CCGAGCGCGGCTACGTGACCATCGCGCCGAGCTACCCCTTGCTCGCAAATTACCAGCCCGACCTCGAAGGCCTCGGCTACGCGAGCGGCACGATGAAGGCGATCTGGGACAACCTGCGCGCGCTCGATGTGCTGGAGTCGCTGCCGTTCGTGCAGCGCGGAAAGTTTGGCGTCATCGGCCACTCGCTCGGCGGGCACAATGCGATTTACACCGCCATCTTCGACGAACGCATCGCCGTCATCGTGTCGAGTTGCGGGCTGGACTCGTATCTCGATTACATGAGCAGCAATCCCGCCGTATGGCTGCCGGGGAAAGGCTGGTGCCAGCCGCGCTACATGCCGCGCCTGCTGGACTACGCGGGGCGGCTCGCGGAAATCCCGTTCGACTTTCACGAGCTGCTCGGAGCGCTCGCGCCGCGGCCCGTCTTCATCAACGCACCGCTGAAGGACTCGAACTTCAAATGGGAAAGCGTGGACCGCGTCGCGGCCGCCGCCTCGCAGGTGTATCGGCTTTACGGCCACCCGGAGCGTGTGCGCGTCGAGCATCCGGATTGCCAGCACGATTTCCCCCCCGAAATGCGGGCCATCGCGTATGAGCTCTTCGACTCGGTGCTGAAGTAGTCATCAGGACAGCCCATCCAGTTTCAAAATCCGCACGGAACATCGCGCAAAGTCAGGCCGTGATGCGGCCGCGGAAGCACTCGCGCATTTCGGTCAAGCACCGGCCGCGCAGGCTCGACGAACCCGCGCTGTTTGCGAAACTCAATCACTCACCATGAAACAACACCGCCTCGCTCCTCACCCTGCTGCTGGCGTCGCTGACCGCGCTGCACGCCGCAGACGGGCCCGTCTTTTTGGCGATCCAGACTATGCGCCATCAAGACTACTTTGTGTCCGACAGTCCTCCGTCGCAGACCCTGGAAGAGCCGCACCACGCGCCCGTTCATTCAGTCCGGTATAATGGGTTGCTCTTGCTCGCGTATGTCCTTCCCATTGTCTTGCTGGCTAAACAAATCGCGGTGCCGATTAGTTATGGCACCCGCGTTCTGGGCGCGCCGGCGGCCTTGGGCGCGTTGTTGGTGGCAGTGTTGATTCTCTCGCCCGAATCGCTGGCCGCAATTCGCGCCGCGCGCGCCAACCAGATTCAACGTTCCATCAATCTCGCGCTCGGCACCGCGCTCTCCAGCATCAGCTTCACCATTCCCGCGGTGCTCATCATTGGGTTCCTGACGGGAAAGACCATCGTCCTTGGGCTCGAGGGCACGGATACCATCCTGCTCCTGCTGACCTTGATGGTGAGCATGCTGACCTTTGCCTTGGAGCGAACCAACGTGCTTCAGGGAGCCGTGCATCTGTTGCTATTTCTCGCCTATCTGATCCTTATCTTTGAAAGGTAGAAACCGCTCTGGAAGCGCGACAAAGTTGGAAAGTGCTTGTCCGGGAGCGCGTCTAAAAAGTCGCCACATGCAATCTCTTCTTCTTAATCTTCCTCTTCCTCTTTTTCGGTTTCCCGCGGCGGGAGGAAGAGGAAGTAACCGGCGATGCCGGACTTTTCGACGTGTTCTAAATCCGCGCTAGAACCACGAGATGAAATCTACTCGCAGAGAATTCGTCGAATGCTCCCTTTTCGGCACGGTCGCCTTGGCGCTGGTCGCCAGCCGCGCCCACGCCGCCGAGCCTCCCGCCTTCGACATCCAGCTCGACACGATCAGCTCCGGTTTCGACAAAAAAACCTGCTGGGTGCATCCGCGCGCGGGCGCGATTCCAGGCGCGCCGCCGAGCGTGGTGCTCACGATGCAGAAGCTGCGGCTCACCGGCAGCGATGTGTTTTACACACTCAATGAAATGCGCACCGACGATCGCGGCAGGACGTGGTCCAGCCCCGTCGAGCACGCCACGCTCGGCCGGCGGCCCGAGCCGGATGGCGGCGAAGTGGGCGTTTGCGACTTCTGGCCGAAGTGGCACGCGCAGACCGGCACGCTGCTCGGCATTGGCCACACCGTGCGCTACGTGAATGACGCTATCCCGCGCGAGCGGGCGCGCGAAACGGCTTACTCGATCTACGACGCCGCGGCGCGCGCGTGGTCGCCGTGGACGGCTCTCGAGATGCCGGCGGGCGGCAAATTTTACAACGCCGGCGCCGGCTGCGCGCAGCGCGTCGATCTGCCGAATGGCGACATCCTGCTGCCGATCTACTTCACGCCGAAGGGAGAGAAATTCGCGCGCGTCGTCGTGATGCGGTGCGGCTTCGACGGACGCAAACTCAGCGTGCTCGAACTCGGCAACGAACTCGCGCTCGAGACGGATCGCGGCCTCCTCGAGCCGTCGCTCACGCGTTTCGGCGGACGCTTCTACCTCACGCTGCGCCACGATAAAGCCGGCTACATCACGCGCAGCGACGATGGGCTGCACTTCGCGCCGCCGCGCGTCTGGTGCTGGGACGACGGCGCCGAACTGGGCAACTACAACACCCAGCAGCACTGGGTCGCGCACAGCGACGCGCTCTTCCTCGTCTATACGCGCACCGGCGCGGGCAACGACCACGTCTTCCGCCACCGCGCGCCGCTTTTCATCGCGCAGGTCGATCGCGAAAAACTGCGCGTCATCCGCCGCACCGAGCGCATCCTCGTGCCGGAACGCGGCGCGCGGCTGGGGAACTTCGGCGTCACCGAGATTGACGAACACGAGACATGGGTGACGGTCGCCGAATGGATGCAGACATGGGGGCCGAAGTATGACGACTACTCGATCCCGATGAGCTACGGCTCGGACAACGCGGTCTTCGCCGCGCGAATCCAGTGGAAGAAACCAAACCGCGACTGGCCATCATCCGCTCCAGTGATGCGCGATCGCGATCACGTCAAATAACGCCGGCCCGAATCGACTTGGGAGCGCTCGGGCGCCAGCGGAGCCATCGCCGCAGGCCAGTGCCCCGAGCGTTGCATAAGGCGTACATTTTCACGGCCAGCCTTCCGTCTTCACGCGAAAGATCGAAAGCAAACACACCAAACATCCCTCATGAAACTCAAGACCCTCGAAGACCTATTCCACAACGAACTCAAAGACATCTACAGTGCGGAAACGCAGCTCGTAAAAGCTCTGCCAAAGATGGCCAAGGCCGCCACCAACGAAGAACTCAAGGCCGGATTCGAAGAACACCTCGAACAGACCAAAGGCCACGTCCAACGCCTCGAACAAATCGGCGAAAGCCTCGAACTCCAACTAACCGGCCACAAATGCAAGGCCATGGAAGGCCTCGTCGCGGAAGGCGCGGAAATGATCAGTGAAGACGCGGAAGACCACGTCCGCGATGCCGGCCTCATCGGCGCCGCGCAGCGCGTCGAGCACTACGAGATCGCCGCTTACGGCACCGCGCGCGCTCTCGCCCGCAGCCTCGGCCACGACGAAGCCGTCGATCTCCTCACCGAGACGCTCGAAGAGGAAAAAGCCTGCGATGAAAAGCTGACCGAACTGGCCGAGACAGTCGTCAACGTCGAAGCCGGAGAGTAGCCCCGAGAGTGGGCGAATGAATTTGGGAGCGCGGCTGTTTCGGTCAGGCATGTGTATGGCCGGGCTGAGACTTGCTGGGGGAAAGGCCGCGCTCCCCCCTTTCCGTACGCGGTTTAGACCTTGCGATCTGCCCACCGCCGCACCTCTTCCAGCGCCAGGCGCAGGTGCTTTTTCTTGCGCCAGTGGCTGGCCCGGCTTCGCGCATACTCGAGCGCAGTGGCGAGGCCATTGACCGTGCGCACCCGCGAGAGAGTGGACGGTTCGAGATCGCCCAACGGCACCAGAGCGCGCAGCCCCGCGACGGCGCGCACCTTTTCATAGTGATCGAAAAGCCAGCGTAAGAGGTCGGCGACGCTCAGCTTTTCCTTGGTCGTCGGGCAGCCCGCGGCGAGGCAGAGCTGGATGAAAGCGCGGCTCACAGCCAACCGGATGGCGAGTTCATTTGTATCGAGAGCCCGGAGATCGTCGCCGCTGAATTCCGGCGGGTAATGAAGTTCGAAAATCGTCACGCAGGTGGGAAAGCACGATCGACACCGCGTTCCGCCGATTTCTTCATTTCCCCTCGTGTTGCTGGCGCCGTCGCACTCTTTGTTCTCGACTCGCGCCAACCCTACCTTTGCGGCATGAACTACGCCTTGATCCGAGAGTATCACGCCGCCCGTCCGTTTCGGCCGTTCACTGTCATCACCGCCGACGGGCGCGCGGCGCGTGTCTTGCATCCGGAATTCATGGCGCTGGATGGAAACGAAGAAATCATCATGGTCACGGATCCCGAGGCGAGCCACTGCATCATCGATGCGGATTCGATCACCGCACTGGAGAATATCCCAAAGATACCAACGGCAAGTCAGAGCGTCGGCGCAAACGCGGAAAAAAGTAAGCGGCGGCACGCGGCATTGCTTCGCTTCGAGAAGTGCGGTAAGCAACCGCCATGAGCATCGAAGAACTCCGCGGCTACCGGAATGCCGAGCCTTTCCATCCCTTTACCTTGCTGCTGCACGATGGGCGCCTCTTGCAGGTAGAACGGCCCTTGCGCATCGCTTTCGCTCCGAATGGGCGGAGGGTCGCGGTCTTCGACGGGGACAAACTCAATGTATTGGCGCTCGAACAAATCCGCTCCGCCGCCGCCGAAGGACATCCCAGTGGACGCTAAATATGACCGCCGATCACATCGAAGACTTCTTCCATGCATCGCCATTCCAGCCCTTCGACCTCTTCCTCGCCGACGGTCAATCTCTTCCCGTTGGCTCGGTGGAATGCATGACCCTCGGGAACGATGAGCGTGCACTCTTCATTTTTCTTCCGGGATCGAATGAAACCGAGTTAATAGATCTCGCGCTGGTGGTTTCCGTTCGATTTTCAGAAGGGCTGGCAACGGGCGCTCGCCGAAGCCAGCCATGACCTACTGCGCCTCGCCTTTCCGCCTTCAACGGCGCCCGAGCCGCATTGTCATGGTCGGAGATGTCGCTGTCGGGGGCGGGCACCCCATCCGGGTGCAGTCCATGATTACTTGCGACACGATGGACACCGCGGCGTCCATCCAGCAGACGCTCGATCTGGCCGCGGTGGGTTGCGAGATCGTGCGCATCACGGCGCCCACGGTGAAGGACGCGGCCAATCTCCAGCACATCGTGGCCGGCTTGCGTGCGCGCGGGTGCGGCGTGCCGATCGTCGCCGACATTCACTTCAAGCCCGAGGCCGCGATGGAGGCGGCGAAGTGGGTGGAAAAAGTGCGTATCAATCCCGGTAACTATGCTGACTCGAAAAAATTCAAGATCCTCGAATACACCGACGCCCAGTACGCCGCCGAGCTCGACCGCATCCGCGAACGCTTCACCCCGCTGGTGCGTTTTTGCAAAGAGCACGGCCGCTCGCTGCGCATCGGCACCAATCACGGCTCGCTGAGCGACCGCATCATGAACCG
>JBBRXP010000006.1:0-68310 GCA_038238555.1 Chthoniobacterales bacterium | reverse complement strand
CGTGTCCAAGCTTCCATTGGGGTTGTAGCGCACCACCGCGAAGTCGTCGTTGCTGCTGATGGAGGACAACCCCGCGACGACGATCAACACATAGAGCTCCACCGCCACGCTGAATCCGTAGTCGTCGGTGCTTCCAATGGCGGTGGTCACCTTGCCCGTGCCGTTGAAGGTCGTGTCCAAGCTTCCATTGGGGTTGTAGCGCACCACCGCGAGGTCGAAGTTGCCGGTGAAGGAATACCCAGCGACGACGATCTTCCCATCGCTCTGCACCGCCACGCTGTTTCCTACGTCGTTGCTGCTTCCAATGTCGGTGGTCACCTTGCCTCCGATTCCGAAGCTGGTGTCCAGTTGGCCGGGTGCGGCGGCGGCCGGGTGGCTGAAGACCGTGAGCACGGCGCAGACGAGGGTGGCGACGAGACGAGGTGCTTGCATGTTCTTTGTTCTCAAGCTTCGGGGGATGGTCCGCTCGCGAACGCTTCCCCGCGAAAGGCCGCGTATGCTCCCCCGCCCCGCCCCCAGCGTCGAGCCAAATCGATATCTGATTCCGGGAAGGTACCTCTCGCTCCTATCGGACGCCCATGACAGGTTAGCCCCATGCTCCAGCGTCCGAGCAAAAACCCAAAGTGCAGCCCGCTGCGAAACCCGAAGCCGTGCTGGGTGGCCCGATGCGCATCAGGCCTCGCCGCGCGCGACGGCGATCCTCGGAAAGGTTCAAGGCCGGAAATCGGTCTGAAGCTCGCAGCTACCGCTTCAACCGTTTACTTGGAGGACAATTCGGCGGCTCGCACTCGCGCCCAGCGGTCGGCGGCTAAGATCGTGTCGAGATCGGCGTGCGGGGTGGCTTGATGCTCGCGCATGGTGCGTTCGACCGTTTGCCAGATCGCGGGGAAAGAGCAGCTGCGATCAAGGAAGGTGGCGACTGCGATTTCGTTGGCGGCGTTGAGCACGGCGGGCAGCGTGCCGCCGGTCTCGCCGGCCCAGCGCGCGAGATCGAGCGCGGGAAAGACGTCGCGTCGCGGAGCCTCGAAGTCGAGTCGGGCGATCGCCGCGAAATCCAGCGGGGGCAATGTGTTTGGCACGCGGTCGGGATAGGTGACGGCGTATTGGATGGGGAAGCACATGTCGGTGGTCGAGAGCTGCGCGAGCGTCGAGCCGTCGATGAATTCAACCATCGAGTGAATGATCGACTGCGGATGAACGATGACTTCCACGCGGGCCATCTCCACGTCGAAGAGCCAGCGCGCTTCGATCATCTCGAGACCTTTGTTGAAGAGGGTCGCGGAGTCGATGGTGATCTTCGCGCCCATGTTCCAAGTCGGATGCTTGAGCGCTTGCTCGGGTGTGACGGAGGCGAGCTTTTCCGCTGGCCAGGTGCGGAAAGGCCCGCCGCTCGCGGTGAGGATCAACCGCTTCACTTCAGCGGTGCCGCGCCCCTCGAGACATTGGAAGATCGCGTTGTGCTCGCTGTCCACCGGCAGCACGCGCACGCCTTTGCGGCGCGCGGCGTTCATCACGGCTTCGCCGGCCATCACCAGGATTTCCTTGCTCGCTACGGCGATGTCTTTTCCCGCCTCGATGGCCGCGAGCGCGGGCCGCAAGCCGGCGGTGCCGACGATGGCGATGAGCACCATGTCGGCTTCGGTCATCGTCGCAAGTTCGATGAGGCCTTCCTCGCCGCCGTCGCCGGAGATGCAGAGCTGTGCCTCGGGAAATTCCCTGGCCGCCGCGTTGAGTTTTTCGCGGGAGGAATGCGCGGACATGCCGACGATTTTCATCCGCTCCGGGATGTCCCGCGCCACTTTCCGCGCGCTCTCGCCGATGCTGCCAGTGGAGCCGAGGATGACGACGCGGCGTTGTCTCATCCGCGCAGCTTACGCAAGCCCCGCGACGAAGCGCAGGTAGAAAAACATGAGCGGCGCGGTGAAGAGGATCGAGTCGATCAAGTCGAGCGCGCCGCCGATGCCCGGCAGCAGCGTGCCGGAGTCCTTCACGTCGGCGCTGCGTTTTACGATCGACTCCGCGAGGTCGCCGATGATGGCCGCAAAGCCGAGCCCGAGCCCTAACACGACTGCGTCTCTCTGATGCAAGTAGCCCAGCCTCGGGCCGAGCAGCGCGAGCAATCCGCAACCGCCCGCGGTGGAAAAGGCGAGCGCGCCGAAGAAGCCTTCCCACGTTTTCTTGGGCGAGATGTGTGGCACCAGCGGGTGCCGGCCGAAGAGCGAGCCGGTGACGTAGGCGCCCATGTCGCTGAACTTCGTGACCACCACGAGCCACAGCACGTAGAAGTGCCCAGTCACGTGCCCCGCCGCGTCGCGCGGCACGAGATAGACGATCTTGGTGACGAAGGAAAACAACCACGGCACATAAAACAAACCGAAGATCGTGAACGCCATGGTCTCGAGGGGAAGAATGTCGCGCGTCTTTTGAAACATTTGCCGCGCGAAGACCACGAGCAGAAAGAGCAACAGCGAGGACATCTCGAAGTCATAGGTCTTGGCCGCCCCCACGTGGCTCAGCCAGTAGAAGCTCCCGAAGCTCAACAGCGCGCCGCAAAGCATGCCGATGACCTTGAAGTTCGGCAGCCGCTTGTGATCGAGCATCGTGTAGTACTCCCACAATCCCACCAGCCCAAGGCCGGCGATGAGCACAAAGAATCCCGGCTCGTAGCCCGCGAAAATAATCCACAGCGCCACGGCCCAAACGGCCATCGAGCTGCCGAGGCGGCGGAGGAATACGAGCTTCTTATCGGTCATGCGTTTTTTGGGAGGAAGGCAAGCAGGGGAAATTCCAAATTCCAAACTCGAAGCCGCCGCCGGAAAACATCCAACATTCAGCATTCAACATCCAACATCCAATCCACGCCTCCCCGGGGAGCCCACACGCAGCGTCCATTGAATCTGGGGTGTTGGATGTTGGATGTTCTGGTTGGATTTCCTGGGCGCGTGCCCTATGCAGTGCTCATGAAATTCCTTCTCGCCCTCTGCCTCCTCTCCGCCTCCACGCTCGCCGCCGAGCCGCTCAAGATCCTCCTCCTCACCGGCGGCTGCTGCCACGACTACGCTGCACAGAAAGACATTTTGAAACGCGGGCTCGAAGCGCGCGCCCATGTGGTGGTGGATCAAATTCACACCGACGACAAATCCACCAAGCCGCCGCTGCCCATTTACGGCAATCCCGATTACGCGAAAGGATACGCCCTCGTCATTCACGACGAATGCGCCGCCGAGATCAATGACCCGGCCGTGGTCGAAGGCGTGCTCAAGCCGCATCGCGACGGCATCCCCGGCTTGAACCTGCACTGCGCCATGCACTGCTACCGCATCGGCGATCCCAAAGAACCCGCCGAGCCCGGCACGCCGCACGCCTTTTGGTTTGAATATCTCGGTTTGCAATCCAGCGGCCACGGCCCGCAGGAGCCGATCGCCATCCGCTTCGTCGATAAGAGTTCGCCGATCGCCAAGGGGCTCGCCGATTGGACCACCATCAAGGAAGAGCACTACAACAACGTCAAAATCTTCACCGCCCAGCCCATCGCGCGCGGCACGCAGACGGTGAGGAAGAACGGCAAGGAACAGGAAAATGATTTCGTGGTCGCGTGGACCAACGAGTACGGGCCGAAAAAAACGCGCATCTTCAGCACTACCGTAGGCCACAACAATGAGACCGTGGAAGATGGGCGTTACCTCGATCTCATCACGCGCGGAATGCTCTGGGCCACCGGCCATCTTGGCGCCGATGGCACGCCGGAGAAGGGCTTCGGGGCAGGCGGAAAGTAAGCGCGTGGCGCAAGCATCCTGATTGCGAAAGTTCCGCAGGCTTCCAGCCTGCAGTGCAAGCAGGGATGCTTGCCTGACGACCGCAGGCACGGATGCCCGCGCCGCGCTCAAAATCCATAAAAGCGATAACCCGGCATGGGCACTGCTAAACTCTGCGCCATGACCTCTCTCACCAGCCTCGACACGGAGTCCGAGCCGGCGCCCGCCGCCACGCTCGATCGCTCGCCGGCTGTGTGCGCGACATGCTATTCGCTCACGGTTTTTACCCTGCGATGGCACGAGACGCGCGACTTCTACGTGGAGATTCTCGGCGCTCGCGTGGTAAGCGAGCGGGCGGATCGTTACTGCGAATTGGAAGTCGGCGGCCTGCCCATCTGTCTCCGGCAATGCGAGCACGGCGAGATGATCAGCTACCTGCACTTTTACATCGCACTGAAGAATCGCGACGCGGTGCTCAATGAATTGCGCCGGCGCGGGATCATCGTCACCACCGTGGGGCCGTACACAAATTTCCGGGATCCGGAAGGGCGCGTCATCAAGCTCTCGCACGAGAAGACGATGGTCGTCTGAGCGATCGCCACGCGCCGATTCACCGAGTGCTTGCGATGGCGGCGGAAACTCGGGAGCATCACCGCATGATTCTCCGCTCCATCGTCTGCGCCACGCTTCTTTCCATCACGCTTCACATCGTCAGCGCCGCCGACCGGCCCGTGGAGCCGCTCCGGCTCTGGCCCGGCGCGGCGCCGGGCGCGCTCGGCGACGCGGCAAAGGACACACCGACCTTGACTCCGTATTGGCCTGGAGCGGAGCAGGGGAGCGGCGCGGCATTCATCGTCTGCCCCGGCGGTGGCTACTCGCATCTTGCGCCGCATGAGGGCGAGCCTTTCGCGCGCTGGCTCAATGCGCAAGGCATCGTCGCCTTTGTCCTTAAGTATCGGCTCAACACGGACGGCTACCGTGTCCCCCTCATCCTCCAAGACGCCGCGCGCGCCGTGCGCCTGGTGCGCGCGCATGCCGGCGAGTGGAGCCTCGATCCGCAACGCATCGGCATGATCGGCTCCTCCGCCGGCGGCCATCTCACGGCGACGCTCATCACGCAATTCGACACGGGCAAGCCGGACGCCGCCGACGCGATCGAGCGGGCCAGCTCCCGCCCCGACCTCGCCGTGCTCTGCTACGCCTTCATCCTTTTCGATGTGCCCAATGCGGAGCGCGAGGCACGTTTCCTCGGCCCGAGTGGGACGCCGGACGAAAGGCGCCTCCTCTCGCCGCGCTTGAATGTGCGCAAGGATACGCCGCCGTGCTTCGTCTGGCAGACCATCGAAGACGCCAGTGTCCCCGTCGAAAATGCCCTCGCCTTCGCCACCGCGCTGCGGGAGAAGGCGGTGCCCTTCGATCTGCATCTTTATGAAAAAGGCCGGCACGGCATCGGGCTCGGCAACAAGGAATTCGATCTGGAAAAGCTGCACCCGTGGACGCGCGACTGCGCCTTCTGGCTCAAGCTGCACGGCTTCGCGAAGTGAGAGGGCGTCTGGAGAAAGACGAGTCGCCCTTCTTGCCGAAATCCGAAATCCGAAATTCGAATCCGAAACAAACGCAGCCAATTTCTTTAATCCGGGAAACAGAGGACGACGCGCAAATGAGTTTTCTGATTTCCGTTCCTTCGGATTTCCAGAGTGCGCCATAGCGTTCCGCGTTCGGAACGATTTCATTTGTATATCCGGAGAAACCCGCGACTGTGCCCGCCCTTGTGCGGCGCGCCTCCAGTTCGTTGCGTGGTGGATCGCTCGTCGAGCAGTGCTCGAGGGCAGTCCGAAACCCGGTTCCCGGGAACGGCCTTTGTAGCCGGTCGCCGCTTCGTTCAAGGTCCAGCCAACGCATGAGTATTCCAAAACAAGGCATGCCGGTCCTCGACCGCGACAAGACGATCGAAACCGAAGGCAAGATCGTCTCCGTGCTCGCCGGCACAATGTTCAAGGTGGAGATCGCCAAGAACCATGAAGTGCTCGCGCACATTTCCGGCAAGATGCGCAAGCGCTTCATCCGCCTCACCACCGGCGACCGGGTGCGTCTTGAGATGTCGCCTTACGATTTAAACAAGGCCCGCATCGTCTATCGCCTCGGCTGAGGCGGAATTGCCCGCTCCCGACAGCGCGGCAACGCGAGTCACTGGATCGGCACGCGGATCAAGACGCGGTTTTTGCAGACCGCAGATCCTTTTCCCAATTACGGCGGGGGAGCGGGTGAAGGGAATCGAACCCTCGTATGCAGCTTGGGAATTTGGCTTTCTGCCTCTGTAATGTAACGCATTCAATGTCACACTTTTGAAAAAGTTCGGTCTTGGGAAGGCCATGGAATGAAACGCGAAATGACCGAACCTCCCCCGTCGCGCCATCAAATAAGCACCTCGTAGCCGATGGGCACCAGTATCAACTCGCGTGTTTGGGACTCTGCTTTCGACGGCCGTCGTTGCGCTGGATCTCGCGATAGAGCGCGGGGAGTTCAGAGGTCAGCTTCACTCCCCGCAACGCAAGCTTGATCGCTTCCGAGCGGTTCACGCGATAGCGGCTTTGCGCCATGTGGGCAACGATCGCATCGACGCATTGGAGATCGTCGGCGTAGAGGCTGATCGAGATTTTGGCCGCGAGTTCGGGCGTTGGTGGCTCCCCCGAGGGTTCGACGACCGCAGAGGGCGCGAGCAGCGGTTTTGCGAGCGAAGCGCCGAGCTTGGAAATCAATGCGTCGGATCGTCGTGAGCTCATGCGGGCGGTGGAGCTTGGTGGTTTGCGAGGGCGACGATTTCAAGCGCGGCGGAGAGGATTTCCTCGCGGGCTTCGGCACCGAGAGCTTTCCAGCCGAGCAGCGCGGAATGCTGATAGACTTGGCGACGGTGGATGACGGTTTTCAAAGCGGGCAATCCAATCCGGGCGGCCGTCTCGGTGAGTTCGCGCGCGAGGACAGTTTTTGCCTGCACCTGGTTGAAAAGAAGTCGCGCTCGACCGCGCCGTGGAAAATGCGTTTCGAGAAAGGCTACGGTGTCCCGCGAAGTCCAGAGATCCGCGGGCGAGGGCGAGGTGACGAGGATGACGGCGTCAGATTTGGACAGGCTCTCGCGCAGCGCGGCGGAGTCGAGGCGCGGCGGTGTGTCGATGATGAGCGCGTCGTAGTGCTGGCCGTTGACGGCGAGTTTGAGCCGCTCGTTTTCCGCGATCCAACGCGAGGCCGTCGCTTGCGGGTCGCAGTCCCGCACCGCCACGTTGTGTCCTGCCTCGGCGAGCGCGGTGGCAAGCAGGATGGAGAGCGTTGTTTTGCCGGAACCGCCCTTGCCGTTGCAGAGCGTGATGGTCATCGAAAGTAGGAATTCCACATGGAGCGATGTTCCTACTTCATCGCGATGGACCTGCTCTGGTTTCGGAGCAACTTCCCCCGCGCGCTACCACGAGGTATCCATGAGCTTCATGAGCGTATCGTGAATCTTCGGGTCGTGCGGATCGACGGGCGGGAAAAGTTCATCGAGTTCCACTTTGAAGACGCGCGTGAAGTAGAAGAGCTGCCAGTCGCCGACCCAAACGAGGCGCGCCTCGATCTTCGCGATGGTGCTGCGGCCCACGTCGAAACCTACCAACTGCAATTTGATCGCCAGGTCGTTTTGCGACCAGTCGTGTTTGAACCGCAGCTTTCGCAGCTGTGGCCCGATCAAATTTAAGTGCCTCATTGCTCCGGTTCAGGAGCAGGAGCAATAGAGGCCGACCGTCAGCTCACCTGTTCTGGTTTGGGAGCAATCAAGGCTGCTGAGCCATGTGGGTTACGTGTGCGAAAAACTGCCAAGCCCTACCACACCTGCGCCTGCGCATTGGTGTTCTGTCCTCGGCAGCTCATCCGCCGAATAAGTCCGTGGTTCCCGTGCGCTCATGTCTTGGCGCGTGGATGAGTGGCCTCGTTTTTGCCTGGCTGCCGATTTCGAGGATCAGCCTTTGGCGCGACGAGCGTGCTGTAAAATTCTTCGAGCGTATTCCCGAAAACCGCGCGGAAGTAGAGAAGCTCGAAGTCCTTCACCGCGACCTGCCTCGCCTCGATCTTCGCGAGCCAGCTCCGCGTGCAATCCCAGCCGGTGAGCTGAAGTTTCGCCGCGAGTTGGTCCTGCGTCCAACCTTGGCGGTTGCGCATTTTACGGATTGTTGGACCAACTGCGTTTTTGAACGTATCGCGAGGCATCCCTCCCGCTGGAGGGTAGAGTCGCGATCTCTGGTGTTTGCATCGGATGAGGTGCAAAATGCTGAGACGGCATCGGCGCGAAAACCTGCCTGCGCGAGGGCTGGAGAGCGCTGAATCCCGCCCCGGCTATGATCGGAAGCTGCTCCCGCGCAAACCGCTTACCACGTCTCCCACTCATCCGAGCGCGCTGGCGGCAGGGGCACCGGAAGATTCTGCTCAAGAGCCTCGTGCGCGGCGCGGAAATGTTCCGCATCGCTCTGCGGAAACATCGGCGGCATCGGCGGGGCCTGCCGATGAGCGGGCTGGTCGAGCCACTCCTCCATGAGCCTTGGATCGTGCTCGAAAGCCTCGTGCGAAGCGTCACCGTGCCGGCCGCCGGTCAGCAATTTCACCACGACGAACAGCGCGCCGAGGCTTAGAAAAACGACGACGAAAACATACAGCGACGTGACAATTGATCCGTCCATGTTCGCGAATTCACCATCGGCGTTTTTGCGGACCTGGACAAGGCGAAAGCCGCGCGTGGGCGTCGCGTTTTGCTCCGTTTCGAAAACAAGCAAACGCCAATTCCAGAATGATCGTCGGTTCACGACGCCCCAGTCATCAGACGCAAACCTTGAAGAGTGCATCGCAGCTTGCACGGCATGTGCAGCAGCGTGCGAATGCTGTGCCGCCGCCTGCCTGCGCGCCGAAGATTTGCAAGCGATGGTCGCGCTGATCGTACTCGCGCACACCTGCGGTGACGTATGCCTTCTCACCGCGCGCCTCCTCGCGCAGCGCTCCGAGTTCGCCCCCGAATTTTGCGCCCTCTGCGCCGAAGTGTGTCACACCTGCCTCGAAGAATGCCTCAAGCACGCCAGCGAGTGCCAGTGCAGGGAATGTGCTGACTCCCTGCTGAAATGCGAGCAGGCGTGCCAGCGCTTCGCTTCCCCGGATCAACCCGCACCGCTTCCATCGCGCGCTTAGCCGTGGCCTTCGCTCAAATCCTATCCGCCGGCGGCAGCCATAGTCGCGCGCGTGAATCCATAGAGACCTCCCCCCGGCGAGCGAGCACAGTCAAGGTGGAGCGCAGCCCCGCCGAGCAATACCTTGACGGCGCGCAGCGAGCCATAAAATGGAGGTTCGATTCACGGGTGCTCGAAAGCCGCGCTGTGCCTTTCGCGTTCTCGTAGCTACTGCTCGTCGCTATCGCCACGACTTGGGAAGAAGTTGTTTCTCTGCTCATCTCCACCGGCTCCAAAGTCCATGTCGTTCGGGCCGAGGGTGCCGATGCCGTGAGTTTGCCGCTTCCTCCCGCGGGCTGGTTCGTCTCGTTGAAGGAAACCGGCGCGCTCAATCTTGGCATCTACGAAGGCGACGATAACCGCCTGGTCGGCACACGCACTACGCCGCTGGAAGAAGTCACTCCCGAGTTTCTGCGCGCGGAGGTCGATGAAGTGCGCGCGAAGCAAATCGCCGCGATATTCGCGCAGGAATTCTGGTCGCCTTCGACCGAACCGCCGGAGCCTCCGAAACGCTGGTGACCCGATGGGCCAGTCCGATGTGGCCGCGCAGCGAAGCGGAGCGGCGACATCATCCGGCGCGGTGGTGGAGCAAAGTCTCCGGCTTTGCGAGACGACTTCCGAGCGCTAGCGAGACGGAGCGAGCAAGGCTGGAGTCTTTGCGCGGGGTGATGGCGCTTGCGAGAAGCGAAGGGGCTTCATTTCTCCGAGCCGGTCGCGAGGGATTGCGAGATAATTTCGTTCACGCCATTACCGGCTCCCTCAAGAAAGCTTCCAACTCCGAACCCATAGCTCCGTCGCGACCGCGTTGAGGATGGGCCAAAGATTCGGCGTGTGACCCTGCGCAGCTTGGGAAAGCTCCTCGCGCAGCGACTCTCTGCGCACAAGCTGATTGGCAGCAAGCCAGCCTTCCATAAGCAACTCCTCCACTGCCGAGTGGTTCGCCTGCAAACCGAGCTGGTAGATGCCGGAGTGGTCCCCTTTGGCGTGTCGCTCGACGATCGATTGTGGGATGCGCCCGGCTAAGGCTCGGCGAAACAAAATGCGATCGTCGCTGCCGGAAAGAAGCGCCTCCATCGGCAGACCAAGGGCCAGTTCGACCACCGGCTGGGCGAGAATGGGATGCTCGACGATGTGGTCCGGCGTGCGGAAATGTCGATCCGCGAGCGCCGAGGCATCGTAAATCTCGAAAAGCTGTGCCCGCTTGGCCGGTGGAACTTTTTCCAGACGATCCCAAAACGGCGGTGCAGAAATTACCGCTCCCGCGGCTCGGGCCAGTTCCTCCGTGGCCCATGCGGGTGTCGGTAGCGGGCGCCAGTATGTGGCAAAGCGTCTTTGCCGCAGCGCGATCTGGAGGCTTTTCAAAAGAAGAAACAAATACGGAGCACCGGTCTGCCCGGACTCCGCGCGCAGCTGCGCACCGAATTTCCGCAAGTCGCCAGCGAGGAAATGGTCGGCTAGGAAATGCGGAACCTCGCCTCGCGCTTGAAAGACCTGATCGCCCCCGAAGCCGTTGAGCAGGCACCGGGCGGAGCCAGCCGCAGCCAATTGCGCCCGGTGCATCGCACCGGTGAGCATGTGCGGGGTTGGGCGATCCCATTTACGGGCGAGCACGTCGTCAAGCGAGGCAAACGGAAGGCAATCAATAAAGTCCACCTCCACCAGTTCGGCACCGAACGACTCCGCCAGTTCGCGCGCGAACGGCAGCTCGGTGGCAGAGGCGATCGCGGGGTGATGCAGAGTGACGGCTTTCGGGCGGATCGGACGATCTCGCATCTCTCCGCAGACGGCGGCAAGAAGCGCCGAGGAATCCAGCCCGCCGGAAACATCCACTGCGATTTCCTCCTTACCCTCGACCATCGCGGCGACGGCTCCCGCAAACACTTCCCACAGCGCATCCGGCTCGGGTGAACCGTTCTGCGCGATGAATGCGGCGGGGTTCCAGAACAGCCGCGTGCTTGTTCCGCGCGGACTCCATTCGAGCACGCTTCCCGGACAAAGCTCGGCCACTCCAGCCAGCGGCACTCGCGGCGTGGGGCGGGTTCCTGCGAGAACAAAGGAGGCCAAGCTTTCCGCATCCACGCTCACCGGGAGGACATCAAGCGCCGTCAACGCATCGAGCTCCGTCGCGAATACCGACCCTTGAGGGCATGAGGCATGGAAAACCGTGTGCAGGCCGGTGGGATCGCGAAAGACCGAGAGCCGCTGCGCCTCTTCATCGGCAACCGCGATGACGTAGCGACCCCACACGTTCTCGGCGAGCCACCCGCCACCCGAATCGAGAATGGCGCGACCAGCCGGCCCGATGATGTCGGGCGAGACGAGGCCGCCTTTTCCATTGAGCCGCCCATAAACGCTACCGGAGACAATGACCGGGCATGGCGTCCCAAGAGCGGGTTCCGTCGCAAGCAGGGTGCCCGCGCGATGAAGCGGCATTGCGTTTCGAGCGTCTGCCACATGTAGGCGTCGAAGCTGCCTTCGGTGACGTAGCGGAAAATCTTCACGTATTCGTTCGTGTTGCCCTGGCGCAAGATGCGGCCTTCACGCTGCTCGATGTCGGCTGGCCTCCATGGCGCATCCAGGTGATGCAGCGCGGAAAGGCGTTTCTGCACGTTCGTGCCTTCGCCCATCTTCGGTGTGCTGCCGAGGAGTATGCGGACCTTACCCTCACGCACGTTTTTGAAGAGCGCGGCTTTCGCCGTGTCCTCGTCAAAGTCTTGGATAAAGGCGATGTCGCCGTCCGGGACGCCGCGCGCGATCAGCTTCTCGCGCACATCGGCATAGACTGAAAACCCGCGGCGACCTGCGTGCGGCGTGGAAAGATCGCAGAAGACGAGCTGCGCGCCTTTCTCTGGGGTCGTGTCGAGCCACACTTGGTGAATCTTCCCAACCGCCTGATTGATCTTGGAATCTGGATGCTCGCGGATGTGCGGGAGCACGAGCCGAAGATCGAGCGCGGCTTTGCGGCCGTCGGTCGTGACTTTGAGCATATTGTCGTCGCTCGGATCGACCTTCCCGCTTTTGATCTGCTCGACACGCGCGACGAGCTTCTCGACATACCTTTTAAGCTCGGGGGTCGTTGGAGCGCTGATTGTCACGGGCCGGCCTTGGTCCATCTTCGACACGGGTAGCTTCAACACTTCCGCGGTCTGCACGTCGGCGACCTGGCGGAATTGCTGCATCAGCTCGGGCACATTCACGAAACGCGCGAAACGGCTTTGCAAGCATAGCCGCTGCCGTCCGGACTGAGTTCCATCGTCATGACCGTCTCGCCGAATGTGCCCGCCCACGAATCGAAGTGCTGTAACAGATTCCGTCTCAGCGCTGTCATCTGCAAGTAACGCTGCATGGTGAACATCTCGGCCATCGTATTGGAAATCGGTGTCCCAGTGGCAAAGACTACTCCCCCGCCTTTGTTCCTTTCCTGGATGTGTTGGACCTTGAGAAAGAGATCGAACGCGCGCTCGGAGGCCGTCTGCGGGAGTCCGGCGACGCGGGTCATCTTGGTGACGTAGAAGAGGTTCTTGAACTTGTGCGCCTCGTCGATGAACAGGCGATCGATGCCGAGTTCCTCGAAGGTCAGGGTGTTGTCCTTCTTGTGGTCGGCGGACAGCGTTTCCAGCTTTGCTTCCAGCCGTTTCCGCACGCGCTCCAGCTCCTTGACAAGGCGCGTGCCGCGATCGGCGCGCTGCTCGCGGATGGCCATTTCGATCTCGCGAATTTGCTCGGAAATGAAGCTGCGGCGCGTTTCGACGGATACCGGAATCTTCTCGAAGCTTGCGTGTGTAACGATCACCGCATCCCAATTGCCCGTCGCGATCCGACTGAAAAGACGAGCGCGACGCGACGCCTCGAAGTCATCTTTGCCGGCAACGAGAATGTTTGCGGTCGGATAGAGCGTGAGCAGTTCCGAGGAGAACTGCGCAAGCATGTGATTCGGCACCGCGAACATCGGCTTCGTCGCGAGTCCGAGCCGCTTCAGCTCAATGGCGGCGGCAACCATCATGTAGGTTTTCCCGGTGCCGACGACGTGCGCCAGCAGCGTGTTGTCACTTTGGATCACGCGCCAGACGGCGTTCTTTTGGTGCGCTCGCAGCGAGACCAGTTGGCTACTTGAAGGCAGCGTGAGATGGCTGCCATTGAAGACGCGCAGCCGAACGCTGTTGAAGTCGTCGTTGTATTTCCGGCAGAGCCTTTCCCGCCGCTCGTCATCCTCCCAAATCCACGTTTTGAAGCGCTCCTTGATCTTCTCGAGCTTGTCGCGTGCGGCCTCGGTTTCCTGTGCGTTGATGACGCTCGATTTTGTCCTCGGGTCGGTGTCGTAAACGGTCGGCGTTTTGAGATTGAGCGCGTCCTGGATCAGTTCCAGAGCGGAGTAACGGCCGGTGCCCATTCGGTGCTATTCGCAACCGTGCCGCGCGCGCCGTAATCGCCTTTGAAAAAACACGTCCCGACGGCCGCTGCGTCCGCAAGCAAACCTACTGAAGAATCAAACAAGCCGTGCTACGCTTTCTGGCCTGGCAACAGCCCCTCCTTTTTTCTCAGTTCAAGCTCACGCTCGTAAGCTTTCCGATTGAAGATCGCCAATTGATCTGAGGGAGCAAGAAATGGATCGAACTCATGAACGTTGTCCTGCCTAATATGCAACTGCCCTTCTCCCAAGTTGCCTCGGTGCTGCCCTTTCGAGTAGTCCAAGTGATGCTCTACTTCGTGACTCGAAAGCACCCAATACTTAATAACATCCCGCCAGACGGCAATCCAGACGAAGACATCACAACAAGCGGGTTTCACCTGCTGGAAGTTCATCCAAAATGACTTTGTGGAGTCAGAAGCCAATGCCTTCACATAGAGCGGTTCGTCGCTTTTGGCATCTACGGCGCGGGAAGCCTTAACCTCAATGCGAATCTTGCCATCAAGATAGAAATCATATTCCCCTGAATACTTTGAATCCAGTTTCTTAGTAGGCTTCTCTAACGCGGGAACTAGTTCTTTAAGGTGGCCCTGTGCCCAAGTTTCCCCAAAACTTCTTGGGGCACTTATCTCGAAGATATACCAGATATAGATTCCGAGCAATATAGGAATCTCGAAGCTCGTAATACTCATCGAGTGTTAGAATGTTCGAACCCAGAAGAGATGAGATGATATACTCGAACTCATTGAACGGATAAACTGAGAAAAGTGATTCGAGCGCCGTCCGAAAATCTCTTTCGTTTGGAAGTTTCTTGATCAACTCATCAAGATGCGCTCGGAGGATTTCCATTTAAAGCAAGCTGCCTTGAAGATTCATGCTCTCAGGGACGGATTCTTGATCGGCGTCTCCGACAGTATGATACTCCTTTTCAAAGGGATGACCATTTTGCCATCCGGTCCGGCCCTTACTTCGGTAGTTTTCCAGTGTCCGGATCGTGATCTCGCAAAAAAGAGGATCAATATCCGCCGTATAACACCGGCGTTTTAGCTTTTCTGCCGCTAACATTGTGGTGCCCGAATGGGCGAAAAAGTCGATCACAAGGTCCCCAGGAGCAGAACTTGCGCAGAGAATCCGCTCGATGGCTTTAAGTGGCTTTTGAGCATAGCAGCCAGAAACGTTTTCCTCCATGCGGTAAAAAATCTGCTGGATGTCGACCCACACGTTGCCTGCTCTTATGTTCTCTGAGCGTCCACGCTCAATATTCTCAGTTACTGCGCCGTTTACTTCCTTGTAGTATCCTCTCAATATTTTCGGAATATCCGTGTATTCAGCCTCAACGTTGAAGACGGGTGCACCAAGCCTGTAAAAGAGGAGTTCTTGTCGCACTGCCATCCAGTTCTTTAGGGTTCCGTAGCCTCGTTGATTACGCATCGTCATGAAACTCCGCGAAGTGAACGGGAACTCCCGCATCATGATCATGAAATCCGGAAGCGGCTGAAACCCGTTGTTCTGGTCGGCTCCGAGCCAAACATAAAGAGAGCTATCAGCATATAAACAATCGAACGTATTCTGAATCCACCGGCGACACCAACGGGTGAACTCCTGAAGACGGCGCTCCTCGAATGCCACGAGGTTATAGGGCGGATCATGGATCGCTAGCCGGGCTTTGTTTTCTCCCATCAGCCGCTTCACGGCGGGACTATCCGAAGAATCGAGACAAGCCACACGATGTCCCTCGACCGGATCCTCCCAAAGTTCCCCCGTTTGAAGCCGGAAAAATGGCAAAAGCGCCTGTCTGACAGACTCTTCGGTGTCGAGCCGTGGAAGCGGGTTGTTTTTCACTGGTCGCAGAGTTGATCCAGAAAACTCGCGATCGTCGAGCGCGGAGATGTTGTTCGGATCGTGGCAGAAGGCTGCGAATGGCCGCACTGCTTCACTTCGCCTGCGGCTAACCTTTGGACTTCATGCAAAAGAGCGCGCATTCTTCCTCGTCAGTTTCTTGTTCTTGGTGATCCGGTAGTTGTTGGTGTTTAGAGGCTCAGGCTCTCTGCCGGCGGAAGGAGAATATACTTCTCCCGAATCATTTCCCACGCCTGGGTCTCCGCCTGCTGCGGCGTCAACTTCTGCTCCTTTTCCAGCGTCCGGGTGAGCGCTTCCATTTCGTCGATCGTCGTCTCCTGCGCCTCGAACAGCGCTTCCAGTAACGTGCCCTTCGCCTCCAGCTCCCGCACCGTTGCCGGTCGAAACTCCCGCCAATGCCTCTCGGCCATTAGTCCGTATTGGGTCAGGTAAAATTGCTGGCTCATAAGACTTGGAAAAGTCGAAGAGGTTGAGTTGATCGTCGCTGGTGGCGACTTTTCCGTTGCGCTTGAGCATACACGACGCGCGCAAGGATGGAACAGCGCCGCGAGGGCCGATGCTCCCGAACGGGAGCGGTTTTGATGGGTCAGCGTGCCACAGGCGCTCGCAAGTCCGCCAAGAGCCGATCGAGCACCTGCTCCTCCAGAACGGCATGACCAGCGTCTTTCATCGCCTGACTGAGATTGGCATCCCAATCAGCGGGCACCTCGAAGCCGGTCAACACCACGGATGACGGCGATGCGGAAGAATAGTCCGCGGCGCTCATCCGCCAGGCGTTGGCACCCAATCGCCTGAACACATGCGCGGCAATTTGCAGGCCCGGCCAATCGAAATCTCCATGGTAAGCGAGTCGCCAGCCTGCTTCGGAGAGCTGCTTGAGAAGCAACCGCGCGGAGGTCTTGAGCTGGCCTTGGATGCAAACAAGCGGCGCGCACGCACTGCCGAGCGCGCTCGCGGCTGCGACGACGACGGTCGGATTCTCGCAAACGAAGATCGTCCGCCCGTCGCCCGGCTCGAACTCGGGTGCCGCGCGCAAGAGTTGCCGAACCGTCAGATAGGCAGGCTCTCCGGCCTCTGCGAGCAAGCGGAGTTGACGGCCCGCGGTGTTCGTCGGGAGCGCTGGCATATTGAGCACGAGGACCGGCGCGCTGACTTCATCCGCGATCACTCCGGCCGCTGCCCAAGCGTCACGGCGACTCTCGGCGTCGTCCCAGCGATCGAGGCCGGCTCGACGCGCCAGGGCGCGGAGCACGAGGCCCGTGACTGCGCGATCGGGATCGAGAGCGTGGCTGTCCCCTCCGAGTGATTCCGCGGCGAATTGCGGCAGTGGAACGTCAGTTACGGGCAATCGCGCGAGAACCGTGATGGCAGCATTGAGCAGTGCTTCCGCGGTATCGGCGCCGCCCTCCGCAAGGTGCCGAAGAATTCCCCGATCGCGGAGCTCGTCGAGCCAAGTCAATAAGTCCGCCTGTGATTCGACTCCGCTGCGTGCCGTTGCAAACAACTGCGTCCACCGTTCTTCACGCGCAACCCGCTCGGCGCGCCGGTTCGCCACGGGTCCGCACAATGCCTCAACGGCTTGGGCCAAGGAATCCGCAAGCTCGCCATGACGAAGGCACTCCTCGAGTTGGCGCAAATCCACTCGCAAATCGACACTTCGCGACGGCGCGCCGCCAAATAACGCCGCCAGATGGTCTCGCTCCGCTTCCGTCGCTTTCGCCAGCGTGATCGTGCCATCGAGCGCATCCCCATTTTCCAGCCATTCGCGAAGGCGTTTCAACAATCGGCCGCACTCAGGCGCGCCGAGATTTTTTCGCAACCTGGGCAGGTCGGCAGGAATTCCAGCGGCGTCAGACGGCATCGAACTGGAACTCGGTTGGCGCCGGGGGAGGCGCATCGGGAGCGCTGGCTTTCACAACTGGGCTCTCGACCGTCACGGGCACTTTGCCATTCCAGATCCAACGCGTAATGCCCACAGCATCGATGCCTTCACGTCGTGCGAGTTGATAGATCGCGAGCGCTGGCACCGTCGGATAACAGCCCCACTCGCGCTCGCTGGTCATCACAAGGTCGAGGTCGAACACCGTCAACAGGTCCATGCACTTGCGGCGCATATCTGAGTCCACGCCGACGAATGCCTCGTCCAGCAGGATCAGTCGCGGAGCGTGCGGCACGCTGCGGTAGTGAGCTGCAGCCGCGGCGAACTGCGGAAGCGTCAGCGCGACGGCTTTCTCGCCGCCCGAGCCGGTGCCGTGGGTGCGCTTCGTCAGTCGTTTCCATTCGCCGTCCCGCTTTTGCATGATCGTGAAACGGTGCCATCGGCGATAGTCGAGAGCTTCCTCCAAATGCTGCTTCCAACCGCCAGAGACATTGTTCTGACGGACGAGATTGATCTGGTCGTGCAGGAAATCTCCCAGCGCATTTCGCTCTGCTGGCGACCAGGCGCTGCTGAGCCGCAGCAATTGCTTGCGCGCCGCAGCCAGACCCGAAGGGCCATCGTCGCGCGGCTGCCAATCAAAGCGCAGGATCATCCCGGTTCCCATCGGCCGGGCCGTGAGTTCCTCGTTGGCTTTTCGCACCCACGCCTCGCCTTCACGAAGGCGGATGTGAAGCTCGCTTGCTGCCTCCTCCAGCAAGTATTTTTCGATCACTTCCCGCTCGCGCGCCGCGAGCAGCGTGTGGCGAGTGGTGATGTCGGACGCGAGCGCTTCCCGCAGCTCAACCATCGTGCAGGTCTGGCCTTGGAAGGGGACATTGACGATGAAGATACCGTCTTCTGTCGCAGTCGGTTCGACTGTGAACTCGCACTGTAGAAGCGTGCGCTTGAGGTCTTCGATGTAAGTGAGGATGGCGTCTTGGTTGCGCTTCCAATCTTCATCGCCACTCGCGGTTCCGTTTAGCAGGGACTCGATCCGCCGGGCGATGTCCACAGCGCCTTTGGTCGTCCAATCGAGCGCGTCGGCGTCGCGAAAATCGTCGTGCGCCACGCCGAGCAACCGCACTTTGCCGAGCGCGAAAAGCGCGCTGCTGGCGCTCTTGCGCTCGGTGTCAATGCGCTGCAAGTCTTCGCCTGCCTGACTCAGGCTGTTCTCCGCGACGGCTAAGTTCTTGTTTTCATCGATCGTCGCCTTCGCCTGCGCTGCCTTCTTCTTGTTAAGTTCGATAAGTTCCCCATCGAGCTTCGCAATGGCAGTGTGCAACTGCTGCACGGTCGCGCCGACGGACGCGTGCAAGGTTTCATATCGGGTCTTGAGGCCGGTGTGTTTCTTCTGCGCCGCGTTAAGCGCCTGCGCCTTTTGATCTGCCTCGCCTCGCGCTTCGGAGAGGCGCGTTTCGGATGCCGCGGCCTGCAACCGGGCCGAAACGAGCTTGTGCAGCGCTGGCCACAAGCCCGCGAGCGTCGTGCGGTAATCATGCACGGCGTCCTTCAGCGTAGGCAGCTTGCCTATCCAGCCGGTGAGGCCCACGTCGCGGGCGTCATTGTCACGCTTCTGCACGGATGAGTTCCATGCTGTGCGGCGCTCGCGAGCTGCTTTTTCCGCGGCTTCAACCCGCTTGTGAAGATGGTTCACATGTGCCGTTGAGCTGTTCCGCTCGGCAATCGCTTGCCTCACGGCTTCATCGGCCGGAGCGGCAGCCGCTTCGCGCGCGGCGCTCTGCTTGCGCAGGTCGAGCGCCGCGAGTTCGGCTTCCACAGCAGCTTTGTCCGCTCGAATCGCCACCCGCCGAATTTCAACTTCGGCCAACTGCCGAAGTCGTTCCGCTTCGCGAGCGGATGCGCCGAGATGTTGCGGTGCGGTTTTCCGCCAAGCCCCACGGACCGGGCCGAGCTGCCAGCCTCCAAGCGGGCTCACCCACGTCTGCCCCGCGCCTTCACCGAATCCGATGTGACTCAGCACAGCCTGCAAGGTTTCCGCGCGGACGGGTGCGTTGCTCTCAGGACGGAGTGCTTCGCCGAGCGTTTTGCCCTGCGGTGCGGCGGGGCTGATTCCGGTAACGATCACCGTGTCGAGGTGGTCACCGGCGAAGACTCGACCGTCCGGCGTGATCCACGCATCAAGCAACCCGGCTCCTTCCAGCGCTGCCTCCAATCCTGCCCGATCAGACGACGAGAGTTCCTCGCGAAAGTCAAAGAGGGCGTAAAGCGGCGCACCCTGTCGAGCGGCGCGGCTCAACGGATCTCTAGTCGGCGGCGCAAGCGGCGGGCGATGACGCCCCGATTCCAGCTCGGAATATTCTACGTCGAGCTTTGCGAGCGATCCCTCGATTTCTCGTTTGCGGTGCTCCGCATCCGCCCGCTTCTCGGCGATGATTCTTTCGGCGTCGCGGAGAGCCTCCTGCACGATGCCGGCGAGCGGCGTCGATCCTTCACCGGTCTCGACCCACGCGCCGAATAACTCCTCGAATCGCTCAGCATCGGCAGGTTTCAGCTCGGTGACCTTTTGCGTCCAAGTTCGGTATGCGGCGAGGACTGCGTCGGTGGCTTGCTCCAGCTCACGGAACTTCCGAGCCTGCCCCTCGACTGCTGCCGCGAGCTGGCTTTCGATTTCTGTCTGCGCTTGCTGCGCCTGCTTCAGCGCGTTGTTCGCTTCCACCACGGCCGCTTCCAATTTTTCCAGATGCGCGATGGTATCAAGCCTGCGCCCGGTTGCGCCGATGAGTTGTTGCTCGGCGGTTTTGACGGGCTGCGAGTCGAGAAGTGATTGAAGCTTGAGCTCTTCGACGGCGCTTCGGTGTTCGCGTTCCAGCGCTGCCGCTTGTGCGTCGCGCAACGCTCCTTCCACCTTGCGCTCGGCGTCGGCCAACGCTTGATCCGCGAGAGTGCGTTGCGTGCCGAAATCATCCGCCGCTCGTCCCGTGCGCGATTCGGAGGCGTCCTTTTGCTGCGCAGCGACCTTCATGGATTCCGCGGCCTCTTCTGCGTCTTTGCGAACTGCGTCGAGCTGATCCGCGCTGCGTTTTTCCGGGCTGTCGCGGAGCGCCTGCTGCCTGGCGCCGATCTCCTCTTCAACGACGACAAGGGTAGCTGTTTGCTCCGCGATACTCGCGAGCGCGCGTTCGGCGTTCTGCTTGTCTGTCTCGTGCTGTTTCTGCCGTCTTGCCGCGCTGCCATGTTCCCGGTTTGCCGCCAGCAAGCGAGCGGCGCGACGACGCGCGGCGATTTGGGTGTAGCGCCGGTATTCGCGGAGAAATGTCTCCGTGCCCTCGTGCGCGGCCTTTACGTGGGCGAGAGCGTCTTCCTCCGTTTGCAGATTCCGAAACGCCTCCGCGACTTCCCCAATGATCGTGTCGGACAGCGGCGGCAGCGCGTCGCTGAGCGCGTTGGAGACAAGCTCTTCATCGAACTTGCGGGAAAGCTGCGGCTGACGCAGTTGCACCAGCAGGTTCAGCAGCGCTTCGTATTGGTTGCCGAGACCGAAGAGCTTCGCGTCCACGGCCTGCTGATAGTCACTGGCCTTCGTGAAAACTTTGCCGGCTGTTCCGATGTCCTGTTCCAACCGCGCTTTGCTGTGTGCGGTGCGGTTTTCGGCGAGGAACAGGCCCTCGCCGATGCGTTGCGACGTCATAAAAAGCCAATGCGCAATGAGACCGCGACTCTCGGCCGCTTTCAATCCGCAGCCGAGCGTCACGTATTCGGCGCCCCCGTCGGCGAGCTTTCGTCCGAACTCGATCCACGTGTAGCCGAGTCGATCGGAGTAGCGACCCATCAGAAGATTCCATTCCATTTTCTTCGCTGGATCGGCATCGGGCTCGACGCGGTGCGAAGAAACTTCACCCTCCAGGAGAAACGGAAGAGTGAGCGCGAGCACGCGCGACTTGCCGGTCCCGTTGTTTCCGCGCAACAGCAGACGGCCGCGCTCGAAGATGAAAACCTCGTCGTCGAAGCGGTAGAGATTGAGCAGTCCGCAGCGGATCGGCTGCCAGCGATCAGCTCGCGTGGCTTCTGGCAGAGACGGGCGCGGTGCAGTGCTCATGTAGCAGAGAAAAGCGCGGGTTCGTTTTCCAAGGTGACCGCCCCGACCGAATAGCGCGCGATGGCCGGGCGCGGTAGCACGCCATGATCGAAACGTGTGATGAGTCGCAAAGCCTCCAGCCGGCGAAGCGCCATTTCCGTGAGCGCGTGGTCGGCGCCCGGCTCGGTGACATCGCGACGCCAATGCTTTCGATGCTCGCCGATCAGCTCCGCAGTTTTCGCACGCAACGCGCCATAACCAATGACTTCACCGCCCTCGTCGCGCGCCTCCGTCGCGAGAAACTCGGCGAGCAACAACGTGAGGTGCCCATCGGTGCCTTCCTCAGCCAGCTTGAGGTCGGTGAACTCGCCGCTCTCGTCGAGCATGGCAATTCCTTCGCGGCGCACTTCGGGGATCAGGCCAGTCGCATCGGTGATCTGGCCAAGGATGCGGGAACGCTGGCGATCGAGGTAAGTATGTTCCGCGTCGGTAAGATCGCGGTAGTAGAGGACAGGTTGTTCGAGCAATCGCCGGTTGAGCTGCCAGCGAATGCGACGGTTCGCAGCTTCCTCGGTGTCGGGAGCGATCTCCGCGGTGATCGCGCCGAGCCGGTCATCCAGGCTGCTCGCGCTGATGGTCGATGGCCCACGTTGGACGCATAGCATGGCGCTCAGGATTGGGCGGTTCACCGTGTAGAGGACGTTGTTGCGTTCGTCGCGAAGGTATTGCTCCTCGTCACCGTGAATGCGGCTAAGCACCTGGCGGTCGATGATGAAGCGAATGACAGCGACGAGGTCGCGGCGTTGATTTTGATCGCTGAGATCGAAGACGATTCCGTTTGCAGCGAACACCGGCTCCGCCTGGCAGGCCGTCACGATGCTATCGGCGAGAATTGTGAGCGTGGTCTGGCGATCACTCCGCTCGAGCGCCACCAGCGCGAGGCAAAGCACCACGTATCGCCGCCTGGAAAACGGCAAACCTGTGCGGGCTTCGACGGCGGAAAATGTGGTGTCGCCAAGGTCTGCGGGCGTTTTCCGAAGTCGTGCGATTTCGCTAGTCACGTGCAGCGCCCAGCCCGTGTGCGTGGTGAGCCAATCGCGCAGCTTCTCCGTGTGCCGCCGGACGAGCCCGAACTCATCGGAAAATGGCCCATCGGCAGTGAGAAGCGGCCGTTGTAAAAGCGCTCGCAGCGCGCGCCGACGCTGGTGTTGACCCTCCTGCTCACGCGCGCTGTCGATCGGCGTTTCCTTTCGCGGCGGTTTGTCAGGAGTGTTCATGACGCAGGAGCGGCCTCGATGAAGCCAAGACCGATCGTGACGAAAAAGTCTTCGCCTTTGAAGGTGCCGCGCGGGGTCGTGATGGTCGCGCGAGCCCCGTCTTTGGTCGGTTCCAACCGCATGCGCAGCGCGCCGTCGCTCGAATCAGCCTCGGCTGGCTGATTGCGCTCGACGTAACCGACAAGAACTTCCCCGAGCAGTTCGAGGAATAGGTCGAATGCGACGGGATCGAGTTCGCCGATCTCCGACAAGCGCATCCGCCGGCCGGTAGCGAGACGCGCCTGCGCCGCGGCAATCTGCGCGGCTTCATCCTGCGCCAGACGTGCGAGCAGCGCCTTTTCCGCGCTGCGGTCCACGACCGTGCGCACCGTGCCTTTTGTGGAGTGACGACCCGCTTTGCGCAAACGCGGCGAGATGACAATCGGCGGTGCGTCGAACCAACTCACCTGCGCGGCGATCGGCGATTGTTCCCACATTGCCAGGGTCACCTCATCAATCTGCAAATGGCGCGTTGAGCAGAGGCAAAAGGCGGCGCGCCAAAGTCGATGCGCATCGCCATCCGCTTCCGCTTCCGCGAACCACCGGGCGAGCGTGTTCAAATCGGCTACTCGATCGCTGCGGTTCAGCCGCCGCTCGTTGATCCCGGTGACGGTCGCCAGCAATGCGGGAACCGCACTGCGCGCCCGCCCGCGCAACACCTCGGCCTGCGAGGGACGACCTGGACTGCCGATGAACCAATTGCGAAATCCAAACCATCGCCGCTGCCACAATCGCAATGCCTTCTCGCGATCATCGGCAGTCGGCGTCATCGCATCCGCCAGCTCCCGCTCTGCGGCCACATCGAGCAGAGGTTGCAAGCCACGCGTTTCGATTCGCTCGATCCGTTGACCAATTTCGCTCGTCGCGACGACGAGCCCCTCAACGAATCGCTCAAGATATTCGATCAGTTTTTCTTTGTATGCGATGAACGCTTCCAGCTCGATGCCTTGCAGGTCCATTTGGCGCTGAAGGCTGCGCATGAAGGTCTGCGCGCGGGAAGTAAGGCTCTCGAAACGAACGCGCAAAAGGTCGAGCACCTGGAAGGCTTTACCTGCGTCGAGCGGCACCGTTGCAACCAGAACTTCGAGCTCGCCCAGATGGGTCTGAATATCTTCCAGCGCGCGGCTTTGCAGTTCGCCCGGCTGCACCAATGTTTCGTAGAATGTCGCGATGGCACGTTCCGCTGCCTCTCCTTCGCTCGTGAGCTGGTAGAGGTAACGCGGACGGTAAAACTCTTCGACCGTCGCCACTTCACTGGAATCACGATGCGCTTCAAGGTTGCCCCACTCGCAAAGCTTCGAGAGCGATGATTCTACTTCATCCAGCGGGGTGGCTCCTATCGCGTCCTCAACGCAAAGACTGTCCCGCACATCTGGCGGTCGGAGGTGTAATGCGAATTCCGCCTTCGCTTCCATGAAGGCGCGCAGAATCGCGCGATACAACGCGCATTTGTCTGCTGTCAGATGCGCGAAGACGCGAAGCAAACTGCTGGAAGTCTCTCCAGAATCGGCCATCGGGTCCGAGGGTGCCAGAGAGCGCAGACCTGCTCAAGGTGGGAGTCTGCTCTCAAAACGGAACAGTCGCCTCCGTCCTATCGGTCATTGATTCGCCCGATCGTTGGAACTCGAAAGTCGCCGCTCCTTGTGCAGAACTACATCGTCGCCAGCCGGGGAAACCTTCACGAAAGGTCCAATGAGCATTTCGCTACGTGCAGCGGACGAGCAAGCCGTTCGTGACGGTTGCGGCCAAGCGCCGCTTCTCAGCCATCGAGCTGGACATGTTCACAACGAGTTGCAACCTGGGCGACACCGTTCGGAGCGAGTTGGTCGCGCTCTTGCAGACGCACAGCGAGCCGGATGCCTCGATTACCTGGAGCACGCTCATGTGCCGCAGCACCAAAGTCCGGTCTGAGCACGCTGAGAAGGTGGCCGCGGCTCTCTACGCGCTTGCCGAACGAGCGATCCGGCAGGCGCTCAGTGCGAACCGCGCTGTTGGCGCCAGACCCTAAGCGCCGCCCTGCGCGCCACCGATGCGGCCGCGAAGCCTGAGAGCGGCGGCATCAGTCATCCGAGCGGCGGGCGGGCGCGAAGTCTTCGGCGTCGTAAGCGGAGGCCCCGCCCGAAGCGTCGAGGTCGAAGTCTTCGCGCGCGGTGAGCGGCAGTGCCTCAGACTTTCACGCCCGCCTTCTGCGCCTCGCGCGGCACGATGTCGCGCATGGTGCGCTGCGATGTTGATCATGGCCTGCTCGCGCTGATCCTCGGGCAGATTCTTCACGAGGTTCGCGTATGCCTGCTTCAGCTCCGGGTCTTGGTCCAGCTTCCGCTGGATGCCAGCGCGCATCTTCGCCACGCGGTCATTCTTTTGCACTTCCTGGAGCACGAGCGCGCGCTCCACCCGATCGCGCGGCATGGACTGGATGTAGGCCCAATGCTTCGGGTTCTCCTTGATATAGCTGTCGATCTTCGCGTTGACCTGCGGGTTGTCGCGAAACTGCTGGGTGGTGGCGGTTGCGGCTTCACCGCCCTCGCCAGCCTCGGCTGGCGCGCCTTCTCCTCGATTGGTTCGTTTTAGGCTCATGGTGTTCGTTTCTTTGTTGTGGCCGATTTCTAGGCCGGTTGAACTTCGGTGAAGACGGTGTCGCAGTAGAAATCGGCGACATCCATCGGGTTCTCGCGCTCAACGACCAAAGACATGAGGAACTCCGCACCGGGCGAGCGACCGAGACGCTTTTCGATCTCACGATTCGCCTGGATGTAGAGTTCCGTGGTCTTGGGTTGAACGTTGATTTCTGCGGGTATGATGTTGCTCATGGCTGTCTTCGGTGTCTGGTTGTGGTGAGTGAGATTGCGACGCTGATTACCACTCCGATTTGTCGTCCTTTTGTGCTGGAACGGGAGCAGTCGCGCGCTCGGCGCGTTGCTTTCGCCGCAGCTCTTCCTCCAGCGCATCGAGACGCTGTTTCGTCGTGTTTACCTCCTGCTGGAGCATCGCGTTCTGCGCGGCCACTTGCTTCGTCTGTTGAACCGATGCGGATACCTGGTCGAGCTTCTGCGAAATGATCTGCCCTCCTTGAATGACCGCCTTCGTCGTCTCCCGCTGGCGGTTCAGCTCGACGGTCAGCTCATCGCTCAATGGGCCAGTGCTGCGCGCTGAATCGCGGATACGAGTGACGGGACCGAGCGGCACGGCGACTGGCTGATTCGGATGCAGATTCCATTTTGATGTGCTCTCGACGCGATAGAGCGTGTGACCCTCGTGCATGATTCGGGAGTTGTTCGGGTCGATGTAGCGACCGAGCGGATAAGCCCGGATGTTCTCGGCGTAGCGCACGCATTCCATCCGTTCGCTCGGCAAGGTCGTGCCGGGAACGGCGTGCGGCGTGACACGCACGACCGGAGAGTTGCGCGTCGCGCACGAAGCGAGGAGAAACGAGAACGGAATGAGCAGAACGAACTTCATCAGCGGGTGACTGGTTGTGGTGAAAGCGCGCCCACCGGCAGACGGCGCGGGGCATCGGAACTGCCCGGCTCCGCCGCGGGTGGATAGATGCGCTGCAAGTTTTGGCGAAGTCGGAAGAGTGGATCGTTAGGATTCTCCTTCGGCTCTTCCTCGTCGCTCTTCAATGTCGCCAGCCGCGTTCCGCCAATCTGCGCCAGCGACTTATCGAGCGTCTGCGTGACGTAGAGATAGAACTGCTTCCCCGCGGGCACCCGCACGTAAAAGCCGTCGCGCTGGATGGTTTCGTAGATTTGCTTTGCATAGGTATCGAGCACCTGCTGCGCGCCGACGAACGGTGCATTCTGCAACGACGGCACCGTTTGCGTGCCGAAGATCGTCTGCTCCTTCTCGGTCAGCCCTTTCGCTGCACCGCTCAAAAATGCCGCGGTGAATAGTTTGATCTCCGCCATGTCGTCAGTCTTCAGCAACTTCCCGCGCAAGCCCGCGCTCCCATCGGTGATTCCCCAGCCGGTCGTGTCCTGTTCCTTCTCACGATCCAGCGCTACACCGCTTACGGTCAGCTCCTCGCCTCCCTGCCAGACAAACGTCCAACCTCCGGTGCTCGCGATACGCTCGCGAACCCGATCCACTTTTGCGGTGCCGTGAATTTCAGTTCCCGCCGGGATAATCAATCGGCCGTTGTGCCAAACATCGTCAGTGACCAGTCCCACAATGGGCGTCTTGATCACGGACGAGTCCACGGTGATGACCAGCTCGCACTGCACGAGGCGGCCGAATGGCGCGTAGTTGTCGCCGAGCGGGTCGTCGGTTCTCTCCGCGGACTTCGTTTCGGCGTATAGGCTGATCGCCGGTAGCTCCAGCTCCTTCTCCTGTTTTTTGCGTTCCGGCGTCGGAGCGGGCGTCGCAGGTGGCGCGGCTTCGCGCGGAGGATGGAACGCTGTCATATCGCGCGTAACCGTCTCCACGACCTGAGACTTGCGCTCACCTTTCTCGTCGGTCGCCTTCGCGTCGCGCTGCCTCGCGAGGTTCACGTTCGGCGCTTTGAACCCATTGACGAGAAAGTAGCCGACTACCAGGAGCGCGAGAAAAAGCAGGAACGCGCCGGTGCGACTGCGGAAGAAATTGATCGTGGTGCGCGGCGTCATTTCGCGAATCCTCCACGACCGTCGAGCGGCAAGTCTTGTCCCATGAGGTCCGCGTTTGCGTCGGCTCGGGTGAGCAACACGGTGAAATCGTTCTTCAGCGAGATGTCATTGCGGCCACCGCTCGGAGTGCCCGTGATGGCAAAGTAAGCCGGTGTGTCACTCTTCGGCGGCATCACGCCGCTCGCATCGCTGATCGACTGGAAATAGACCGCTCGCCAACGCGTAGGGAAAAGCCCTGCGGCTTGTAGAGGATCTCTTTGTCCGTCTTGTTGTGAAGGATGATGCGAAAAACGAGCGTGTCCTGCGGATCGAAACGGAACGCCTCCTCGAGACGAACCTCGAAGTCGTCAAAATCCATCACCCGCGGTTTCGCCGCGTAGGTGGCATAATCGACTTTCTCCACCGACTCGGGGTGATTAGCCTTCAAGATCGGGTAGGCTTTCGCCTTGTCGAGCAGGGCCACGAGCGCGCTCGGCGTGACGACTCGGCGAGCCATAGACGACTTGCCCTCAGCCGGGTGTTTGAAGATCAGCGAAAGCAGCGGCGCCGGGCTGTCCTGCAACTCCAGAACGTAAGTCTTATTGTTCCAGCGCACGTTGACATTGGTGGTCGCGCCTTTGACAAGACTGCGCACCGAGAAGAAATAGGAGCCCGGCTTGTGGGCGAGCTGGAAAAGCCCCTGGGATTTCCCGTCAGTCGTCACCAAGGCCGCGTCGATCGCGGAGATCGGTCCGGGGAAGCTAATCGTCGTCACGCGCGACGGCGCGACGGGGATGCCATAGACGTTGTGCTCGTCGAGCTCGATCTCCTGAATCTGCTTGTTGTCGCGAGCGACTAACGCCGTTTGCAAAAAGGCGAAGATCGCAAGGTAGCTAGATAGGAACTTAACGCGCTGGTTCATACTTGAAGTCGCTGACAGCAGTGGGGAAGCGGCCGTTCTTGGTCATGTCCGGGTTGCGGCGCATCTTGAACGCCAGCTTGAACGGAATGGATTCGCTGAATGCCTTTTGCTCGAAGATGCCCGTGCGGATGAGCTGTCCCGTCACCTGGGTCATCACGAAATCCTCCCGCGTTTCGAGGATGTCGATCTTCGCCACCTCCGGCTTTTGGTGAAGCTGCTTAGACTTCAGTTCGTCCGCCTCGGTGCCGATCTGCCGATACGCCTTCTCGTGCGCGTATTTGAGGAACATTTGCTTCAGCAACTCGGCGCTGTCGAAGCCCTTTGGATTGCGCTCCAGAAATGCCATCGTCGCCAGCGTGCTTTGCTGCGCGTGGAAGTCTTTCGCTTCCTGAAAGTCGAGCAGCGGCGAGACATAGTAAGTCCCGGCCGGGTCGATTAGCACGACACGCTCCCGCTGCTTCAGCTTGGCAATGAGGAAGTATGGCTGCGCTGCCGCGAAGATCACGGCGAGCACGGCAACGCAAAACCACAGAAATGCCGTGTGATCTTTATCGACGAAGACGCGCGTCGGATTGCTTGCCTTTCGCGGGATGCGTGCCGGCTCCGTCTTCGCCGGAGTTTCGCGGAGTGGCTCTGCGTTCGTATCTGCGGACGCACTCATGACTGCCCGTTCTTGTTTTTGGATTCGTCGATCATTTGCTGAACCTCGCGGTCGTTACTCGCGTCGCTTCGATTGAAGGGTTTGGGAGCCGGCGTTGCGGATGTGCTCGCGCCTCCGCTCCTGCCTTTGCTTTGTCCTCCACCTGAGCCGCCGCCGCTTGAGCCACCCGAGGAGCGGCTTTTCGGCATACTGTAGGCGAGGCGCTGCATGAGACCGCCGCTCAGCGGTGGCCCGCCGCCTTGCATCGCCGCACCCGCGAGGCTGCCGCCCGCAGAAACGCCCGCGCCGGCGAGGGCGCCGGTCGCGCCAGTTCCGCCGGCCGCGAGAGTGGCCGCGGTTCCTGCGCCAGCGGTGATGGCCGCGGCGCCTGCCGTCAGCGCGCCGCCGAGGAGCGCACCACCGACCTGCGCGCCCGTTGCGATCGCGTTCTGAATGATGATCGGCGCGATGAGCGTGGTAATGATGATCCAACCGCCGATGATGGCTGCGGCTAGGATGGTCTGGAGGCTGTAAGCGTTGGTAATCATCACCAAACCCTGCTCTGTCGCCACGTCGATGAGGTTACTTGTGCCGATCGAGGCTGCTGCCCAACCGAGCGGCCATGCGAGAATGCCGGCGGTGCCCATAATGTAGCGCGCGCCGATGTGGGCCGTTGATCGCAACGTCAGAAGCGCGAGAAAGAGGGGCGCGAACGAATAGGCGAGGCCGACAAGGAACTGCTGCAAAATGTAAGCAGCCCAAATGAGAAACTGCGCGAACAGCCCGACGAGGCTCAGGATACCCCACAGCACCGCCTCATACATTTGTGCGGCACTTGGCAGACCAAACCATCCCTCCTTCTGCTTCGGTTGTTCCTTGGAAACGAGCACGTCCACGTAGCGTTGAGCGGCCTGCTCCGGGTTGGCGGCCATCTTCGCAACGACCGTCTTGAACGCTTCCTTGGCGGTGTCAGTCCAGTCACCCCAAAGCGCGATCGAAGCCACGATCAGCATGGCCGTGACAATCGGCCGCACCATCGAGCGCGGCGTCTGGCAATGCTTCACCGTCGCAATCAATCCCGCGACGAGGAGCACGACCGCGATGGGCACGAGGATTGTGTAGAGTGTGGTGCATTGCTCCTGAAAGTTCGGGAACAAGCGTTGAAACGTGGGCAAGGCGGCGAGCATCATCGCGGAGTGGCTGGTGCAGGAGCTGGTTGTGGTGAAAATTAAGAGCGACCGAAACGGAGGTCGTTTTTCGTGTCCGGCTGGAGAAACTCACCCGCCTTTCGGAACGCCTGGCGCGGGTCTTCGGCGGGCTGTCGAGTCGCGCGGGCGTCGCGTTCGCGTGTCTCGCGGACAATCACGAAAACGCAGACTGCACCTGCTGCTGCGAGCACGAGAAGTAATGTGAGCAGCCAGCGCTTCACGATTACTTCGCCTTGCTGCCCCCGAAGCGGAGATCGCTGTTCACGTCCGGCAGCATCATCCCGCCGAACTTTTTGAATGCGTCGTGGCGCTCTGCTGCGAGTTCTTCGTTTCGTGCCTGCTGCTGCTTCTCGGCGTTGTTCCGATTGGCGATGTCCTGCACGACTGCTTGGGAAGCAGCATCGGCTACCTCCTGGTCGATTGCCTGAAGTTGCGCCGCTTGCGCCGTTACGACACCTTGCAACTTTTGCGTCTCGGCATCGGTCGTCGAGGCTTGGAGCTGATTGACCGTTGTGACCATCTGCCCTTTGAGAACCTGTCGCCGCTGCATCACGTCGTCATAGACTGCCGTGTAGTTGGCCGACGCATTCTCCAATGCGGCGAATGGCTTGTAGAACTCCTCGACTCGCGGAACCTGGATGCCGGAGAGCGAGATGTCGGTGATGCTTTGATACAGCCCCTCGGCGTTGTTCTTGAGTGATTGGACGCCGGACGCAGTTTCCCGAATCGCGCCGATCGTTTGCCCGACACCTGACTGTTGGAGCGTGGAAACCAGCTCGTTGACGCCAACGATTTCGAGGAGCGCGGCAGGATCGCCAAACGCTTTCACGTAAGCCGTCACCTGTTGCAGCTCCTGGGTCATTGTGTTGATCTGCTGGATTTGGTTGCTCACCATCTCGACGTATTCCGCGAGGTCCACGACGCTATCCACGGCGTCCTGCGCGATAGAGACTACGTCTTCGACAATGAGTTGCGCCCGTGCGCTGGGGAGCGCGAATCCGAGAGTGAGGGTGAGGATGATGGTTAGTGTTTTCATGTTGTGTTTCAAAGTTAGGGATGATGGCAGCCGTATCCCCGTTGCTGTTCCTGCTGCCGGCGCAGTCGCTCCGCGTCCTGTTGGCGGACACGTTCCTGTTCTTGGCGCAGTTGCTCCTCGCGCTGGCGACGCATTTGCTCGTCGTCGTCGATGCGGTCGATGTTGGGTTCGTAGGGATTGATCATGGTGGTTACTCTTCGATTCTCAGGATTTTGGTTGTCGGTTTAAGAATGACGCCCCCGATCTGCTGTTCGGGCACCGGGATTTCAAAGAGGCTGATGTGCTCGTCGAAGGGTTGGCCTTCCGCCGCTTTCTGCTGATTCACCATCACCCAATACTGCTGCTTCACGGCGTCGCTGCGGCCCTTATCGAATCCTTGCGCGTAAGCCTTTTTGGCGTGGTTGTCGTTCGCCCAATTTAGGGTCTCACCGAGCAGGACTCCGCCCGCAGCACCCGCCGCGGTGATGAGTGGATTGCCGTCACCCAGCTTGTTTCCAACCACCGCGCCGAGGCCGGCGGCAGCGGTGTCGGTCACGACCCGAGTAGTTCCCGCACAGCCGGCGAGGATCGTGGCAGCGAGGAGAGGAAGGAAGGATGTTCGTATCTTCATACCGTTGGAGCTTCCTCCGTAGCAGTCGGCTTTTGCGCGTGAGTGACGATGCCTTCGATGATGTCGCCGTGCGCCTTGAGCTGACGGGCGCGCCGCTCGAAGTGTTCACCGCTCGTGCTGCTGCAATACAGCATCTCCGCCGAGGCGATGTTATGCACCGTGCCGCAGATGGGCCGCAGCA
Organism: Chthoniobacterales bacterium; assembly: GCA_038238555.1. Taxonomy (GTDB): domain Bacteria; phylum Verrucomicrobiota; class Verrucomicrobiia; order Chthoniobacterales; family Chthoniobacteraceae; genus JANNXQ01. The sequence goes on along the minus strand of JBBRXP010000006.1, from coordinate 36,597 downwards.
TGTCGGTGTGATAGTAGGTAAATGCCGCGAATTTCTGTCCGGTCTGCTGATCGGGCGGCGGATAGGCCATGATCGTCTGCTTCGTGATCTCAGGCAGCGCCACGTCGCGCGAAATGTCTTCCAAGTCCGCACGGTCATTCTGCCGCATCATAAAGAACTGGCGGCTGTTTCCGAAAACCGCGGAGCGAATCCGGCTCTCCTTGAAGCGGCTGTATTGCTGGACGATTGAAATGTTCCAGGTGTTGAACTTGCGCATCTGCGCGTAGCTCTCCTTCACGATCTTCTCGCCCTCCGGGATGTCGAGGAAGCGCGCGACTTCTTCATAGACGTTCCGCTTCCGCAGCGCCCGCGGCATCGTGATGATGTGCTGCCGCGTGTAGTTCGTAATGAGAAAGCCGGCCGCTGACTTCAGCTCCTTGGCCGACTCTGGAATGTAGCCGAGTTCAAAGTGAGCGATCTTTCCGGTGAGCGAGATGTTCGATTCGCCGTCGAAGAGCGGGCCGTAGTTCCCTTCACGGCACCACGGCAGGAGCAGCGTCGCGAGCTGAAGGATCTGCTCCTTGTCTGCGCCGGACGCCTCAAGCTGCATCAACTCCTGAAGCATACGGTGAGTCGGATATTCGGAAGGTGTGAAGTAGGAAAATGCCAAGTTCCTAACTTCCCGAGCGGTGTTCGGGTCTTTGGAGAATCTGAGCACCTCGGGTTCGCCGAAGCTCATGAGGAAGGTGTGGGCTTCGTCCTCGTGGGCGCGATACCAGTCGCGGAAATCGGCGAAGGCATCGAGCGAGGTTGCACCGGGCGGAAGCCGGTCGCGGCGGTAAGCGGCGAGCGCACAGGCGTGGCGCGCGACTTTCAGCACCTTCTCCGGGTAGCGATTCGTCCAGTCCTGGTGCGCGTCCTCGTAGAGCTGATTGAGATACTTGGCGATCCGCGCCTGTCGTAGCATTCGCTTCTCTTCGTCTGCGCTGACGCCCGCCATGCGAGCAACGAGCGACGTTGCAGTGGAGAGATGGAGCGGCGTGAGCGGCAGTCCGCTGGTGTCGAGGTAGTTGATCGTGAGCGTGCCGTCCGGCTGGAGAATGATCGGCTCGGCGTTCGGATCGACGGTCTTCGTGTAAATGCCGTAGGAGAGCCCTTCCTCGATCAGCACCGTGTAGTCGAAATACAATTCGGTCTGCGAAAGCAGGTCGCACATCGTCACCGACTTCCCAGCGCCGCTCATCCCGAGCAGCACGGCGTGCTGCGGGGTCTGCTCGCCTCCAGATCCCGCGAAGGTTTTGATGCCGACGAGGTTGGAAGCGTTGCCGTCGTAGATTGCTTCGGCTGTTTCGAGATGCCCGGTGAACGTCGCGTTCACCGGTAGCATGTCGGCGAGGTAGTGATGTTCGGCGTAGAGCTTGCGATGCTCGTAGCGACCCCAGAGCCAGCCCGGCCACGTTTGGAAAAACAGCTTTTTGGTCGTGCTCGGCAGGCTGCTTCTCGAAATACTGCGCGGAGTTCATCGAGTTGATCGCGTTCTTGATCGCAGTCGCCTTCGCCGAAAGTCCGGCCTTCGACTTATCCCAAACGCGGACGATGAAGAGCGCGTTGAAGGGAAGCGTGTGGCCTTGCATCAGCGCCGCGATTTTTCGCTCCTTCTTCTGCATTACCGTGAGCAGCGAGAGCTTCTTCTCGCTCGCATAGTCGCCCGCAATGCGCTCGTGCGCCTTCTCCTCTCGCACGATCTCTTTGCGGATCGGGATCGGATCGACGTTCACCGTGATGGCGTAGTCGAGCAGCCGCAGATTGGTGAGCCGGTGAATGACTCCGGGGAACGTCATCTTCGGCCACCGCGTCAGCGCGATGACGGAGTGGTAATGCCCGTCCATCCAGAAACCGAAATCCTCCTGGCCGTTCCCCTCGCTGTGCCAGCAGTTCTCCTGAATCGAGAGCAGCGGATCGAACGTCTCCAGCGCGTCGTAGTCGAACCTTTCCGCGAGCGATGGATTCAAGAATGCCGTGTAGTGCCGGTAATGTTGGGCGTTCGACATCGGAAGGATGCGCGCGCCCTGGCCGCTGAAAATGCCGGTGAGCGTTTCGTGAACCTGCGCGAACTCCTGCTGAAGCTGGTCGAGCAAAAAGTCGTAGTGCTTCGTGAGGCTCGCACGCGACCCGGAGAACGCCGGGGAAGCCTCGATCTTCCGCGAGATGTAGAGGATGAGCCGCTGCCGACGCAGCCGGCGATTGACCATCGCCTGCCAGTAGCGCGCAAAGCGTTCGTTGCGCGCGCGTCGCGTCCAGACGTTCGTGGCGCGCTTGGTCTCTTCGTTGTAGCGGAGCAGCTCGTGCTGATAGTCGGAATCGCAGAACCACTGCACCTGGAGCCGTTGGTTGTCGCTGAGCGAAGCGAGCAGGATCGATAGCTGATCCTGGAACTCATTCAGCTCGGCGATCTGAGCGTTGTTGAAATCGGGCGGCTCGAAGATGAACCCTTTCGACACAAAACCGCCCGCGTTCAGCCCGTTAAAAACGAGCATATCGCGGAGGAAGTAGCCGTTCGCCGGCCGCTCGATGATGGCATCAATCGGCCACATTGTTGGTGTCGTCGCGAAGCGGGTGAATCGGTTGAAGCCGTGGATTTGGTGCGAAGCCAGCGCCGTTCGTCCAGTAATCCACAAGGTCGAGGTCGTAGCCGGGCGGCTTCCCCTGGCGGAAGCCAAGGACGTAGATGAGCGTCAACGCGAGCGGCGCACTCGCGATGGCGAGCGACGCGCCAAAACTCATCCGCGCTGCGCTGAAAAGGAAGAGCAGCAGCACAACGAAGGCGAAGACCCCGCCAACGACATACCAAAACAGATTGCCGTCGAGACCCCACGTGCGGCCCGCGGAGTCGTCGGCGCTGTTGGTGTCTGAGAAGCGTAGTTCGTTTCTCATTGGAACGCGCCCACCTCGACCGTGGAACCATCCAGGCCGAAAGCGGTGAAGAGTGCCTTCACGATGACCGGCGCGCCCGCGATGATCAGCCCGCCGATGATGGAGAGCTTGCCCGCGTCGGTATCACCGCGCCGGATGGCGAAGCCACCGCCAACGACGCAGATGGTTCCGAAGATGAAACCAATCAGCATCACGATGCCCATCGCTTTGCTCGCGCCTTCGGCAAGACCGCCGGCGGCCTGCGCGAGGATGGGCGTGAAGCGCAGTGAGGTAAGGAATAGCGAAGTTGTCATGCCCGCGTTCTTACGTGAGCACGCGCGCGGGACTGCTCCCGTTTGGGAGCGGGTTGCGTGGAAAATTACAGAAAATGCTCGCTCCTTTTGGAGCAATGAGCACGACCGCTGAATCCACCACCGATCACGAAAAACTCCGTGGACTGATAACCCATCTCGGCGCCGGGATTCGTGGACAAGATCACGCGCTGCCGCGGATCGCATCTGTCCTGCGGCGCGGGCAACTCGGGCTGCGAAAAGCTGGCCGCCCACGCGGCAGCTTTCTTTTCCTCGGCCCGACTGGCGTTGGAAAAACCGAGGTCACGATTCGCTTCACCGATTTCCTCATGGGACCGGATCACTTGTTCCGTTTCGATATGTCGGAGTTTCAGACGCAAGAAAGCGTCGGCGTGTTGCTGGGCGGCAAAGTGGGCGAGCGCGGCACGCTTGCACTGGCGCACGACAAGCACGGCTGCGGGACGCTGCTGTGCGACGAAATCGAAAAGGCGCATCCGCGGGTGCTCGATCTTCTTCTCCAAATCCTCGACGCCGCTCGCGTGACGATGGCCAACGGCGAAACCCTGGACTGGAGCAACTTCTACATCGTGATGACCTCGAACATCGCAGCAGCGGACATTTTGGAGCTACAACATTCGAGCTTTGCGACGATGGAACGCCACGTCCTCACGCGCGCGCAACAAACGATGCGCCCTGAGCTTTACGCGCGTATCAACGAGAAGCTCGTATTCCGACGCTTGAGTTATGACGTGCAACTGGAGATCGCGAAGCTGCTGCTCTCGGCCGAGTTGGAGTTCCTGCACTCGCGGGGGATGATGGTCGAAGCGGACGCGAGTGTTCTCCCGTTCCTGGTGCGGCACGGTTTTCATCCCCGCCTCGGCGCGCGGCCGATGCGGGACGCGGTGGAGCGACTCATCGGAGACGCAGTGGTCGCGAAGGTGTTGGGTGGTGGATTCAGTGCTGCAAAGCTTCTGGTCGCTGAAAATGCGGATGCTCTGCAAATCCAAGCGTATGCGTGAAAGGCTTACCTTTCCGACGCCCCAATGGGGTGCTGCGACCCCACTTCCCGAGCACTACAATAATGCTGTGCCTGCTTCTGAAAGGCCCGGCGGCGAGACAATAAGAGATATTATTGTAACGTTAGCTCCTTGCGTGAAGTGAACCGGCAATGGGCCAATTACCATCATCAGTGGGTGAAGCAGAGTGCGAGGCGCGGGATGTGCCGGCGGACTCATTACTGCAAAGGCTGATCGCCGCCGCGGAGCAGCGCCAGCTCGCTGCCAACACGCTCATTGCGTATCGGCGCACTTGGATCGCCGTCATCTCGTGGGCTTCGGCGGAAGATACTACCTTGGCAACATTGCCGATGGACAAGGCGCGGCAATTTTACGAGTGCGCGACTCGCGGTCGGAGTGCATCGCATCATCTCCAGCTCAAGGCAGCGCTGGCGCTGCTCTACAAGGTGCTGGGCGCCCCGAACCCGTTCGCGGAATGCCTCGCGCCGAAGTTCCAAATCGAGAAGACGGAGCTGCGCTATCACACCGCTTCGCAACTCGCGATGCTTCTCGCGGTAATGCGAGAGGACCGCCGCAATTACTTCGATCATCTCGCATTCCACTTTGCGCAGGCGTTGTTCCCGACTGGCTGCCGCTTTCACGAATGGGCGCAGCTCACGATGGAGCGGCTGGTGCGTGAGCCCGGCGGTGCGGTGATCGCCACACGAATGCAGGTCAAGGGAGGCTCGTTTCGTGATCTGCCGGTCATTCCTGAATTATCGGACGCGCTCCGGGAGTGGTCCGCATTCCTCGAATGCGTGAAAGGTGTTCGCCTTCGGAGTGGTGGGATGGATTTCGCCGCGTCGCCGCTGGTCTTTCCCGGCCGGAACGGCGCACCGGTCAGCAATCAAGCCTTCAACGCGCGGCTCAAGCGTGCCTGCCAGCGCGCCGGCGTGCCAGTCATCTCCGCGCACCCGCTCCGACACACCGCTGCCACGCTGCTTCTTAATGAGCGCGGCGCCACCTTGCGCGATGTGCAGGCGCTCCTCGGGCACAAGAGCCTCGCGACGACGGCGCGCTATACGCATGTGGACCAGCAGCGTCTTCGGACCGTCGCCGAAAACCTCAGCCTGCGGTCGTAACGTGTGAACGTCGTATCTTCGCACCGTCGCACCAAGCGCAGCGGCACCGGCGCGACTGCGAAGGTGGCTTCAAAGGCGGTCGTCCAAATGCTGTTCGCAACGGGAAAGAGCCTCACGGTGGACGGGCTGCGGGAAAAGCTGCGCGAGTTTTTCCGCGAGGATGTCCGCGCGGAGATCCGGGCGGCGGCTGCGCTCTCAAACGTGGAGTTGATCGCCGCGCTCCTGGAGTGCAACCAACAGCTCGAGCCGGTCGGCCTCCAACTCCGCATCGTCAACGGCGTTGTTTCGCTCCTCTCGACGAAAATCGAGAGCAGTCGTCTCGCCGACTACCTGCGCTCTCAGACCGGCGCGAGCGGCAATCCCGATCTCACCACAGCCGCGCTCGAAGTGCTCGCCTGCATCGCCTTCAAACAGCCGGTCAGCCAAGCCGAAATTGACCAACTTTTCGCCGCCGACAAACGCGGCTTGGTAGTCAAATTGCGCGATCTCCGTTTGGTCACAGACTTCGCCGGCGACGACGGGCGCCTGCGGTTCGCAACGACGAGTGATTTTCTATCTCGCTTCGGGCTCTCCAGTCTTGAAGCGCTCCATGAGTTGGCGTCCGCTCACTTTGGCGGTGCGGCTCCTACACCGTGAAGTCGAAGGAGTTTCCTTCTAGGAAGTGGAAGCGAATCTTTCCGGGGTGCGCTACAGCGGCTGCCGACACCATTTTTTCGATGCGCCGCATGTGTGTTTGAGCGGCCTGATTGTTCGGGACTGTCGAGCGACAGCTAAACCAGAGCGTGAACGGGTTGCCTGTTTCCGCATTGGACCCACGTTTCGTGGCTGGGCCGACTCGTGAATCAAGCACCATGTCGATGACACCAAGGTCCGGGTTCTCGTGTTCACCGTTGCCGCAAAAGACGTAGTGGTCGGCCGTGATGGCGCGGCAGAAATCTTCATGCCAGTTGTTCTCCGAGCCGTGGTGCTGACCTTTGAGCACCTCCACATGCAGACCCCCGGTAGCGGTGTCGAGTTTGTCGTGCTTCTTCAACCCTCTCAGGATGTCCTGCCATGCGCCGTCTCCGGTGAGAAGGTAGCGGCGATCGGTGGCACCGGCACTTGGCTCTTCGACGTAGAGCATCAAGGAGGCAAGATTGGGCGCTGTAACATTCTTACGATCACCGAAAACGGTGGCCGTGATTTCGAGCCGGCGAAGCAGGCGCGCAACGTCATTGCCCATGTTCTCTTCGTCCCGCGCGGCTTGGTCCTGAAGCTTCTCCACGGCATCCCGATGCGCGGTGAGATATTCGTTCCACTCCTCGCGCAGGATTCTCAAATCGTCCTTGAACGGGCCGATGATGAAGATGCGAAGTCCGCCGAGCGCAAAAGGGGCAATGTTCGAGCGCACATACATGAGCTTCCCGTCAAAGGGCTTGTTCACAGGGATGTTAAGCTGACCGTCGCCGACGCGGCGCTTCAATCGCATCGCTTCGAGCTGGCTGAGTGCGAGTTCCTGATGCTCCTCCCGCAAGCTCTTGCAACTCGGGCAAAGCAGCCGCGGCAAGAAGCTGTGCGGATGTGGCGAGCATGTCCGCGATGTCGCCCGCGTTTTCCCCGACCTGTTCATGGAAAGGGTTATGCCAGATTTCATGCACCACGGGTGGCCGAGGCACCTTCGGCTTCTTGGCTTGAGCGTTGCCGATGGATGTTTGGTGATCGAAGACGCGCCACGCGGCTTCGTTATCCATCAGGCGCAAAACGCCGCCGATGTGGTCCTGATCAATGTGAGAGAGATAAACGAGGTCAAGTTCGACGCCGGCATCGCGCAATCTGCCGAGTGCTGGGGCGACGTGCTCGGGGTAGGAATTTGGCATTCCGCCATCCACGAGGATGTGCTTTCCGTCCTCGGCTTCGAGGAGGATGCAATCGCCTTTGTCGGATTGAAAAATGGTGAACTTCATACGGTGAGATCCTTCCGTTCGTTGAATTGACTGGCTTCAAGAATGCACGCTTCCGCGTCAATGGCGCCGAAGCCGGCGTCGTCACGCCATCGGTAATCCGTGCCGGGAAGCGGGCGCGCAGTGCGTTGCAGGATGCCAAGGATTTGCGCGGCGGTCAGCTTGGGCTGCGTGGCGAGCATGAGTGCAGCAACTCCGCACACGTAAGGACTGGCCATGCTGGTGCCGGTCATCGCCACCCAAGGATCGTCGGCGCCACTAAATCCGTTCGCCGCCACTACCTCCGTGCCGGTCGCCGCGACATCAGCTCCCGCTCTCCGACCCGACGAAGCGGACGGGCATCGTCGCGTTCGATCCATGCGTGGAAAGTGCCGTCACGGACTTCTTCGCCGTGAAGGCGCACCGTCCAGGTGCCAGCGCTCGCGCCAACCACGCCGCTCTCACTGAACAGCGGCGACAGGTAGATGCCGATATAGTTTGAGCCGTTCGCGGGGTGATACAGCTCATTGTAAATGCTCAGGAAAGAGCCGTCAGCAAGTTGCTGATTCTCGACAAATTGGCGGGGGCTAATTGGCCCTATCCAATCTCGTCCGGGCGGTTTCACGGAAACGGCAAAGCGGTCCTGTGCGCCATACCAAATCTCCAATTCATTCTCGGAAATATCGACCGTCGTGTTCCCGACGACGATCCATTCGAGATCGTGCGCGAGGCCGCGCGAGGCAACCCGCCCGCTGCTGTGAATTCGGCCCATGATGAAGCCGATGTCGTCCGGCGTCTCCGCCCGCTCCTGGCCCGCGTTGCCCGCAGCAACGCAGATTGCGCGACCTGGCTGCGTGAGCGCGGAATCGAGCCAGCGATTTACCCCGCTTGAACCATCGTGCGCATGGCCGTTGGTGCCGAGGCTCACGTTCAGCGAGACCGGGAGTTTGAGTTCCTCCCCGAGCGCGAGCAGGTAATCCATCGCGTGGGCGATGCGCGTGGAATCGTAAAAGGAACTCCGCCGATCGTAGTCCTCGTCGGGCAGTGAAACTAAGACAGCGGCCAACGTCGCGGCTGGCGCAACGCCGCGATTACCAGCCGCGATGCTGGCGACGTGCGTGGCGTGAGCACTCGGCGACAACTGCGATTGGCGTTCGATTTCATAGGCCGGAACACCAAGCTTCGGCGCGGCTTTGATCGCAGCATCGAGGTGCTCCTGGGTAAACTCTGCGCCGTAGCCCTGCGCTTTCGGCGGTGGCCGCCGATCGCCACCTTGGTCCCAAATGCGGAGGAAACGAGTGCCGCCGCGCGCCGTGCGAAAATCGGGGTGAGTGAAGTCGAACCCGCCGACGTCGATGATACCCACGAGCACTCCCGCACCTTTGCGGTGCAGCTTCTCCCGCCCAACGACGCGAACGCTCTTGGCCGGCGCCGCAACGCCAGCATTGATCTTCACTGGACGCGGCGTCTTCAGCGGTTCGGAGGCTTCGATGAAGAGGACATCCTCGTGTGCGGCCACAGCGTCGAGGTCGCCCAGCGGCACGTCGGCCGCGATCAAATTGCCGCGACGCGCTTTTTCGCCGGGTACCGGAGCGAGGGTGCGCGCGTCTTCGCTCCGACGAGTGTGAATGAAAACACTCGCGGCAACATCTCGCGGCACGGCCTTGAGTGTATTGGGAGTGGCCGCGGCTTTCGACAATGCACTCAGCGCTACGGGGGTGGCTTCGTCACCGCGCAACTCCGGCACGTCGGCCAGCAGCTTCTTGGTGGTCACGGCAATGCCCGAGCAGTGTTCGGCTCGGATGGCATTCACTTCGCGATCACCGTTGGCAAAGACGCGGAGTTTCGGGTGAAGTTTTTGCGCGTTAAGCGCGTGGGCTTTCGTGAGCTTCTTCGCCATAATGTGTTGTGGGTTTCTGGACGATCCGCCACCGCTTGCCGCGCGAACTGCCGCACGGAAGGCGGTGTAACCTCCAGTGAATCACGCTTGGCCTAGCCGAAACCGCCCGCCGTGTGAACTCAGAATTGCCTATAGCAGCTTCATCTTTTGCCCGGAGCGCTCTGCGGCACGCACGAAGGCGCGAAGGCGGACGAGAGTTCCGTGGTCCACGCCGTCGGTGGCGATGTAAACGGGCGTGCCTTCCGCCGGGTTCGGGAGCTCGATGAGCAAATCGGCGGCTCCTTGCTTGGCGTCCTGCCAGCGTGGGGGGACTGGCTTCGGTTTCTCGGCATCGGGTCTATTGAAGCAGAGCGTGCCCGGATGAATGTGACAGTATTCCTCCATCATTCGGAATAGCTGCCCTTGCACGGACCAGCCACGGTTGAGATCACGCCGCTGGGGAAAGATGTTGACCTCCGTGCCTCCTCCAATCGACCGAGCAATGAAGTGGCCCTTGTCGAACTGAGGTCCGAACCGTTTCTCCGTTGCGCCGATCAAACCACGCAAGCGCACGCGCGCGTCTTTTTTGTCTTGGGCTGGGGCCGAACTGCCGATGGCGAAGAGGACGCGGTCATCAATGGTGTCGTTCAACGGGACAGCCTCTTTCAGCTCTAAAAAGCTGTAGTAATCCAAGCCATAGAAAAAAGACCCGCACGGAATCTCATCCAAACACACCGGGCGCTTTACCAGCATTTTGTAAATGCGGACAGACTGCTCCAACACTCCGTTGCCAAGAGAATCCCGTTTCTCCTGAGTCGTCGTCGCGCCTGCTACGAGTGCCTGATAGTCGATGGCCCAATCTGAGAGTTTCATCTTTGGAGAAAGGTCGCCCAGTCGCGGAAAAAAGTAATGGCGGTCCGAACCGTCGAAAGCAGCCGGAACACATGCAGCAGTTCTTGAACTTCCGCATGGAACCGCACGGGCATGGGTCGTTGCGGCCGAGCTTCTCGCGAAGCTCCTTGTTGCCGTGAACGATCCGCAGGCCCTTTTTGACCTGCGTTTCGGATGGAAACCCCTTACGGCGCTTGCTGGTGCGCTCGAAAAAAGGGGGCTTCGTGGTGTTTGCGGGAATTTGCCATACAGCCTCTTGGTCGAGTGAGCGGAAGATGGAAGCTATCCGGCTTTGCCCCGTCAAGCCCGGCTGGTAAAAGCTTCTCCATGAGCGTTCAAGTTTATGGCTGCAATCACGTCGCGATCGAGGTCGGGGACGTTGCGAAGGCGGTCGCCTTCTATCAGGATGTCTTCGGCATCGAGAAACTCGACGAAGGGGAAGGCGATGCGTTTTTCAAACTCGGCGAGCACCAGTTCCTCGCGATGTTCGAAGTCGAGCATCCACGCCCGAGCCAGCACGGGCATTTTGGAATCATGGTGCGCGACGCAGCACAGGTCGCGGAGGTTCGCGAGAAGCTGACGCAGAAATATCGAATAGAGCTGATCCCGCCGTTCCGTTGCGACTTCCGCGATCCGTGGGGCAATCGCGTTCAAGTTGTCGATCTCCACGACGAATCGCTCATCTGGCTGCTGCCCTATCGCGAAGTGCAGAAAGCGGGCGTGCAGTTTGGCGCTCTACCGGCAGACGCATGAAAGACTTCTTCATCAGCTACACGAAGGCTGACCGCGGTTACGCGATCACGATCCGCGGCTGGCTCGAAGATGCGGGTCATTCGGTCGTGATGCAGGATCCGGATTTTGGTGCAGGGTCGAATTTCGTCCTCGAAATGGACCGTGCGGCGAAGGAGGCGGCTCGCACCATTGCGGTGCTGTCGGAGGACTACCTCAAGGCGAGCTTTACCCAGCCCGAATGGGCGGCTGCTTTCGCGGGAGATCCGACTGGCGCAAAGAAGCGGCTGGTGCTCATCCGAGTGAAACCATGCGAGGTCGAAGGCTTGCTCCGGCAGGTCGTGTATATCGACATCGTGGGGCTCGACATCGAGAGCGCACGACAGCGGATTCTCGATCAGCTCGCCGGAAAATCAGGAGGCGGAAAAGCACCAGCTGCGGAAAAAAAGCTGACAAGGAAAAGCCGGTCCTCGAAACCAAATCACATTCAGCAAAGCGCGAGTGCTGGCCGCGACGTTTTTCAAGCGGCCGGCGATCTGAGCGTGAACAAAAAGGAGGTCGTCCGCCCCGTGATTCCGCGCGAGCCGCATCACATCACGGAAGCGCAGGCGGCGGAGATTCGCCAACGTCTGAACGAACTTGGGGAGCGCGATGAGAAATCCGGTCGCGGCCCCACGTATGGGGCATGGATGAACCGGTTTAAGGAAAAGTTCGAGGTCGCCTCATATGCGCGCCTCGACGCGAGCCAGTTTGATGACGCGATCGCGTGGATCAAGCAGCAGAAGGCGATGAATCGCTCCCGCCTGCGCCGCCCGAGCAACAAGGCGTGGCGCGAAGATCATTACACCCTCATCTATGGATGTGCGCGCACCTTGAAGTGGGATAAGCCGCAGCTCTATCAATTCGCCTACGAGAAGCTCGAATTGAAGAAGCCGATCCAGTCGCTCAAGGAACTCGGCGAGCAGAATCTTGAGAAGCTGGCAGGCATCGTCCGACGGCTCGCGGAAAAGGTGTGACTGGTCAGGTGAGATTCCAGCGGGAAAGGCTCGCGGAGGATTTTGCGCGCGCGGCAGAGCCGCGTCGCGACGGCCCGACGGGCACGCGCGGCGTTTGCTCTTCGCAACGCTAGTCTAGCTACCGCGGCTTTCGATTCGCAGACGGGCGATATCAGCAGGCCCGAAAGGCTTCGTCTCCGCGCGAACCTGAAGCGCCAGCTTGAACTCAAACGGATCAGGCAAATCGTCCGCAAAGATCCGTCCGGGGCATTCGCCCTCGAAGTCTTGCTCGGCACTGACAAAGAACGGCTCTCGCGTCCATCCGATGGCTTTCGGCTGGATGGTGTCGAAATCGAAAGTCACGAGCCAGTCAGCACTTTCGCGTGACACGTCCACCTGGTCGAAATTGGGCCGGTCGATCGCAACCAAATCCCTGATTCCGCCGCGGGGTTTCTCCGGCGCGGAAGATTGCCCGTAGAATTTCAACCCAATCACGTCGGGCACGCGCAATTCGACTCGCACATGCTCGGCATTCACCGTGCCGGTGTTTTGCACGCGCAGACTCAGCGGCGCCCGGCTGTAAAACTTGCGGGCATACTTCAGCAAATCCTCGTCCTTCACCGCGAACGGATCGGACATGACCATTTCCGCTTTCACGGGTTGGTGCAGAACGGTGTCGAAAATCCCCGGCACCGGGCGAAACAACTTCTGGGCGATGTCGCCCACGCGAAGGCCTCCATCGGGCCGTGGGTTGGATGTTTTGATGAGCCTGCTCAATCCACTCTCGTGCTTCTCCTCGGGGACAGGATCGACCAACCGCGTGGACACCACCGACACCGCGGCTCCGATGCCGGCCTTCGCTCCCGCGCGCGCCCATTCCGCTTCGAGCTGCGGCAAGGTCTTCGCGCTTCGACGCACATTGGCAGCGCCCATGTCTGCGATCTCCTCCGGTTTCGCGATGCACGTGCCGCTTCCGCGACGGACATACACTTTTTCGGCATCCAGTCTGCCGTATTTGCTCTTCAAATAAACTGGCCGGTCCTGCGCCTTGTCGATGCGGATGATGTCCAGCGTTACGCTTTGGTAGGCGACGGACTCGATGTGAAAATGCACCCGACGATTCAGCTTTGAGTTTATGAATTGCTGGATGGTGTGGTCGGGCAAGAACGTGGTGACGCCTGGCACCGCGGCAGCGCGCTGTTGGTCCTCGCGGACGCCGATGAGAATGTAGGCGTCGGTGTCCTTCCACGCATTGGCGAAAATTAGAATATCCTTCACCAACTCGCTCCGCTCGTCATCGGTCGCATTGTCGAACTTGTAGGGAAGCTCCTTGAAGTCGAGCGTCTCGCTCTCGCTTTTGTTCAGCAGTGTGGTAAGCAGCGTCGGGTCCATAGTGGCGGACACGCACAATAGCGCGAATGCGCAGAGCTGTCAGATTCGTCGCTCGCTCGGACGCTCGGTTTGGCGGAAGACGGTTACAGCTTCGCCTCAAACTCGATCAGCCGTTCCGTTGCTTCGGCGAAGTCTTTGAACGCCGTCGCCGGCAGCATGATCGTGTCGCGCCGTCCGCCCACGTCCTCGGTGATCTTCAGGAACCGGCCGCGTTGATTCTCTTTGAGGTCGAGGAAGAAAATCTTCCGCTCGATCGTCACCTTTTCGGAGGCAATCGGCGCGGTCATCGTTCGCTCGTCTGGATTCTGGTTCATCATAATTGCTGCCTTGGCTACCCGGCTGGGCCAGAGCTTTGGGGGAGTTAAAAACACCACCGCGGAGCCCAATCCCTGACGGTTTTCTTTTCTTTCTTAAATCGAGAAAACTTTCACTTTGACTGGCGTTAAAGTAAGGAAAGTTTCATTAGTGGCCTTTGCCGCCTGCTTATATGGCCGAAAAATTTCAACTCCATGACGAGGTGATCGTCTCCTCGAAGGAGACAGCCCTGGCTGTTCATCGCGGCGTCGCTAGTGGCGCGCTGCGGAAGCTGGCCTCGCGCCTTTATACGAGGAATCTGCAAGATGCGCCAGAGGCGATCATCCACCGCAACGTCTGGCGGATCATCGCCGGCTTTTATCCCGGCGCGCTCATCGCCGATCGCACGGCGCTCGAAAACCGCCCTGCGAAGGACGGTTCGGCTTTCCTCGTGCATCCGAAGACGACCGATTTTGAGCTGCCCGGCCTGCGCGTTCGGCCACGGAAAGGCCCCGCCGCGCTGGCGAGCGACAAGGAGTTTGTCTATGGGCTGCGGATCGCGTCGCCCGCCCGTGCTTATCTTGAAAATTTGCGTCCCTCGCGATCGCGCGGGGGCGCCGTGGCTCGCACTTTGTCAAAGGACGAGCTGGTCACGCATCTCGATTCCGTATTGCGTGCGAGCGGCGAGGACGCGCTCAATCGGCTGCGCGACCAAGCGCGCGCCATCGCGCCGGAACTCGAGATGGAGGCGGAATCGCAGCAGTTCGACGCACTCGTGGGCGCGCTCCTGGGCACGCGCAAAGCGAAGCTCGGCTCCGCGTTGGGCGCGGCCTACCTCGATGGTGCGCCTTATGACGTCGAGCGCATGGAGATCTTCGAGGTGCTGCGGCAAAAGCTCGCGGTCGCGCCACCCGCGCATCTACCGGCGAAGGCGACCGACGGTGTCGCGCTGCCTTTTTTCGAGGCGTATTTCTCCAACTACATTGAGGGCACTGAGTTCGCCGTCGATGAAGCGGAGGAAATCATCTTCCAAGGCAAAGTGCCGGCCGCGCGGCCGGCGGACGCGCACGACATCATCGGCACTTTCGAGGTGGTGCGAAACGAAGAGCTGCGCCGCGTCGGGACAACCGCAGAGGAGTTCACGCGCATCCTTTGCGAGCGGCACGGGCGCATGATGGCGGGCCGCCCGGAACACGCGCCCGGCATTTTCAAAACGGAGCCAAATCGCGCGGGCGAGAGCCTGTTCGTGCATCCGCGTCACGTCCGCGGAACGCTGGCGGAAGGCTTCGCGCTCTGCCGCACGCTGCCCACTCCTTTCGCGCGCGCCGTCTTCATGATGTTCCTCGTTTCCGAGGTGCATCCGTTCGCCGATGGCAACGGACGCGCCGCGCGCGTGATGATGAACGCGGAGCTGGTCGCGGACGGCGAGGCGCGGATCATCATCCCGACAGTCTTCCGCAGCGAATACCTCCAGTCGCTCAAGGCCATCACGCACAACAACCGGCCCGACCCGCTCCTCGGCGTGCTCGATTACGCGTGGCGCTACACGCATCAACTCGACTTCTCCTCGCTCGAAACCGCGCGGGCGCAACTCACTGCGACCAACGCTTTCGAGCCGCCGGCCAATGCATTCGGCGACGGCGCGAAATTGCTGCTGCCCGCGTCGCTGCCGCGATAGTCAGCTTTCAGCGCCGTCGGCAGTCAACTCGAAGACGAAACTGACTGACCGAATAAATTCGAGCAGGGCGATAAACTTGAGGCTGTCCGTCTCGTTCGCGTAGTCCGCTTTCAAGCCGTGAATCACCATGTGGCGATTCAACGCAGCACCTTGATCGGGTAGTCGGGTGGTATCCTCTCGCACACTGCCAAGTTCAATCAGTGGGCGCAGCCATGAGCGCAACGCAGCGCAATCGCCTAACTCCGCAAGCCGCTCCCGAACGCGACGGTTGCTCTTTCTCGCACAAAAGAACGGCGCTTGCCGAAGCTCGTGCGCAATCCCGTCCACAAGGAGTAGCAGCGCGGGAATGCTCAGGGTAAAGAGCCCTTGGCGATGCGCAATGAAAGCGTCCTCAATGACCTTCCGACGCGGAGGATACTGCGCGATCAGGGCCAGCTCGATGTCGTCGAGATTCGCCCGCGCCTCCGCAGCGAGCAACGTTTCAATGGCCGCCGTGTTGCCGGCTTTGAGCAGACCTACCAGCTCCACGGCGAGGGAAATCGAAATGTCGAGGGAAAGATACCAACTCCGCGACAGGAGAAAGTCGTGCAACGGCGCAAATTCCTCATCGGTCGGAAACAGCCGACTAAAAGAAGCAAACCCTTCGGTTAAGTGATGCCATTCGCTGCAACGACGCGCGAGTGCGCTGCCCAAGTCAAACAAATGGGTCTGCGGCGAAATGGCGGCGCCAATCTTCGCCCAAGGCGCCACGCCCGACCCGATGACAAAATCGAGCCTGGAAACGACGCCGGCAATTGATTCGCGTGCAAGTCGGCCGAGCAACTCGTTTTGCAGTCCGAGCTGATGATGAAGCGGTTGCATCTTCCGCGCAATTTCGGAGACACCACCAAGCTGCATTTGCAACTGGCCCAGCGGATTGACGAACCGCTCGATGTTGGGAAACCAATTTGCGCGAGCTGCCGCGAGGTCGCTGGCATGAGGGAATGCGACTGACTCGAAGCCGCGGGTGAACGCCTTTGCTTTCTCCAAGATGCTGGCTACCGAACTGCCGATCTCGACAAGTTTGGCTGAGCGGCGGCTTTCGATGAGCGGCGCGAGGGCGCTTCCCAACTCGACAAGGCCTCGCGGGCGCATGCTTTCAACAAAGGCTTGCGAAGGCGCAAAGGTGGCAGCGGTCTTGGCGGATGTAGCGATGTCCATGGCGGGTAGAGGATGGAGCATTTTTGGCTGCGGGGAAACGAGCGTGTGGCAAAATCTACGACGGGTCGTCGATGCAGAGCAGCGTGAGAGCGGCGTTGTAGTTGCCGACCTTCATCGACTGCTCAAAGATCTCGAAATCGATGTTGTTCGGTAGATCAGGGAACCAAGCCTCGGTTGGCACTCGCTCCATATCGTCGGGCATCGCTTCGTTTTCGTAGGCATACCAGGCGAGGCTTTGGCGATCGATCGGCTGGCGCGACTGGAAGTAAACGCCGTAGCGATCGGTGCCGCGCACCCACCAGCGAATCTCGCGGTTTCGGGAAGCCACAAGCACGCACTCGTGGCGTGACTCGCGGATGAAACGAATAGCCGCAGCCGTTAGCGATACGGTGAAGTCTTCCGCCAGTTCTTTGAAGAGTTGCAGGCTCGGCGCTGTCTTTTCGCAACGCGGCCGGATGAGATGGCTCGGCATCAGCAGCTCGGAGGCGAAAGTGTTCGCTTCCGTCTCGATAGGGCTGCGTTCGTAATCGCGGAGGTCGGCCGCGGTGCAGACAAACCACTGCGATGCATCGTGCAGCTCCCAATGCCCAAGATCGTGCGCGACGGCGAAACGCTGCCGCCCGACTTCCGGTATCGTGTTGCTCACTCGGATGATTCCCTTTTTACCTTTGCGCACGAGTCGGGCTTCGCAACCGGCGATACCGCCGACAATGACGAGGACGCCGCGGTCCATCGCGATGTCTTCTAGCCGGATGTCCCTCGGGTGCGCGAAGCCGTATTCGCGAGCGAGTTTGAAGGCCGCTCCCTGTGCGCGCAGGAGATTAGGTGCCGGGCCGGTGCTCTTCATCGTCGGGTGCGTCGAGTAGAACGATGTCATCCAGCAATGACTGGAGATCCTCCTCTTTCGCCTCCTCGAATTTACGGAACAACACGGCGGCTTGCTGCTGCCCGGCAAACTGCGCGTCGAGCAGTTCCTTTACCTGGTCGAGTAGTCGTGTGCCTCCTCTGGCTGCGGTCGCCTTGAGGCGCGTCACTTTACTGAGCAGCGCCTGCCGGCGTTCGTGCGCCGTGGCTAGCCGCTGCCGGCTCTTCGCCTGATTGATCTTCTCGCGCACCGACTTCAGCAGCGCGGCGGTGTCGATGCCGGCGCTTTTCAGCTCGGCTTGAATGTGTTCGCGAGGCTCGCTCTCGATCTCCGGTTCGTGCAGAAGCCGGGCGAGTGCCTTCACCGCGTCGGTCGCGGGCGTAAGTGGTTTTTCATCGGGCATACTAAGTCCTGGGGGATTTGAACGGGTTCTTGTCGGCGTGAGCCTTGCGGAATTCTTTGAAGCAGCGCTCCAGCCGCTTGTTGGCGTTGGTGATCTCCTGCTCCTTCACTTTCAGCGCGGCCGCGATCTCTGCGCGCCTGGTGACGCCCTCGATGGTGCAGCCCACGATTCCCTGGATGAGTTTGTCGCCAGCCACGAAGTCGTAGAAGAGGAAGATGAGTTCGCTATTCCGTGTCTCGTCTTCGTTCGCTTGCAGTTGTTCGTCGGCGGTCGTGGCGGGGTTCGTCGGCAGTTTCTCCACGTGTTCTCTGCCTTCCTCGTCCTTCTCCTCGTGCGCCAATTTGCAGTGGAGATTCTCTTCACCCGTCTGCAAGTGGCTGATCTTGCTGTTCACTACGGAGCGCATGAAGTCGAGCAGGTCGGGATTCTTCTCAGGATTCCAAGTGCGCCGGCCGAATAGCACGTCATCAAGCGCCTCAGCCACGATGTCGCGAGCACCGTTGCCGCCGGGCAAATGGCCATCCCAAACGCCACGCCAGTAACGCGACCTCGTGCGTCGCAACGCAAAAATCGACAGACGCTCGATGAATTCATCGGTGACTGTCTGCTCGAACTTGGCGAGTGCGTCGGGAGTGAGTTCTGACATCGGCGGTGACGGTCGTGATCCGCATGCGTTCGTAACAGAAAGCCGGGCAATTCCCTAAAATTTCCGTCCTTTCGGCGGAAATTTCCGCGTCGAGGGTGGCTTCTCCTAGTGAGGCCAGTAGTCAGCCGAAAAAAAGCGCGCGCGGAATGGAAAATTTGGCCCGCGGGCCGGCTCTCCTCATTAACCAATCCAACCGGAGACAAACGCCAATGAAAGAAATCGAACTCTACATCCACACCGCCGACGCCCGCGAACCGAAGCTCGTCAAAATCGACGAAGACGCCACCGTCGAGGAACTGCTCAAGCGCATCGCGCCTGACGCCAACGGCGACATTCACCTCACCATCGAAGATGAGGAGGAGCCTCATGACCGGCATCGCAAGCTGCGCGAGTGCGGCATCAAACATCGCCACCACGTCCACTGCCACCGCTGCCGCAAGGTCGCGGTCACCGTCTTTTACAACGGCGAGCAGAGCCGGAGCTTCGCACCCGCCGCGACCATCGAAAAAGTCCTGCATTGGGCGTTGCGCGCCTTCGGGCTGAAAGGCGCCGACGCGCTCGACAAGGTGCTGCGCCTGCCGGAAGCGCCCAATGATGTGCTGCCGGAATCCGCGCACATCGGCTCGTTTGTGAAGCCGCACGCCTGCGAGGTGCGCCTGAATCTCACGGGCAAGGTGGAGGTGAATGGGTGAGCCCGGACGAAGCGCTTTTCCACGCTCACCTCGAGGACGCACCCTTCCAAGCCGGCGCGGATGCGGGGAGATGGGCGCTGAACGGCGTGTTGACCGGCATCGTCTGGCCGCACCCGGTGTTCTGGATGCAGGCCGACGAGGACTTGGTCGCCGCGGGAAAAGTGTTTCTGCGCTTCACTGCGGATGGCTATCCGCAGACTGCGCCGACGGCTTGCCCGTGGGACGTGGAGAAGAATTGCCGCCTGGACCCTGCGCTCTGGCCGAAAGGACCGGGTAACGTCACCAAAGTCTTCAATCCTGGCTGGAACAATGGCGTGGCGCTCTATGCGCCTTGCGACCGCATGGCGATGCCTGGGCATGAGAGCTGGAAGCCGCAGTTTCCGAACGTCTGGTGGCAGCCGGAGTTCTCGATCGTTGTCTATCTCAACTTCGTTCACTCGTGCCTGAACCGGAGAAAATATGCCGTCGCCTAATCTGTGCATTTCGTGGCTCGTCTGGTGGCGGCTTATCCGCGAGCTGAAACGTCGCGGCGGTGGACACCGTGAGAGCGGCGCGTTTCTCCTCGGCGGTAACGGCGCGCGAAAGGTGAGTCATTTTATCTGCTACGACGACCTCGATCCCACCGCGCTGGATACTGGAATCATCATGTTTCACGGCGAAGGCTTTGTGCCGCTGTGGGAATTTTGCCGTGCTCGCAAGATGCGCGTGCTCGCCGACGTGCATACGCACCCGAGCGAATGGACCGGGCAAAGCGGCTCCGACAGCACCCATCCGATGATCGCGCAGAGCGGCCACGTCGCCCTCATCGTGCCGCAATTCGCCCAACGACGTTTCCAATCCCTGGCTGGTGTCGGCATTCACGAATACTGCGGCGATCACCGCTGGAACTCCTGGGGGCCGAAGTCCGGCAAAGTCCGTCTGACCCTGCTATGACACCCGACCAGCTCAACGAGGGGAATTACTGCCGTCTCGCGCGCGCGGTTCTCGAACGCTTTGGCGGCACCTATGCGCAAGCTATGGAGAGGCTGGGACAGTTCCGACTCAACCTTATTTGCGGTGAGGAAATCACGCGCTCCGCTGCCCTTCAGGCCGCGCTGCTAACTGCGGTCAATACTGGCAAACGCGCTTTCCTCGGGGGTGTCTCGGTGGAAATGCCAGTGCAGGTGGAGTTGCTGGTGCCTTGGCCTGGCGCAGGCTCGTTGAATAAGGTCGTAGAGTCCCTCGGCGCTCGACTCGCCCGCGCGCGCCATTCGGACCGAAGTCACACGCTGTATTTCGGTGCAACAGCCGAGCCTGTGCCCGATGCGCTGTCGGTCATTTGCTCCGGCTGGCGCGGCGGCGTGGCACCGGCCGAGATGTCATTCACTTTGGACGACGGCATCGACTTCGCGCTCGGTGGCGTGCTTGCGGGAGGGTTGGGAGTAGCGCGTGGCTTTCTCCGCGTCTGCGGCCTGAGCAGCCGCTTCGTCGAGCGCCCGCTCGGCGTCTCGCTGTGGCGGCCCGACCTCGACTGGACTGATGACGAGGCGGTCGGCCCCGAATTGAAATACTTGCCCTCCAACTTGTGGTTTCTGGGTCTCGGCCATTTGGGTCAGGCATTTCTTTGGAACGCAGCGCTGCTGCCCTACGAGCGCCCGAGCGACACGCTATTCCTGCTCCAGGATTTCGACCGAGTGGTGAGCGGAAATTGGAGCGCCGGCCTGCTTTGCGAGAACGACTCGCCGGGTCGATTCAAGAGCCGCCTCTGCTCGCACTGGCTGGAGACACGAGGCTTCCGAACTCGCATCTGCGAGCGCCGTTTCGACGCCACCGTTCGCCGTGGTGACGACGAGCCTTACATCGCGCTTTGCGGTTTCGATTCAGCGCCCGCGAGGCGATGCCTGGATGCCGCAGGTTTCGCATTGGTCGTCGAGTGCGGCTTGGGCGGAAGCGTTGATACGTTCGATCGATTGTCTTTCCACACCTTCCCGGGGGCGTCGCGCATTCCGGCGCAGATTTGGGCAGAAGACGAGATGGCCGGCGTTGAGGCGAAGGTTGCGCTGCTCGATGCCTTCCGCACGCAAGACCCGTGTGGCATTCTCGCCGAAACACTCGCCGACAAGGCTCTCTCGTCGTCCTTCGTAGGTGCCTATGCCGGCGCGCTGGTCATGGCTGAAGTGCTGCGTGGTCTCCACGGCGGTGTCCGCTGCGAGATCATCAATGCGCAACTGCGAAGCAACTCACCGCTCCAAGTCGCACTGCGAGAGGAGAACTATCGGCGGCGTGTCTCTATCTCCGGATTTACACGAAGCCTGCCGCGAATTCAACAGGCTCATACCGCGGCCTTTTGACATGCCCGATCGCAGTGCAGCGCGAGTTCGGAGCAATGATCGCAGCACGCTATTCCAGGCTGCTTGAGACATTCCTCGCGAAGAGTGTGGCAGACTTCCGCGCAGAGCGCGCAATACTCCTGAACGAAATCTGACCCTTGAGAGATGAGGCGCGCGGTAAGGAGACATACATCGGCGGAGGTCCGGGCGACGCAGATGACGTTCACCAATTCCGCGGCGTTCTCCTGGCGGGAGCAATGAGCGGCGCACCTTTCGGCGGCAGCGGCGCAGCTCAGGCATGAAGTCAGACATTCCTCGTATGTCGCCCTCTTTGCGCTGGCCACGTCGGCTGCTTCCATCGGCGGCACACCCGGGCTCACACCGGGCTGATGCGTTGCAATGTTGAGAAGCTGATGCGCTTGGTGGTCCCGATGAACTCCTGGACATAACTGACCTTCGCGGCGCTTGTCGTTGTCGCGGCGTAGAGTTGGCTAAACAGGCCCTTTCTCCCAATCGTCCTTGCGATCACGTATTGGTGGTCGAGATAAGGCTGCACCGTCCAGCCGGGGAGTGCGGCCACGCCACGACCGCTCGCTACGAGTTGGAGAATTGCAACGGTCAGTTCGGTGGTTCGGCGCTGCGGTGCGACATCCGCTGGGATCAACACGTCGCGGACGAAATCAAGGCGCTCGTCGGGAATCGGATAGGTGACGAGTGTTTCGCGGCGGAAGTCCTGCGCGGTGACGAAACTCTTATGCGAGAGCGGGTGATTCTTTGAAAACAGCGCCAGCACTTCGTAACCAAAGAGCGGGTGATAGATCACATCGCGGCGCTTTGTGGCGCGCGAGACGATGACGAGATCGGCGCGGCTTTCGGCGAGGAGTCCGACGGGATCGGGCTGAAAGCCGGACACAAGATCGAGTTCCACCTCGGGCCAGCGTTCGCGGAAGGCATCCATCGACGGCATCAGCCAGTCGAAGCATGAGTGGCACTCGACAGCGACGCGCAGTTGTCCGGCGTGGCCGCTCGCAATGCGTTTGAGATCGCGCTCAGCGTCGCGCATCTGGCCGTGAACCTCATAAGCCAGCTCGACCAGCCGTTGCCCGAGCGCGCTCAGCCGGAGAGGGCTGCTCTTCCTCTCAAACAGCGCAGCGCCGTAAGACTCTTCGACACTCCGAATTTGGTGCGAGATTGCCGGCTGCGAGAGATGCAGGCGGCGCGCCGCTTTGGAAAGATTGCCGGTCTCGGCGAGCGCAATCAGCGTGCTCAGGTGGCGGAGTTCGAGACCGGAGGACATTCCCTCCAACGTCCCACCGGCGAGCGAGCGCGCGTCATTCGTTCTGTGAATGATCATCATTCAGAGGATGCGCTAACGCCGCGTGCGTTCGGCTCGTAACGTCAGCCGGATGAAGTCTATTCCTTATCCGACGCACAGCCTGGGCTATCCGCGCATCGGCGACCAACGGCAGTTGAAGCGCGCGGTGGAGGCATTCTGGAGTGGCCAGATTGCCGAGGCCGAACTGCGCGAGCGTGCCGCCGCTCTTCGACGCGAGCACTGGCTCAAACAACAACGCGCCGGCATCGATCTGATCCCGTCGAATGACTTCAGTTTTTACGACCAGATGCTGGATATGACAGCGCTCGTCGGCGCAGTGCCGGAGCGTTTCGGCTGGTCGAGCGAGCAAGTCGATCTCGCGACGTATTTCCGTATCGCGCGAGGCAATCGCGATGCCGCGGAATGCTGCGGCAACGGGCATGCGCTCGAAATGACGAAGTGGTTCGACACCAATTACCACTACCTCGTGCCCGAGCTGCATCGCGGGCAAAGCTTTCGTCTCGGTAGCACCAAGCCATTCGATGAATTCGCCGAGGCGCTGGCTTTGGATATCAAAACGAAGCCCGTGCTCATCGGGCCGGTGACTTACTTGCTGCTGAGCAAGACACGGGACGAGGAAGCGTTTGATCCGCTCGCTTTGCTCGGCGGGCTGCTTCCGATTTATGCGGAAGTATTGCAACGCCTCGTGGCTCTCGGCGCGGAATGGGTGCAGCTCGATGAGCCTGTTCTGGCGCTCGATCTTACCGACGCGCAGCGCGCTGCCTTGCTCGGGGCGTATCGCACGCTGAGTGAGGCGGTGCCGGGGCTGCGACTGTTGGTTGCGACTTACTTTGGCGATTTGCGGCAGAACCTTTCGACGCTCCTCGCCCTGCCAGTCGCGGGTGTGCATTTCGATGTCACGCGCGCAGAGGCGGAACTCGACACGCTGCTCGCCGCTTTTCCCGGCGACAAAGTGCTCTCGCTCGGATTCGTGGACGGCCGAAACATCTGGAAGAACGATTTCGCGCACTCCTTCGAGTTGTTGGTGAAGGCGAAGAGTCGTCTCGGGCCTGAGCGGCTCTGGCTGGCGCCATCCTGCTCGCTGCTGCATGTGCCGGTGACGCTCCGCTCGGAGTCGAAGCTCGATCCTGAGTTGCGCGGCTGGCTCGCCTTTGCCGATGAAAAGCTGGCCGAAGTTGTCACTCTCGCGCGGGTGCTGCGTGATGAGCCGGAGCCCCTGGTCTTGAGCGCGAATCGACAGGCATGTGATGCGCGGCGCGCGAGCGGCCGGATTCACAATCGACTGGTTTCGGAGCGGCTCGCGCAAGTGTCGGCCCACGACACGCAGCGCAAACTTCCTTTCGCTGAGCGAAGCAAAATTCAGCGCTCGCGGCTGTCCCTTCCGCTGTTTCCCACCACAACCATTGGCTCCTTTCCGCAGACCGACGATGTGCGATCCGCTCGGGCGCGGTGGAAGAAAGGCGAACTTGCCGATGCGGAATATGAAAGCTTCCTCGAATCGAAAACCGCCGAGGTGATCGCGAGTCAGGAGAAGATCGGGCTCGACGTGCTGGTGCATGGCGAGTTCGAGCGCAACGATATGGTCGAATACTTCGGCGAGCAGCTCGACGGATTCGCCTTCACCGAAAATGGCTGGGTGCAGAGCTACGGCAGCCGATGCGTAAAGCCGCCAATCATTTTCGGCGACGTGTCGCGCCCTCAGCCGATGACGGTCCGCTGGTCGAGCTATGCGCAATCGCTGACCACCCGGCCGATGAAGGGAATGCTCACCGGTCCGGTGACAATGCTGCAATGGAGCTTCGTGCGCGACGATCAGCCGCGCTCGGTCACCACGCGCCAAATTGCGCTGGCGCTGCGCGACGAGGTTCTCGACCTGGAAGGCGCCGGCATCGGCATGATTCAAATCGACGAGCCGGCTTTGCGCGAAGGACTGCCGCTCCGACGGCAGGACTGGAAAGAATATCTCAAATGGGCAGTCGAGGCGTTCCGGTTGTGTGCGGGCGGCGTGCGCGACGAGACGCAAATCCACACGCACATGTGCTATTGCGAATTCAACGACATCATCGACTCCATCGCCGCCCTCGATGCCGACGTGATCTCGATCGAAACCTCGCGCTCGAACATGGAGCTGCTCACCGCCTTTGAAGAATTCAGTTATCCCGCGGAGGTCGGGCCGGGCGTGTGGGACATCCACTCGCCCCGTGTGCCTTCCGCCGACGAGATGGCGGCGCTGCTCCGTCGCGCGTGCGCGGTCCTGCCTGCCGAACACGTTTGGGCGAATCCCGACTGCGGTTTGAAGACTCGCGGCTGGCAGGAAGTGTTGCCAGCTCTGGAACACATGGTCGAAGCGGCGCGTCGCCTGCGACGCGAGCACCAGAGCTAGCGAGGTCGCACTCACACACGCGGGAGGGTGATGCGCTGGCGCTGGTTCTGATATTTCCCGCGCCGACTTCGGTAACAAACGCCGCATGGTTCGCCGCGGAAGAAGAGCATCTGCACGGCGCCTTCGCCGGCATAGATGCGGCAATCGGCTGCGCTTGAGTTGGAGAATTCGAGCGTGAGGTGTCCACGCCAGCCGGCCTCAGCGGGAGTGACATTGGCAATGATGCCGCAGCGCGCGTAGGTGCTCTTGCCGACGCAAATCGCTGTGGTGTCGGTTGGAAGATCGAGCGCTTCGACGGCCACGCCGAGACCGTAACTGCGCGCGGGAAGAATGAAGTGATCACCCGCAGCGTCCTTATGCAGCGGGGCACGATCGAGGTTCCGCGGATTAAAGGCCTTCGGGTCCACGACGGTGCCGGGGATGTGGCGGAAAATACGAAACTCCTTTGGCGAAAGCCGAAGATCGTAGCCGTAGCCCGACAGACCGAACGAAAGCACAGGCGTGCCATCATCGAGTCGGCTCACGAGCGATGACTCGAACGGCTGGATCATTCCGCGAAGGGCAAGCTCCCGGATCTGATGGTCGTTGAGAATCACTGGCAAGCCTCGCAGGTCCCGCCGTTGCGCATTGCCTCGATCGAGCAGGCGGTCTTATCCGCGTCATTCGGCTCCCGCTTCTCCGGGCGCCGCTCGCGATTTCCCGAATCGATTCCGCTCTTGTTCATGGTTCGGAGGTAGTAGGTCGTCTTGAGTCCGCGCTCCCACGCCTCGCGATACATGAAGCTCGCCTGGCGCGCGTCCGCGTCGGCGATCCAGAGGTTCGTGCTCTGCGACTGATCGATCCATTTTTGACGCACCGCAGCGCATTGCAAAATCCACGTCGGCTCGATCTCAAATGCCGTTTTGTAGAGCCGCCTCACGTCCACCGGGATGCGCTCGATGGACTGCACCGAGCCGTCGAAATACTTGAGGTCGGCGAGCATCTCGGCGTCCCAAAGGCCACGCCGTTGCAACTCCTTCACGAGATGGTCGTTCGTGCGCACGAACTCACCGCTCATGTTCGATTTCGTGTGAATGTGTTTATAGACCGGCTCCACGCAGGGGGTGCAGCCCATGATGTTGGAGATGGTCGCCGTCGGCGCGATCGCGAGGCAGTTCGAGTTGCGCATGCCTTGTCGGCAAATCTTCTCGCGCAGCTCATTCCACGGCATCCGCGTGTTGCGATCGACGAGCACCGGGAGACCGCGCTCCTCCTCCAGCAACGCGAGCGAGTCGAGCGGGAGAATCCCGCGCTGCCACTTCGATCCGGGATAGCTTTGATAAGCGCCGCGCTCCGCCGCGATGTCGCTGCTCGCGGAGTAAGCGTGGAAGGCGACCGCCTCCATAAACTCGTCGTTGAAAGCGACGGACTCGGGTGAATCGAATGGGATGCCTTTTGTGTAAAGCGCATCTTGCAATCCCATAACGCCAAGGCCGACTGGCCGATGCTTGAAGTTGGCGTTGGCTGCCGCCGGGACCGGGTAGAAGTTGATGTCGATCACGTTGTCGAGCATCCGCATCACGGTGCTAACCGTGGCGCGAAGCTTGTCGTGATCGATGGCGCCGTCGTCGCGGAGATGGTTGGGAATGGTGATCGACGCGAGGTTGCACACCGCGACCTCGTCCATGCTCGTGTTGAGTTCGATCTCGGTGCAAAGGTTTGAGTTGTGAATCACGCCGCAATGATCCTACGGGCTGCGCACGTTGGCCGGGTCTTTCCATGTCATCCACGGGTGTCCGGTCTCGAAAAGCATTTCGAGCATCCGCTTCCACAGCGCGAGAACGCGAAGCTGGCGGCTCCAGATTTTGCCGTCCGCGGCAAGCCGCTCGTAATGTTCGTAGCGTTCCTCAAATGCGCGGCCGAACAGGTCGGGGAGATCAGGCGTTTCGTTGGTGCGGAAGAGGGTCCACGTCGCGTCCTTCGGCAGGGCGCCTTCCGAAATCGCCTTGAGCCGTTTCATGAATACATCGGGAATCCAATGCGCCGTGTTCATGTTGTGCGTGCGGCGCCGGTCGTCGCCGGTCTCTTTGCGCAAATCGAGGAAGTCCTCAATGTCCGCGTGCCACAGCTCCAGATACGAGCAAAGCGCCCCGGGCCGCTTGCCGCCTTGATTTACGGCGATGGCGATGTCGTTGGAGACTTTGAGAAACGGGATGACGCCGCTCGACTCGCCATTGGTGCCGTGAATGTGCGCGCCCGTTCCGCGAACGGCCGTCCACGAGCAGCCGAGTCCGCCGGCCCACTTTGAAAGTTGCGCGAAGCGGTTCCAAATCTCGGTGATGTCCTCAATCGAGTCGCCGCACGTGAGCAGATAACAGCTCGATAGTTGCGGGCGGCAGGTGCCCGAGTTGAAGAGCGTCGGAGTGGAGGAGCAGGCGCGCCGCGTTTTGTAAATCTCGTAGAACTCGCGTGCCCGCGTCTCGCGATCCTTTTCCAGCATCGCGAGGCCCATCGCCACGCGAAGCCAGAAAATCTGCGGCGCTTCCAGCCGGCGCTTCAGGCCGGTCTGCGGATCGCGTCCATGAATCAGATAGCGATCGTAAAGCGTCTGAATGCCGATGAAATCGAACTGTAAGTCCGCGTAAGGATCGAGCGCGTCGGCCAGCGGCTTGAGATTGAATTCGGCGAGCCGCGGTTCGAGTCGGCCGAGTTCGATGCCAAGCGGGATGTAAGAAAACAGGGCGCGGCGATGCGCTTCCTTCAAAGCGCCAAGACCATCGGCAATCTTCCAAGGGAGCGTCTCTTCGTAGATGTAGGTGAGGAGGATGCGCCCCGCGAAAAACCGCGCGTCGGCGTCGATATCGAGCATCGACTTCGCATTGAGGATGATCGTATCACGGCGCTCGTCCGGCGTGAGGTTCATCGCGACGCTGCGGAGCAGCCGCGCGATGAGATCAGCCTCGCTGAGCGTCAGCTCGAGACCGATACGAGCGAAAGAAATGCGGGCGCGGATGTCTGCGAGTTGCTCGCGCGAGGCGAGTTCGAGCTGTCCCTCATCCGGCGGCGCAGCGGGCTCGCCGAGTTCGCGAACGGCCGCGCGTTTGACGCGATACTTCGCGTAAGCGAGCGCGACTTTTCCGTGGCCCAGTTCGATGAGCGTCTCCTCGACGAGATCCTGGAGCTGCTCGACATGAACAAAGAGCGGCCGCTCTTTTTTCATCCGAAACTCCAGCTCTGCCTGCGTCTGATGACCGATGCTCTCATCAGCGCCGACCGCCGCGCACGCCGCGGCGACTGCGCGCTGAATCTTGTGTCCGAGCCACGGCACCACACGCGGTTTGCCTGACTCGTCGCCGGGCAAATCTCGGCGGATCACTTGCGGGAATTCGCTCGCGGTTGTCGTTAAAACGAGGCTGGGAAATTCGGCTGTTTTCATGGGAATGGGATGGGTTGTTACGGATTCAAATCAGGTCGTCTTCGCTCGCGTTTTTCACGCTTCCGCTCGTCTGGTATTCGGTGACGCGCGTTTCAAAAAAGTTCTTCTCTTTGCGCAGGAAGATCACCTCATCGAGCCAAGGGAATGGGTTGGCTCGGACTTCGGAGAGTGCCGGTAGATTAAGGCCCGCGAGGCGGCGATCAGCGTTGTAATCGACGTAATCGAGGAAGTCCTGCTGCGTCATTCCAACCGTGTCTTCCGGCAGGCAATCGCGGACGAAATCCTTCTCCAGCTCCACGCCTTCGCGCATGAACTCGACGAGCTCGCGCTGAAACTCCTGCGTCCAAACATCCGGGTTTTCGTTGATCAGTTCCGTGAGGATGTAGCGCCCGAGCGCGATGTGGTTCGACTCGTCGCGCAGCGTGTATTGAATCATCTGCCCGATGCCGGTCATTTTGTTTTGCCGGTGAAGCGAGAGGATCATCGCGAAGAGCGCGTAGAACTGCGTGCCTTCCATCACTTGCGTGATCCCGAAAATTGCCTTCGCGAATTTCTGTTTGTTCGGCGTTTGCGTGAGGTCGATGCCCATTTTCAACTCCGGCATGTGGCGCGTGATGAAGGCGTTTTTCGCGCGAATCGAGGGGATGTCCGCGAACTTCGCCGTCACTTCGTCGAGGTCGATGTTGAGGCTGCCGATGATGTGCAGCAGCGAGTCCATGTGGATGGATTCCTCCGCGATGTGACGAAGCGCCGCGTGCTTCAGCTCCGCGGCGGTGAGGTTGTCCTCAATGACATGGAGCACGCTGTCGCCGACGATCCCTTCCGCCGCCGAGAAATAGCCAACGCCCATCTCGATAACCCACCGCTGCTTCGCGCTCAGCACGCCGGTGTTCCACTGGCTGCAATCCTTTGTCATGTCGATGACATCGGGCTCCCAGTGGTTCGCCTTCATCTGCTTATAGATGCGGTATGCCTCGTGGTATTTGAGCGGCAGGATGTTCAGCTCCGCGCTGCGCTCCCCGTTGATGACGCGCTTGCCCGCGAGCCGCGCTCGGGCCTTTGTCTTGTCGAGCCGAAAGGTCTTTTGGCCGATGCGATAGACGATGTGGTCGCCGACTTCTGCGACAGAAAGCGGCAGTGATTCGTCGGCGGCTGATGACGCAGTTTCGGGGAGGGCAGTGCTCATTCGTGGAGATTTGTTCGGAGTCAAAAAGCGCCAGCCACGGCGCATTCGCAGGAGAAATCCCGAGACAAAAAAGCCTTCGGTTTTTCTCCCGCTCGAAGAGAGGAAACCGAAGGCTCCAAGGCTGCACGCCGGAGCCGGAGTGAGCGCAAAAAGACGGTCAGAATCCCATCCTGTCCTGGCGGGACAGTCGGCCTCGCCCACTCGGGCGAAGTCGTGATGAGTGCCGGCAAGCAGGTCTTCTGGCTCCGAGGTCGTCCTACTCGCTCCGCCTTACCGGGTCCGTGGAGACCCAGCGGCTTTGATGGAACTTTCGTCGCTCGATACAGCGGGCTGAACCGCCCGGGATTTACACCCGGTTCCCTATTCTCCTCTGGCCGTGACCAGAGGCACTTGCTGGCGATAAATCCACAATATGTTGTGGATACTTCAAAGAACTACCGCAGCATATAGCGGAGGCGGACCAAAGACCGCAAGCGATTTTTTTCGACAAAGCCGCGCATTTCTTGAACGAGCCATCCATGAAGAATTTTGAGATCTCTCAAAGGTCACCTCTGGATGCGGCCTGCTTTGGCGCATCCACGCCTCGCGTCACTCTTCCGCTTCATGGCTAAATATCCGCCCGTAAAGAATACCTCTGGGGAAGGATTCGCCGTCGAAGATTGCGTCGTCGGCTATTTGGCGTGCCATCTTCTTGCCGGTGTCTCGTGGCGTGGAGCGGGTGAAGGGACGATTCGCGCCATTGAGTGTCAGATGAGGCAGGATGGCTGGCTCTTCGACGATGTTGTCTTGAGCATTGAAACGAGCGGCAAGGGGCGCCGATGTGCGTGCTCCGTGAAAAGCCATGTTGTTTTCACGAAGGCCGGTGCGCCGCGGGAGTTTGCCCGGGCGCTTTGGGGGCAGTGGTTGACCAACGAAAATCCCGATTTCCAGCGCGAACGCGATTCGCTCACGCTGGTCGCTGCGCAGCATGAGCCCGAGGTCAGCGAGACATGGTCCGGTCTCACGGAAGCAGCGCGTGCGATGGCACCGGAAACGATGGCCGAACGCTATGCGAGCGACGCGGAGCCTTCGCCGCAACGTCGGGCGGCTTTTCAGAGCCTCCGAATTCCGGACGAAGTTTCCGGGGTGGCAATGGATTCGGTCGGAACTGTCCGCTTGTTGCGGGGATTCCGCCTCGCGCAGGTCGATTTTCAGCACGCGGATTCGCAGAGCGCGACGCAAGCGATTGCCCTTTGCCAGCAAATTTTGCGGGATACCGACCGTGCTCGTGCCAGCGACCTTTGGGATGCGGTCGTGACTTTTGCCAGCAGTGTCAGACGCAAAGGCGGCCGCATCACGCTGCCGGATTTGCTGGCGAAATTGGGGCACCGTTTTCCGCTCAAGCAGCATCCCGATTACGCTGCCGATTGGGCGGGCATCCTGACGGAGAGCGGGCAGCGGATGGCGTCGCTACCGACAAAAATCGGCGGTCAGGTCTCCGTCGCGAGAGGAGATTTGATCGAGCGAATCAATGTCCGTGTGAGCAAGCATCGGCGCGTCGCCGTGCTCGGAGCTTCCGGCAATGGCAAGAGCGTCCTGAGTTGTGGGTGGGCGCAGATGGCTGAGGCGCAAGTGGTCTGGTTGCGGGCGAGCGATCTCGCTGCGCCCGGTGGGTTGCGAGCACTGTTCCGCCTATCGCGCGGCGTTGACAAATTGTTCGCCAACACAAGTTGCCGAATGCGGCTGGTCCTGGATGGCCTCGACAAGTGTTTCGACGAAGCCGCTTTCGACGAGGCCGCGATGGTTCTTCGCGCTGCCTTCGCGCCGGAGGCGGAAGATCGCTGGGAAACAGTGCTCATCTGCTGCCCGGAGGATTGGGAGAGGGTTCGCGGTCAACTCATCCGCAGAGGAGTCGCCCTGCCCAGCGAGATCGTTCGCGTCGAAAGGTTCAGTGAGAAACAGGTGCGACGAGCGTGTGAGCGTGTTCCGTCTCTGCGGCTGCTTGGTCAGCGCCCGCATCTCCTCCCGCTCCTTTGCTGGCCCAAAGCGCTCGATATTGTCGCCACGTATTGGCAGGCCACGGACACCCCGCTGCCGTGGGCCACGGAATCGGACTTTGCGCGCTGGTTCTGGCGCAGCACGATCAGTCGCGAAGATCCGGCAAGTTTCCGCGATCTGGTCGCGCGCAAGCTCGCGGTGCAGCTCGCCGATAGAATGGCTGCGTCCGTATCGCTGGACTCATTTTCGTGTGAGGAAGCCGAGGCGCTCGCGCAACTCGGACGCGAGGGACATCTGGAAATCGACGGAGCGCGCCGCACGGTTCGGTTCTCTCACGAGCTGACCGCCGATTGGGCGCGGCAGCGTGAATTGCAGGTGCAGGGAGACGCTGCCGCCGCATTCCTGCAAAGCCGTTTGCATTCGCCGTTTTGGCATCGTGCGGTGCGCTTTCACGGACTCGACCTGCTCGAACATCAAACAGACTCCGCAGCCTGGCAGGAGTTCTTCAACGCTTTTGGGAGCAATTCGGCGGGAGATGAAATGGCGCAGAATCTCTTGCTCGAAGCTCCCGTCTTCGCGTCAAACCAGCCCGTGGTGCTGGATCGGCTTTGGCCCGCGCTTCAACTCAACGAAGGAAAGCTATCGCGTCGATTCCTTCGTCAATTCCTGCGGGTGGCAACTTATCCCGACGAAGAAATGGTCGCTCGATTCGCGTCGCGGAATGCTGATCTACAGCTTCAAGCGTCTGTCCTCTATCGTTTGCCGTGGGGTCCGTATTGGCTGGGCGTTCTCGAATTCCTGGCCGCAAACGCGGAGGAAGTGACGACGTTAGCCCGAGGCGAGGTTGCCGAGCTTTGCCTTCTTTGGCTTAGGTTTCATGGCCACATCGCCGTTGGCATGAAAGACGCCGCAATTTTGGCCGTCGTCTCCGCGCGCCAAGTTTATCGCAAAGAAGACGAGTGGCATGGCAAGCATAACGGCGTTTCCGCCGCGGAAAAAGCATGTCAGGCACTTCTGGCTGCCGCGCCCGAAATGCCAGACGAGGTTTCGCACTTGGCGTTGAAATTTTGCGGGCGGCGTCCGCCAGATTCTGACGACGGCTCTCCGGGAGAGGAGCGGCATCATCACTCGCAATTTGTCCCCGATCCCGGCCCGCCGACTCCGTGGCCGGAAGGGCCACAACGTCCGTGTGCGCGAATCTTCCGCAATGCTTTCATGGATGGCAATCACTCCGGGCTGCTGTTTCGCGCACTCCCCGAAGTGGGTGCGGAGATCATGTCCGCCGTTTTGCTCAATCTTCCGCACGCGAACTGGCATCCCCGCGACCGCCATCATGACATTGATGAACACGGTTTCGCTTCAGAAGCGCTGCGTCACGAGTCGTGTTTTTGGATCAGCGGACCATTCCTGATTTTTCTTCGCATCAACCCCACCGTGGCGTTGCCGGCCATCATCAGCTTAGTGAACTTTGCGACCGACCGCGCGGAAGAGATTGGCGAAGATGTCCGCCAGCATCTCGCGGTTCCTGTCACGGTGAATGGCGAGACTCGCGAGTGGCGCGGTCATCAGTTTTCGTATGTGTGGCATCAAGGCCATGTGTTCGCCCCGAAAGCTATCGGGTGCGCGCTCTTGTCGCTCGAAAAATGGTTCTATCTGCTCATGGATGCGGATGAGCCGCTGGACGATCACATCGCCACCATTCTTCGCGAAAGTCGTTCGATTGCGCTGGCGGGCGTGCTCATCTGTGTCGGAAAGCGAAAGCCGGAATTGTTTCTAGGCCCGCTGCGTCCGCTTGTTGAAGCGGTGGATTTCTACTGGCATGAAGATGCCCTGACGCTGCG
This sequence comes from Chthoniobacterales bacterium, assembly GCA_038238555.1. Classification (GTDB taxonomy): domain Bacteria; phylum Verrucomicrobiota; class Verrucomicrobiia; order Chthoniobacterales; family Chthoniobacteraceae; genus JANNXQ01. Next base: position 3,227 of record JBBRXP010000006.1, on the reverse strand, counting down.
CGGTGAGGGCAACTTTCACGCTTCGTCGTTTTACGAAAATTCTCCCGGAGTAGTGGAGGCTTGGCGTGAATGGGTGGAGATGCCGCATCGGAAGGAATCCATCCATCGGCTGGTGATGCGGATGTTCCTCAACCAAGCGGCATGGAGGGAAATGGTCGCGGACTTCCGCCGCACCTGGCAGGCTCGTTTGGATTCGGCGACGGAAGAAAATCCGGCTCCGCCTTGGCTGGCGCGGATTGCATCGGAGTTCGATCCTGCAAACTGGCACGCTGAGCAGCAGGAAGATCGCACGCTCATCATATACGACCCACCCGCTACCCTGCCGCAGCCGACGCCGGAAGACCTCGAACAATTGAAGCGCTCGGAGCTGCTGTTGCAGGTTCCATTTCGGTGCCGACAGATTCTGATGGAAGACGCCGAATGCACTGAGGCGCAGATGATTGAAATGTGGTCGCAACTTGCGACGGTGCGAGCGTTGTCCGTGCCTGACGAGGAACGCGGAATCCGCGACAATGAGGACGCGCTTTGCGGCATCGTCGCTGTAGCCGTCGTGCGGCACCGCGCATGGCTTGCCGCTGACCCAGTGCGGGAAAACGAAGCGGGCACCATTCTCGTGGAAATCGGAGCCAAACAACCCCGGCGGTTCTGGTTCGTGGATGACGATACTACCGACTTCAAATGGGATAGCTTCGCGGCGTGGGCTTTGACGACGCTTTGGTGCGAACAGCCGGACGAGCCGTTCCTTTTACAGTCAGTCGGTGCCCTCGTGTTGTGGGATCGTTACCTCGTCGTCTCGCGAGTCATGAGCATCGCCGCCAAGCATCGCGTGCAACTCGGCGCACATTTTGACCGGCTCCTCGCTCACACCATTCGCTATGCGCCAGCGCGTCATCGAGCGCAGATGGAGAAACACGCACCGGAGCGGACGTTTGATCGAGATGCATGGGTCGCCGCACATTTAGAGACGTTCATGGCCGGCCAGACGGAACCGCTTCCTGCGGACTGGACGATACTGGCTGATTCGCAAGAGGGGCATAGTGGTCGAAAACTCACCAACGGACTCGACATAGGTCATCTCACCGCGGCGCTGGCTTGGGCTGAAGACTTAACCGCAGTCCACAATGTCGCGGAACGGGAAAAATGGCTGGATCACCACCGGCAGAGTTTTCTTTGCGCCCTCACGCGCATTCGGCAAATGGCAGCCTCACCGGAGCCGCCGGAGCCGTGGTATGACCACCAACAGCATTGGCCTTACGAAGATGAGCGTCGCTTGATCGAACGAATCGGCAGGATCGTGGCGCGCCTTCGCCCCGGAGAAGATCACCGGAGATTTTGGGAACCCTTGTTTGCAGTCGGCTTAACTGCCGTCCGATGGATTGATGCGTTTTTCGGTCGTTGGATGATTGAGGCTGCCGGACATGAGGAAGTCGCTCCCGCGTTCATTGAGCAATGGCTGGCGATCCTCGAATACGCCGAGCAAGCCAAAGGAACGCCGGCCTGGAAGGCGGGTCCAGGGTTTGATCGTGGCGACTCCCGCGATCTGTGGAAAAACCTGCTCGGCTTCTCGCGATTCACCTCCGAATTTTGGGACGAAAGATTGGCCCCTGCGGTCGAAACGGTCCGCGCATTTCAAGAGCGCTGGGCCGAGCGCAACATTGGCAACTGCTACGATGCTCGCTCCTACATTCATTTTCTGAAGACGCGCGCGGCTCGCGACCTTCGGATGGACGGACTACTCCGCCTGCACGGGAAGGTTCCGATCGGCGATCAATACTTCTGGAGAGAGTCGGATATCCGAGACTCACTCGCTGGCTTTCTACGGCTGTTGCTCGACGAGCATTGGCAAGAGCTGAATGGAAGCGTGGAGGCGCGCGATGCCTTCATGGCCTTCGCGCTCAAGCTCGCGGCGTTACAGCATCCATTGGGAAGTGAAGTTCTTGCGCTTGCCGGAAATCGTTTCGGCGCTCACGCGTAGTCAGAGCTTTTGCCCGCATGTCAGCGCGCTGGCATCTGCTGCCAATCGAGGCGGGCCAAGTCGATTTGCAGCAGGCTCTGGTTGCTGGCGAACCATGCCTCCGCGCCGAAAGAATGGAGGCCACCGTTGCCGAAATGATACTCCACGATCGGTCGATCTTCCGCGTCGAGAAGCCACGCGGACTCGACTGCGCCACTCGTGCGCCGGCGGTAGAGACGGGTGCGCTGCCAATTGATCGCTACCAAGCCATCGTCGGTGGGAGCGAGTCCACCGAGTTCTTCATCGCAAATGCGCGCTTCGTGCAGCTTGGTGCCGCCATCCATGAACTGAATCGTTCCCGCTGCCTCGGTGTTCAGCCACGCAAAGTCGCCAGCGGAAATCTCGACGATGCACCTTGCCTGAGTGAGTTCTGCTTTCACAACGGGCTGGGAAGTCGCACCGTTGAAGCGCAAAAGGGTATCCCCACCTCGCCCGAGTGTGTTGTCCGCTTCAAGTGCGAGGATCGACTTGCCTGCAAATCCCGGAGCCAGTTCGGAGAATGAAACTTCGCCTTTGAGCTTTTCCTTGGCTTTCGCGCCGAGCGGCCAGCGGAAGAACTCATTGGTTTGATCTGAGTATAAATACAGCGCCCCAGCACCGAAAGTGAGCTTGGGAAAAACAATATCGGCGAGAATGCGCTTCGGCGGTTTCGGAGGAGCTGACGGTGTGGGTGCCGGAAGTTGCCAGGAAGTCCCAGCGGTTCCGTCCGTTTGGCTCGACCGTTTTGATTTGCAGACTCCACATGCCGGATGCCGGATCGTGCGCGAAGTCTTCGACGACACCGAGATTCAGCGTGAGTCGCTGCGCGACCGCGCCAGTGGCATCGGCACGGCTGGCGTATCCTTTCGTGCTGAGCCGCCGGGTGATCGCGTCGAGTTTTGCAAAGTCACTCCAACTAATGCCGCCCTCCATCCCGATCTCGCCGACGCCGCGGAAGCCGACCACGCGATCGAGTAACACTTTTAGTGGCGGCAAACCGCCGTCGCGCACGCGAAAGAGCTTTGCCCAATGCTGCATCTCGTAGGCCAGCGGGGCGATGGGCGGGCCGCAGACGAGTGAGGGATTCTCGCGCGCGACGGCGAAAGTTCCGGGCTTGGCTGCAAACGCCACCGGATTGTTCCCGCGCAGATACGGTTCCGTTCGTCCGAAATCCGCCTGCATCCCGGTAATCACACGCGCATCGTCCGGGCCGAGCAATTCTTTCGGGCCATGG
>JBBRXP010000005.1:0-77865 GCA_038238555.1 Chthoniobacterales bacterium | reverse complement strand
GGCGCCGCGGCCACTTCCTGCGACGGAAGGCGTCGCAGCTACAAATGCACAGCGCCTCTCCATCACATGCGATCGAGAGGCGCTGGCTGTTGTGTCCGGGGGCGTGCGTAGAATGCTTCGACTCAAGGAAAACGCCAATAAAATCTTTCAGCCCGCAGTGCCGGGTTGTTTCTTGAGTTGCTCGCTCGTGCCGATGGTCTCGACGAGCAGGTTCGCCACGGTGGGGTGCGCCTGGGCGCGGATGAAAATCTGGTAGCTAAAAAGCCCGGGGCACATTCGGATGAGCCAGCCGTTCACCTTCATAAGAAATCGTGCGAGCGCGTGATCGCCGATGGCGCGTGGAAAGGGCGGCGGGATGCCACGCATCTCGCGCACTTTGTAGCCGGTCTGGTCGAAAATTTCTTCGAGCGAACCGAACGTGAAGAGCCGCGTGTGCGTGCGATCTAGGATGCCTTTGCGGCCATAATTGAAATGACCCAGCGCAAGCATGAAGCGTGTGACGGCGAAGGCGACGTTGGCCGTGGTGAGCACGATCTCGGGCCGCTTGCTCGCAGCCGCGCCGCGCAGGCCCTCGAGGAATGCTTCGGGATCGTGCAAATGCTCGATCACATCGAGAATGAAAATCTGATCGAACTGCGAGACGTCCACGGGGAAGCGGCCCGTGTCGATATCCCATTTCTTAAACTCTACTTTTGGATTCTGAGAAGGCCGCACGTATTGATCCACGCCCACGACGGCCGCGGCGGTCTTCGCCATTTCCTCGGCCACGTAGCCCTGGCCGCAACCGATATCGAGCACCGTGCCGCCGGGCTTCACGGCTTCTAGCGCGAAGGTGTGCGAGGAGGGAAAGCCGAGCTTGAGATCGTAGGTGAGCTCGACTTGGCCGACGTCGAATTTGCGATCGTAGAGCAGATTCTTTTCGTGAAATTTTGCCCGCACCATCGTGCGGAAAATATCCCACGCGTATTGGAGCCCGTTGACGTGGCAAATCTCGTCGCCGTAGTAAGTCGGGATCGGAATCTCGACGATGCGCAGCCCGGCAAAGTGCAATTGCACGATGATGTCGGTGTCGAAGTGGAAGTCATCCGAGTTGCGCTCGAAAGGGATGCGCGCGAGTGCCCGCGTCGAGTAGAGCCGGTAGCCGGAATGGAACTCGGAGAGCTCGGAACCGAGCATCCAGTTTTGAAAGCGCGAGAGCACTTGGTTGCCGATCCATTTGTACTTCGGCATCCCGCCCTTGAGCGCGTCGGCCTTGTGGATCATCCGTGAACCGAAGACGGCGTCGGCTTCTCCACGCAGCAGCGGCGCGAGGAGGTCGGGCAATTTTTCAGGCGCATACTGCCCGTCGCCGTGGAGCAGCGCCACAATGTCAAAGCCGTGATCGATGGCGTAGCGGTAGCCGAGTTTCTGGTTGCCCCCGTAACGCTGGTTCTCGGGATTGCGCAGGACGGTGATCTTGAAATCGCTCGCCCGGTCCTCGCGCCGGAGGCCGGTGTGGAAGGTGGCGTCCTTTGAGGAGTCGTCGATGATGAGCGCTTCCACGCTGCGATTGCGCAGTTCGGCGGGGATGCGATCGAGCAGGCTCTCGAGGGTCTTCTCCGCGTTGTAAGCGACCACGAAGATGAGGACGCGCTGATGGGCGAATTCGATCACGGCGGAATATGAGTGCGCCGCGCACATTCTCGAACAAGACAATTTGCCGCGGACCGCGGACGAGCTCGTGGGCGAGGAGAGGGAGATTGTCGTGCAGATCGGGCATCGCCCCGAGATTTACCAGCAGTAGCGGGCGACAGAAGGGTCGCCCCTGCTTCACGCGATGATGTCTTTCACCACGCGGCCATATACGTCGGTGAGCCGGTAGGCGCGGCCGTCGTGGCGGAAGGTGAGCCGCTCGTGGTCGAGGCCGAGCAGGTGCAGCAAGGTGGCGTGCAGATCGTGCATGTGCACTTTGTCTTCCACGGCGAAGTGGCCGAACTCATCGGTGGCTCCATACGCGAGGCCGGGGCGGGTGCCGCCGCCGGCGAGCCAGATGCTGAACCCGTTGGGATTGTGATCGCGGCCGGTGCCGTTTTTCTCGGCGTAAGGCGTGCGGCCGAATTCGCCGCCCCACCACACGAGCGTGTCTTCGAGCAGGCCGCGCTGTTTGAGATCGGTGAGCAGGCCGGCCACTGGTTTGTCCACGGCGCGCGCGTGTTCGGCGTGCTTGGGCATGTTGGAATGCTGATCCCACGCGGGGTTGTTGGTGTTGTCGGTGTAGTTGACTTGCACGAAGCGCACGCCCTTTTCGGCGAGGCGCCGCGCCATGAGGCACTGGCGGCCGAAGTCATCGGTCTTCTCCTCGTCGATCCCGTAGAGCGCGAGGGTCTCAGGCGATTCGCCCGAAAGGTCCACGGCGTCCGGCGCGTGAGATTGCATGCGCCACGCGAGTTCGTAGCTGTCGATCACGGCATCGAGTTCGCTATCGCCAGGTTTTTTCCGGAGCTGCTCCGCATTCAACTCGCGCAAGAGATCGAACTGCGCCCGCGCCTGCTCCGGCTGACGCGCCGCGGCGATGTTGCGAAAGGCGATCTCTTTTGCCGGCACGCCGGGCCGGCCGAGCGCGGTGCCTTGATAGACGGCGGGGAGAAATGCGTTGCCGTAATTGCGCGGGCCGCCATTGCCCATCGCGGGCGCGATGCTCACGAAGCCGGGGAGATTTTCGTTCTCCGTGCCGAGCCCGTAAGTCACCCACGCGCCCATCGACGGGCGGATGAATGTGGTCGAGCCCGTGTGCAGGAAGAGCGTGGCCGGGCCATGCGCGACGCCATCGGTGTGCATCGAGCGGATCACGCACAAGTCATCCGCGTGGCGCGCCATCTCGGGGAAAAGCTCCGAGACCCAGAGCCCGCTCTGGCCGCGCTGCTTGAAATCCCAGAGCGGTTTCATCACGCGTTGCGTCACGCCTTTTCCAGTCCTGGCGATGCTGCGCGCATCGTTGAAATCCATCATCTGCCCGTCGTCGCGCAAGAGGCGCGGTTTGTAATCGAACGAATCCACGTGGCTCACGCCGCCTTGCATGAAGAGGAAGATGATGCGCTTTGCCCGCGGCGGAAAATGCGGCGGCCGCGCCGCGAGTGGATGCGCCGACGCGGCGCGCGCGGCGAGGCCGGCGAGTGCGAGGTAACCAAAGCCGCAGCCGAGGGTGCGGAGCGCATCGCGTCGTGTGAGGGAAGGGATCATGGCTTGTTATTTTTGGAGCGTTTGGCGGGGGCAAACTGTCGGTGGGCGCGGCTTTTCATCGCGCTCTGCAGAGTGGCGAGCACTCGGGCGGCATCGCGTGCAAGCGCCGCGCGAGTATCGAGCACGAGGCCCGGAAAGACGCGGCTGGCCACGCGCCCGCGGGCGTCGGCTACGAGCTCGATGGTCTCGCCCGCAAAATGAAACCACACGATGCGCTCCTCCTCCGCGAGCCACACCAGATACTCGCGCACGCCGTGCCGGCGATAGACGCGCAGCTTCTCGTGCATGTCGATCGACGCCGTGCTCGCGGCGATTTCGGCGACCCATTCCGGCGCGCTCACCAGGTAGCCTTCGTCGTCCAGCCGCTCGCGCCCGTCTGCGCTCGTCTCGACGAAAAGCAGCGCATCGGGCTGCGGCACATTTTCGATGTCAAACTTTACCGTGCTGTTGCTGGCGGCGATCACTCCCGGCGTGAAAGCGGCGTAAGTGCCGAGCCAGGTTTGAGTGAAATTGTCGGGCTCGCCGTGTTGGGCGACTCGGACAGGGGATGGCATATGGACGACTCCTTCTATCAACTCCGCCTTCTTCACTTCGGGCATCGCTTCATAGCGCCGCAGAAATTCCGAAGCCGTGAGCCGCGCGCCATCCTCCAACGGCGCAATCGCCCGTGGGCGCGGCCTTCGCTTGAGCCTTGGAATCGCGGTCATGTTCGGAGTTCTTGCTCGCGAAGGTTCCCGTCCAGCCAGGCGCGGTCTTCGCTGGAGAGAATTCCGGTCGGATCGCGGCGGTAGTCGAGATGATCGTAGGCGCCGTCGCGGATGGCGTCGTCGATGAGCGGCTGAAGATCGAGCGCCACTGGGCGATCGGAGGGACGCAGCGGAATCTCGACGGCTGGCAGCCGCTCGCGCAGCCGGATGGGATAGAGCCGCCAAAGCGTCGCCGAGTGAGTCGAGTGAATGGCCACGTGGTAGGCGGCTCTGTTGAGGCGCAAGGTCTCGCAGCCGTCCGCCTCGAGCACGGGCTCGCCTTGAAGAAGCAGGTCCACTTCCACAAACGAAATGCCCGACTCAAAAATCTGCCGGCGTTTCCAGGCAAACCCCGCGCGATCTTCGGCGCGCGTTTTATTTCCCAGGCTCAGAAATTCGATGATCGTGACGATGTGGCCGGCGGTATCGACGATCTGCAAAAAGCGATGCGTGGGAGGATCGAGTTCGAGCAGCACGGGCTCCGCCACAGCCACGCCCGTGGAGGCCAGCAGCGGGTTTGCGCGGTCGGTCTCTTCGCTCCACGGCTCGACGATGGCCACATCCGCGCGCCGTCCCACGCCGCGTTCCGCGCCTTCTTCGAGCAAGCTGAGATGCTGTTCGAGCCGAGCCTTCAGATCTCTGGGAAGCGCCCGCTGAAGCTGATTACTCGCCAGCATGAGCAGCCTTGGATGCACGTCGTGCCAGAACTCCTCGAGATACGGGTTCATCCCCGGGAATGGATTATTCGCAGCAGGCATGGACGCGATACTTACCCATCATTCGAGGTAACGAAAGTCCAGGCAGCCGAAGAGCGACTGGTAGAGTTGCGACCAGCCTTCGGTGCGGCGCTCGCGATCGGCATCGGCGCCGGCGAGAAATTTTTCGCACGTCGCGCGCTCGGCATCGGTGGCAGCGCGACCCAGCGCGGCGCGGAAGGCTTCGGCAAGCCGCTCGGCATCGGTGGACGAAGAAGCCAGCGCGCGTGCGGCGGCGAGCTTCGACTGCTCGACGATGAATGGGTGATTGAGAAGATAAAGCGCCTGCGGGGCCACGGTGCTGACATCGCGGTGGCCGACGGGAGCATTGATATTTGCGAAGTCGAATACCTCAAAAAGTTCGAGCCGTTTGTTGCGGAAGGCGGGCGTGTAAACGCTGCGGCGCGTGTCGGTGAACTCGTATTTGTACTCGGTGTTTTGCGAGCTCGTGTCGTTGGCATTGATCTCGCCGGCGCCCGTGATGTTGGACCCGCCCACCTCGAGCCGCAGTTCGCCGCTCACGGTGAGGATGGAGTCGCGAAGTTGCTCGGCATCGAGCCGGCGGCGGTTGGCGTGGGCCAGCAGGCGGTTGTCGGGATCTTCGGAACGCGGAAGGTCTGCGGCGTCCATCCGCTTGCTTTCCGCGCTCCGCGTTCCGCGCTCCGCGTTTCCCAATTGCCAGGCGCGCGAGAGGACGATCTCTCGCACGAGTTTTTTCACGCTCCAGCCTTCCTCGACGAAATGAATCGCGAGCCAGTCGAGCAGCTCGGGGTGCGACGGCGCCTCGCCGGTGGTGCCGAAATTTTCCGTCGTCCGCACCAGCCCTGCGCCGAAGAGCCAGCTCCACACTCGATTCACGAACACGCGCGCCGTCAGTGGATTGCCCGGGCTCGCCAGCCAGTCGGCCAATTCACGGCGCCCGCTCTCTTTCTCCGAAAGCGCCGGCAGCTCCGCGGCGAGCGCCACTTGCAACACGCCGCGCGGCACGAGCGCGCCTTTTTGATTCACCAGCCCGCGCACGCGGATGTTCGTGTCGGCCACTTCCTCTTCATCGCGCACGGCCATCGCCACAGGCCGCCGCGGGCCGGTGCTCGCGAGTTTTTTCATCGCGCCTTCCACTTGCTTCACGCGCGCTTCCATTTTCTTGCCGGCATCGGATTGGTTTGCGACTGCGACGGGCGCCGTCTCCTCCTCGGGCAGAAATTGCACGGCGTCGGCGCCAACGTAACCCGTGGTGCCTTCGTTCGACACGAGCACAAAGCCCGCGCCATCTTTTTCAAACCGAAACTTTCCGAGCGACACGAAGAGCTCATCGATCGGCGGCGGCTGCGTCTGGTTCACGAAGACCGTCTCCTCGCCATCGGCGTGAAAAATTTGCACCGGCACACGCGGCGAACGGTTCGCGAAGGCCGGATACGCGAGGCGCACTTCGTAGCGGCCGGAGGCGGGCAGCTTCGGCAGGAAGGTGAGCGTCTTGCGGCCTTTGTCGGCGTTCATGTCGTGCTTCGAACCGACGCCGATGTTGTTTGGGTAATGCGATTCCTTCCACTCGCCGACGGCCGTGGCCTCCGCGTCATCGACGATAATGCCCGGCAGCGGGGCTGCGGGTCCCGCGTTTTTCCGCAACGCGGCCAAATTATTTTTCGCCGCGTCGAGATCGGCTTTCATCGCGGCGAGGCGCGTTTCGTGAGCGCGCAATTTTTCCTCTTGCTCTCCGTCCATGCTCAAGGGCGCATCGACCCAGCGGGCGACGTTGTCGGTGTAATTGGCGAGCGTGCGCGTCGAGGCGAAGATGCCGGCCAGCGCGTAGTAGTCGCGCTGCGGGATGGGATCGAACTTGTGATCATGGCAGCGCGCGCAACCGATGGTCTGCCCGAGCACGGCCTTGCCGATGGTGTCAAGCTGCTCGTCGATGATGTCGAAGCGGAGCTGCTGCTTGTCCTGCTCTTCGTAGTTCGTCGGCCCCAGCGCGAGGAAAGCCGTGGCCGTGAGCTGGCGGCTGCGTTGCCCGGGATCGCCCGCTGGCAGTAGATCCCCGGCGATCTGCTCGCGCAGAAATTGATCGAAAGGCCGGTCGCTGTTGAATGCTTCGATGACATAATCCCGGTAGCGCCACGCATCCTTGAAGAGCAGCGTGCGCCCGCCGCCGCTTGACTCGGCGAAGCGCGCGACATCCAGCCAGTGCCGGCCCCACGCTTCGCCAAAGTGCGGCGAGCCAAGCAACTCATCGACGAGTTGCTCCACGCTGCACGCCGCTTGTTCCCGTGTCGGTGGAAGGCCGACGAGTGCGTAGCAGAGCCGGCGCGCTAGCACTTCGGGCGCGGCGTCGCCCACGGGCTGCAAGCCTTTCTCCTCGAGCTTTGCGAGGATGAAGCGGTCGATGTCGCCGCGCGGCCACGCTGCATCTTTCACCGCCGGCGGCTCGCATTTTTTCGGCGCGATGTAGGCCCAAAATTTCCGCCCCTCTTCGATCGTGAGCCCGGTCTGTTTTTTCGCCACAGCCCCGGCGCCCGTGCGCGGATCGGGCGCGCCGAGCCGTACCCACTCCTCGAGCGTGGCCACTTCGGCTTCGGAAAGCTTCTTCTTCGGCGGCATCTGCAAATCCTTGTCGTGATAACGCACCGCCGTGATGAGCAGGCTCTCGTCGAGCTTCCCCGGCTCGATGGCGGGGCCGGTGTCGCCGCCCTTTGCCCAGCCCTCGCGAACATCTAGCCGCAGCCCGCCCTTCACTTTCTTTTCCGGCGAGTGGCACTCGAAGCAGCGCTCCGCCAGCAGCGGCCGCACGCGCTTTTCAAAAAAATCCGCGCCGTCCTCCGCCGGCGTCCTAGCCGTCGAGACGAGCCAGGTGAGGGTGAGGAGAGCGGTGGTTCGGAGGTGCATGGCCGGGTTCATCCAGTAACCCGCGCGCACCACTCTTGCAGGGAAAAATCGCCGCTAACGTAGCTGCGACGTCCTCGTCGGCGGAAGTTCCAGCGGCGTCATCGCCGCTTTTCACTCCGGCGCGGCGAAGATGCCGCGGGCACCTTCCTGCGACGAGGACTGTCGCAGCTACGGTTTCCGCCGCTCAGAATCCGCCGGGAGGCGGGCCTTCGTGAGGACGCGAATGCTGCTCGCCGTCGCGGCCGCGCGGAGGAGGCGGAGCCGTAAAACCGTCGGGGCGTTGCATCATCCGGTCCTGTCCCATCGGGCCGCCGGCCCTGTGTGGAGGCTGATTCCAGGCCGGCGCTCCTGCGCCGGGAGGAAATTGCGGGCCTCCTTGCGGACCGCGAAAATTTCCCGCGCGCGGGCCGGGGCCAGGCTGCGGCGGCTGGAAATTCTGCGGACCGCGTGGCGTGTATTGAGCGGACTCATTCTGTCGCGCACAGCCACAAGACGGACCCGCCGCCGCTTCGGGATGGTGCATTCCTTCCGCTCGCGGAGCCATCGCCGGCATCCTGCGATCTCCGAAGTTTTCCCGCGCTCCCCGATCCTGCGGTGGATTGAGATTCGCCGGACCACTGCCGCGCGGAGGCCCGCCGGCACTGGGATTGCGGCCATCGCCACCGGGACGATGAGGCCCGTCGTGACCTTGCGCCGCGGAATCCTGCTGACCGCCGCCGCGTCCATCGCGATGCGAAACGCCATCGGGCCGCCCCGGCTGCGGGCCGTGGTCGCGCTGGCCCTCGCCGGCGGGGCGCAATTCATCTGGCGTCAATTTGCCGTCGCCGTTGCTGTCGAGCCGGCGGAGCGCTTCGGCGGCATGGGAGAGCTCCTCGGCGTCGATGGCGCCGTCGTGGTTTGCATCGAGCGCAGTGAAAAAGCCGGGCATCTGGCGCTGGCCATCGCCAGCGGGCCGCGGGCCGGCTTCGCGCGGCGGGCCGCCGGGCGGACGATCGGCGGGTCGATCCTGAGCGCAGAGTGTCCATGCCGAAAGGGCGAGCGCGGCTGCGGTGACGAGTGTGGGTGTGGGTCTCATAAGTTCGTTGTCGTTGAAGGTTTCGCCGCTGGTGCGGCACGTGGGTTCAGCGCATCAACGCCGCGCTCGCGGGCTTTTGTTTTCTCGCGAGCAGTCATTCGTCATTCTCAAGAGCTCATCCTCCACTGCGCCTGGCGCAGCACGGCTTGGGGCGAGTCGCGCATTCGCTCGTACCACACTGTGAGCAGCGCGCCGTCTCCGAGCTCCACCGTGCTCGGGTAGCCGAGGTCGCCGCTTGCGCCGTCGTCGGAGAGGATCATCGGCTCGCTCCACGTGTCGCCGCCGTTTTCACTCACTCGCGCTTGATTGCCAAATGGCGCGCGCCGGTGGCCGTAAGTCATGAGCAGCGCGCCGCTCCGAAGGCGCAGCAGAAAGGACGGCAGCCCCCACACGCCGATCGAATGCGGCTCGCTCCACGTCTGGCCGCCATCGTCGCTTTCGCTTTGCAAGGTCTCGCCCTGGTTGGCCGCGTTGTGATTGCGGATGTGCACGACGATCCGGCCCGCAGCGCTCTGCACGCCGTGCAGTTCGTGATAATCCGCGACCGCATCGCCTGCCCGCGCGGGGATGGCCGCGAGCCAGCGCCACGTCTGCCCGTCATCGGTCGATTCGCACACACCGATGCGCTTTTCCGCGGTCCACAATTGCTTTCCCGGATAGAGCAGCCGCCCATCGGCGAGTTGGATCGGGCCGTGCGGACTATTCACGATCGAGGGATAACGCGCCGACCAAGTGATGCCGCCATCGGTCGAGCGCAGCATCCATTCGCCGAGCTCCGCCTTGCGCTCGTCGGCGCTCAAGCGCGCCTGCGCGAGCTTCCACGCCGTGAGCTTTTCCGCGGGCCACGCGCCCTGCTTCTTGAGGGCGGCGGCGAGCACCGGCTCGTAGGCGAGCGAGGTGAAAGTGGAGACGAGCAATGAACCGCGCGCCGTCTCGAGCGCGCCGGAATCGCGATCGTCGATCGCCCCATCGAGCAGCGTGCGCGGCCACGTCCACGTCGCGCCGTCGTCGCGCGAAGTCATCATCTCCACGGCGCCGAACGGGCACACGTGCGCCTCGCGCCGACCGGACCACACGAGCACGAGCCCGCCATCGCGTCGCCGCGCGACCGTGGGCCAGCCGTGATAGAACTGCGGCTGCACGCTGATGACCCGAGTATCGAGCACCACGCATCCCGGCGCGGCGTGAGCGCGGCGTGTAAAAAAAGAAGCTGCGGAGGCAAGGCCCGCGGCGCGCAAGAAGTGGCGGCGTTTCATGGGAAATAAATGAGCGGAATATGTTCGCAGTCCAATCAATATCCCGCGGGTTCGCTCTCGAAGGGCTTCGGCGTCGCCGGCGCAGAGACGAGCGGCGAGGGATGGGCACGCCGATAATGTTTCACGGCGGCGCCAGTGGTGAGTGCCAGGAAGATCACCGCGATGAGGAGCACCTCGTCTTTTGTGAGCCTCATTGCGTTTTCACCGGCGCCTTCACAAACTCGTAGGAGCCGCGGATATTTTTCAAGAAATAGCGCCCTTTGGAATCCGCAGCCAGCAACTCGCGATACACCTTCTCCGGCACGCCGACATATTGATATACCGCGCCGCTGCGAAACTCGATCTCGAGAATTTTCCCCGCGCCGTCGTAGCCCACGCTGGCGAGGCTCGTGGATTCGACGGGCGATCGCTCGATGCTCGCGCCGGCGCGAGTGTCCGGCAAAAATGGGGTGCCAACGATTGCGATCGCGAGACCGAAAATGAAGGGTCTCCTCTTCATGCGCGGGATTCTAAAGGCGCGCGCTTTTCGCTCACAACGCTTTTCCCATTTCTTTGCCGCCGTCGCTTGGCCAAGGTCTGGCGCCTCATGGACTGGACCCAATGGACGCCGCGCGAGCGCGCCAATCTTTGCTTCATCGTGAAGGACGGGCGCGTGCTGCTCATTCGGAAAAAGCGCGGGCTGGGCGCGGGAAAAATCAACGGTCCCGGCGGCAAGATCGAACCCGGCGAAACGCCGCTGCAATCCGCCATCCGCGAAACGCAGGAAGAGATCGGCGTCACCCCGCTCGGCATCGAAGAGCGGGGCGTGCTGCACTTCCAATTCACCGACGGCTACAGCCTGCACTGCACCGTTTTCCTCGCGCGCGATCTTCAAGGCGAGCCGGTCGAGACGCCCGAGGCGACGCCCATGTGGTATCCGATCGACGCGATTCCTTTCGAGGAAATGTGGGCCGATGACCGGCACTGGCTCCCGCGGATGCTGGCGGGCAGTAGCTTCCACGGGTGGTTTGTTTTCGATGGAGAGAAAATGCTGAGCGGCGAAGTGAAGCCGATCGACTGACGCCGCGTCATCGGCGGTGCGCGGCGCCTTGAAATCCGTCGAGCGTTTATTCTTCGCCGGACCGGTGCACGCGGCGGCGGCGCAGGCGCAGCCAATTATTCCAGGTCTTGCGCAGCGCGTCCTTGGGCGAGAGGTAGCGCTGGTTGAGTTGCGCGCCGCGCTTGATGCCCTCGAGGATGCCGCGCACGGAAAAGTCCGCCGTGTGCAGGATGGTGTAGGCGGTGCCGATGGCGGCCTCGTGGTGTGCATCGCTGCCGGCTGTCATCGGCAAGCCGCGCATGGTGGCGTATTCAAAGGCCATGCGGTTGTAGCGCTTGAAGGTGGTGGCGGCGTTGAAGACTTCCAGCGCATCGACCTCCAGGGTATCCAGCACCGCCTGCCGGATGCCGGCGCGGAAGAGATCGTAGGGATGCGGCGGGATCGCGATGCCACCCATACCGTGGACGATCTTGCAGACCTCAGCCGCCGGTTCGCCCTTGAGGTAAGGCAGGATCACGCCGAGGCAGAGAAGATGGCCCTCCGCGGTGGTGACTTCCACGCCGGGGATGATGAGGAAGCCGCCGGCCGCCGCGCCATCTTCGCGCAGCAGCCCCTTGTCGAGCAGGTAGCGGCAGCCGTCGGAGGTGTTGTGATCGGTGAGCGCAAAGCCGTGCAAACCCTTTGCCTTGGCCGAAGCGATGAGTTCCTCCGGACTGCTCACGCCATCGCCCGAGAAAAACGAATGGCAGTGCAGGTCGATATTGAAAGCCATGGGCGGGGAAAGTTGAGAGTTGAGGGTTGAGAGTTGAGAGACCACGCCGGCCACTCAACACTCAACTCTCAACACTCAACCTTTCCGCCCAATGACTGCCTTCAAAGAATGGACGCTCATCTGCGATGCCCTCGGTCGCGGGAATCAGAGCCTCATTCTGCGCAAGGGCGGGATCGCGGAGGGGCGCGCGGGATTTCGGTTTCAACATGAAGAGTTCGTTTTATTCCCGACGCTCTTTCACGAGCAGGTCTCGAAATTGCGCCTCCCGCCGGAGACGCCGCTGCCCGCGCCGCGCGCCGATGGGCAGCTCGAGGTGCGGCTGCATTGCCGGGTGGAGTGGACGCAGGATGTCGCCGACTGGGCGGCCATCGAACGGCTCTCGCCTTTTCACTGCTGGCAGGAGGCGGAGATCGAGAAACGCTTCCGCCAGGATCGCAACGCCGGCGTGAGCGTGGCCTTTGTGCGCGTGTCGCGGCTCTCGCGGCCGTTTCTTTTCGCGGATTCGCCGCGCTACGGCGGGTGTCGATCGTGGGTGGAGCTTCCCGAATTTCCCGGCGACCTACACCTGCATCCGGTGCTCGACGACACCGCTCATCGCGAGCGGGACTGCGCAATCCGCTCGACGCTTTGTTCATGAACCGCGATCGGCAGCCCGGCTTGCCCGTGGCGCACTTCAAACAAGATGGGCACTTCCAACAACTCCTCGAGCACCGAGCGGTTGGTCGCCTCAGCGATCGGTGATGGCTCGCCATGGGGCGCCGGTTCATTGAGAATCACTCCCGCGCATACCAGACCGCGGGCGCGGATGGAGTCGATGGTCAGCAGTGTGTGATTGATGGCCCCCAGCCGATTGGCGACGACGACTGCGACCGGCAATCCGAACTCCGCCGCCAGATCGCTCACGAAATAATCCCGCGCGATGGGCACGCGCCAGCCGCCCACTCCTTCCACGAGGATCGAACGGTACGCCCGCCGCAGCCGCGCGTAAACGGCGCGAATGAGATCGAGGTCGATGGCACGTTTCTCGATCTTCGCCGCCGCGTACGGCGCGGCCGGAATGCGCAGCCACACCGGATTTATTTCTTCAAGCGATACGCACCCGTCGGCCGCGGCGTGGAGCAACTCCGCATCGTCGCGAGTGCCGCAGCAGATGGGCTTCATCGCCACCGCATCGATCCCCGCCGCACGCAGCGAGCGCAGGAACAGCCGCGCGACGAAAGTCTTTCCGACGCCAGTGTCCGTGCCCGAGATGAAGAGATTCATGCGCGAGTCCGGCTTTATCCGGCATCACGCGGGATGAAAAGCGGACAGCGCGCGTTAGCCTGAAAATTGCAAGGCGCCCGGACCCCGAAGGATCCGAGCGCCAAGCAGCCCATGAAAATCGACTTACCGCAGTGCGCCTTTGGATGCGACGGCCGCGCTGAGGCGGCTGCTATCCGCCGTCAGCATCGGAGGACTGGTGCGGTGGCGGTAAGAGCCGTCTTTTGTCCAGGAATAGAGAGGAACGTAATCGCCGGGCGGAACACGGTCGGCGGGGATCGGCTGATAGTTCAGCGTGCAATCCAGGATCCACCACTGGCGGCCATCGTTCCACATCACCCAAGCGTGCCGCACATGCGTGCTGCGTTTCATCTTTCCGATAACGAAACGGACGTGCTTGTCGCCGAGTTGATCGCAAAGCCAAAGCGCCTTGTCCTTGCAATCTCCGATACGCCGGCTCGCAGTCACTGCCGGCAACGCCGCGGTGTAAGGATCGGTGTGTGAGTAACGGAAAGAACGGCCTTCCCCCATCAAAGCTTTTACGCGATCCAAACTCGGAGTGGCGCCCTCAAGAGTTCCGAGGACTTGTCTGACTGGGTCGATGTAAGAATCATACGGGGTATATCCGGCGAAGTCTCCGAGATCGACACTTGCGGGAGCGAGCGAACTCGTAAAGAGCACCAACGAAAGAGAAAGAATCGCACGATTCATGGTTTGGTTTTTTATAGGAGAGATACCCACTAAAGCCTCCTCCGTGCCAAGCGACCGGTTGTTCCGTAGAATTCATAATTATTATTGAGGACGTGAAAATTTCATCTCCCTCCGCCCTTCTGGAGAGGGAATCGTGAGCCGGTAGCGGACGCAGAATGAACAAACGTCCTGGAACTTCGCACCTTGCGCAGCCGCAAGGTCGCGGGCGCGAATCCCGGTGAGTTCAGCGCGGCATGCGCCTGGCGGCGGCGATGGTGTTGGCCATGAGCATGGCGATGGTCATCGGCCCGACGCCGCCGGGTACTGGAGTGATCGCGCGGCACTTGGGCGCCACAACGCCAAAGGCCACATCGCCGACAAGCTTTGCGCCTACGCGGTTGATGCCGACATCGAGGACCACCGCGCCTTCGCGCACCATCTCCGCCTTCACAAACTCGGGCCTGCCGATGGCGGCGATGAGGATGTCTGCCGAGCGCGTGACGGCGGCGAGGTCGCGCGTGCGCGAGTGGGCGACGGTCACGGTGGCATCGCCGCCGGGGCCTTTGTTCATCAAGAGCAGCGCGAGCGGCTTGCCTACTATCATCGAACGTCCGAGCACCACCACGTGCGCGCCGGCCGTGTCGATGCCGCTCTCGAGCAGCAAGCGCTGGCAGCCGAGCGGCGTGCACGGCACGAAGCCATCGGCATCGCCCAGCGCGAGCTTCGCGATGTTCGCCGGATGAAAGCCGTCCACGTCTTTGCGCGGGTCGATGGCCTCGACGATGGCGCGCTCATCGATGTGCGGCGGCGGCGGAGACTGGATGAGGATGCCGTGAATGCGGGCATCGGCGTTGAGTTGTCGGACGAGAGCCAGGAGTGCCTCCTGCGAAGTCGCTGCCGCGAGTTCGTGTTTCACCGAGTGCATCCCGATCGCGCCGCACATTTCATCCTTCCGTCGGACGTAAGCTCGCGAAGCCGGGTCCTCGCCGATGAGCACGACAGCGAGGCCCGGCCTGCATCCCCGCGCCGTGAGCTCGGCGACCGCGGCGCGATTTTCTTCGTTGATCCTGGCGGCGATGGCCTTCCCGTCGATGAGCGTCATGGCAAAAAATGCGCGGCGCGGCGGAAGAAATGCAAGGAGATGTCCACGGAAGACACGGAATGACACGGAAAGAGAAGTTACGATCCGCGCGCCCAACGATCGAACGCGTTGTGCGCCGCAACCTTTTTTCCCCGTGTATTCCGTGGATCCCAATTCACTTTTCGGCTGACGCGTGCAGCGCGCGTTGGAGCCGTGCGCGCTGCATTTCAAACTCCGCATCATCCGTAGTCACGGGAACTTCGTGGAGTACGTCAAACGTGATCTCCACCGTGGCGAATGGCTTCGGGATCATGAACCCGTCCCAGCTCTTTAGTCGCCAGCAGCGCGAGTAGGCGACGTGCACCGGCAGCACGAACCCGCCGGTGACTTGCGCGAGCTTCACCACGCCGGCTTGGAGCCGGTAGCGCGGGCCGCGCGGACCGTCGGGCGTGATGCCAAGCACGCAGCCCGCTTCGATCGCGCGCTTCATTTCCACCAGCGCCCGGCCGCCGCCGCGCGAGGAGGAGCCGCGGATCGCACGAATGCCAAAGTTGCGGAGAAACGCCGCGAGGATCTCCCCGTCGTTGCTCGCGCTCGCGAGCGCGGCGCCGGCGCGGCCGGAGAAGTAATGCTCGAAGAGATACGGAATGACGAAGAGCCGATTATGCCAGAAGGCCCACAGCAACGGCTTGCGCGGGGGCGTGGCCATGACGCCGGGGCGATCGACAAAGCGGAAGCGCAACGTGGCGCACAGCGCCCGCAAGAGCGGCGCACCCAGAGCCGCGAGCAGACGCGCCTTCCACTTCATCCGTCCTTCTCCGCCCAGCGAAACGCGCCGGGACACGGCAGCCCGAGTTGATCGAGGATGCGCATCACCACAGTATCCGCGACTTCTTCCACCGTCTGCGGCCGCGAGTAAAAGCCGGGCGACGCGGGCAGC
This sequence comes from Chthoniobacterales bacterium, assembly GCA_038238555.1. Taxonomy (GTDB): domain Bacteria; phylum Verrucomicrobiota; class Verrucomicrobiia; order Chthoniobacterales; family Chthoniobacteraceae; genus JANNXQ01. The sequence continues at coordinate 62,152 of JBBRXP010000005.1, read as the reverse complement.
ACGATGGCGCCGGCTTCGGTGGCGGCGACGACGTTGCGCGCATGGATGAGATTCCACGGCGTCTCGCGTGGCACGAGGATGAGCTTGCGGCGTTCTTTCAAAAAAACATCGGCGGCGCGGAGGATGGTCGAGTCGCTGGTGCCGGCGGCGATGCGGCCGAGAGTGCCCATCGAGCACGGGCACACCACCATCGCGTCGAAGCGCGCCGAGCCGCTCACGAAGGGGACGTTCATCGTCTTGTCGCCGTGCTGCTGGACTTCCGCGGGAATTTGCAACGCGCCGATTTCCTCCGCGATGACCTGCTTCGCAAAAACGCTGAGAACCAGATGCACCTCGTGCGCCGAGCAATCGATCCGGGCAAGAAGTCGCTGGAGATAAATCGCGCCGCTCGCCCCGGTCGCGGCGAGGACGAGTCTCATTTCGGCGGCGCGATTGCGGCGGCGGCGGCGGCCTCGGCCTGCTGCTTGGCGAGGTAAGCTTTCAGCGAGCTATCCCACTTCGCCCAGTCGGTGCCGAAGTCGCCGTCGAGGAAAATCTGCAAGTCGGTCATCGCTTCTTCGCGGTTCGGATGATTGGGAATTTTGGCGATGTCGAGCAAGGCCGGCAGCTTCACCGAGTCGTCGCGATTCATGAGGTCGGTCACGAACACGTCGAGCACCTGCTCGGGCGCGGCCGGATTTTTCAAAATCGGCAGCACCAGGTTGTATTGTTTGTCGGGAAGAAGATTGGAGATGTGCTGCGCGGCCTCCGCCTGGCCTTCCGCGGGCAAGGTCGGCAGGAGATTGATGAGCATCTGCGCCGTGCCGATATTCGCAGCCTCGGAGTTGTCGGGATTGGCGCGCAGGATTTCGTCGATCTTGCGATCCGATTCGGTGATGCCGGATGGAACCTGCGCCGCCGCCGGCATCTCGGCGAGCGGCCTGGGCAAAGGCGCAGCAGCGGGCTCGGTCGCGACACCCGGCTCTGGAGTCGCGGGCACAGCCGCCACGACGGTGTCGGGCGGCGGCGCGGGCGGCGCGCTATTCAAAAACCAAATGGCCGCGCCGACGACCGCGGCGACGATCACAGCCAGAGCGATCACTGGGCGGGAATTCATGCCGGGAAGCTAAGCTCATCCCCGCGCCGGAAGCCAACTCACAAGTGCGGGGCTCTGGAGAGCGCGTGCGTCCCGCGCGCGCTCCCCGGAAATGTCGCGGCCCAAGCTCGCTCACAGATACCCCACCGAGTGCAGCCGGCGCGTGAGGTCGCCCTGGCGGGCGAGCGTCTGCGCGTGGATTTCCCGATGCTCGGCGTTCGGTTGCGCGCGCGTGTTTTCGTCGGGCTTCACGATGCGCGCGCAGAGTTCGCGGAACGTCGCCGGCGTGCCTTCGGCGATGTGGCAGGCGTAGCCCGCCTGGATCGCGGCGCCAAGCGCGGCGCCCTCGGCGGATTCGAGGCACACGGTCGGCACGCCGAAGATATCCGCCGCGAGCTGCCGCCACGCCGCGCTCTGGCTGCCACCGCCGGTGAGGCGGATTTCCGCGGGCTGGATGCCGAGTTCGCGGAAGCGGCCGAGGCCATACGCGAGGCCGAGCGTGACGCCCTCCATGGTGGCGCGGGCGAGATGCGGCGGCGTCATATTCTCCGTCGTCAAGCCGTGGAGCACGCCGGTGGCATTGGGCAGATTCGGAGTGCGTTCGCCATTGAGGTAGGGGAGAAAAAGCAGGCCGCCCGCGCCCGGCTCGCAGCTCGCGACATTCTTGTCGAGCTGCTCATGCGACCAGCCGAAGAGCTTGCGCACCTGCTCGGTGGCGACCGTCACATTCATGGTGCATATCAGCGGCAGCCAGCGGTCGGTGGCATCGCAGAAGGCGGCCACTTCGCCCTGCGGATCGACCACGGGCTGGTCGGAAAAAGCGAACACGGTGCCGCTCGTGCCGAGGCTCACCGTCACGACGCCGGTCTGCACATTGCCGGTGCCGATCGCGCTCATCATGTTGTCGCCGCCGCCTGCGCTCACGACCGGACTTTTTGCGAGACCCCACGCTTCGCGCAAGCTGTCGCGCAGCAGCCCAAAGGCGCGCCGCGAACTGGCCAGCGGCGGCAGGCGATCGACCAGTTTGCGGTCGATGAATTCGAGCAGCGGTTCGCACCACTTCTTTTCCCGCACATCGAGCAGGCCGGTGCCGGAGGCGTCGCCGAACTCCATGCCGCGTTCGCCGGTGAGATGGAGATTAATGTAATCGTGCGGCAGCAGCACGGTCGCGAGCGCCTTGTAGTTCTTGGGCTCGTTCTGTTTCATCCACAAAATTTTCGGCGCGGTGTAACCCGGCAGCATGGCGTTGCCGGCGAGTTTGATGAGTTCCGCGGCGCCGCCAAATTCATCCTCAAACTGCTTGCACTGCGCGACGGTCGAGGTGTCGCACCACAGCTTTGCGGGCCGGATGACTTTCCCCTTTTTGTCGAGCGCCACGAGCCCGTGCTGCTGCCCGCTCACGCCGACCGCGCGCACTTCATCGCGAGCCGGGCCGAGATTGGTGAGCACTTCTTTGACCGTGGCATCCACCGCGTCGATCCACGACTGCGGGGCCTGCTCGAGGTGCCCCGGCGGCAGCCCTTCGATGAGCCCGTAAGCCTGCGAAGCCGAGGTGAGAACGCGGCCACTCTCGAGATCGAGCGCCACGGTCTTGGTGCTCTGCGTTCCGCTGTCGATGCCAAGGCAGATCATGGGATTTCAGATTTCAATTTGAATGCGCTGGTCACTCACCGGAGGCGGAGGCTAAATCTGAAATCCGCCGATGATCCAGCGCCTTCTCCACACCCGTTATCGCGTGGCGGACCTCGAAAAGACCGCCGCGTTTTACCGCGACGTGCTCGGGCTCGAGGAGACGCGCCGCCACACTTCGCCGCGCGGTTCGCGCCTCGTCTTCTTCAAAGCGCCGGGTAGCGAGGAGGAGATCGAGATTTGCCAGTTTGATGAGAGCGGCCCCGTGATCGTCGGGCCGGACCTCACGCATCTCGCATTTGAAGTGGACGATCTCGCCGCCTTTGCGCGCCACTGCGCGGCGAAAGGTTACCCGCTCTCCGACGGCCCCACGCCTTCGGGCTCGGGCAGCGTCATCGCCTTCATCGACGCGCCGGAAGGCTACGAGATCGAGCTCATCCAGCGCGACCGTTAATGGACTTCGACTGGCTCGATGCTCCCTTCGATCTCCGCAAACTGCCCCCGCGGGAGATCGAGGAATCCTTCGAAGACCCCTTCAGTCTGCGGCTCCTGCCCGAGGGGATCGAAGACGATGCCACCGCCCGCTACTTCAATCTCGGCAAGTCCATCGACGGCCGCGCCATCTTCGCGCTCTTCTGGACGGATGGGAAACGCTACCGGGTTATCTTCGCCCGCGACATGACGGCGGAGGAGACTGCGTTTTACGAGCGCAAGAATTCCGAGTTGGCGTTTGAGAGAAAATGACGAACGACGAATGACGATTCACGGTTCACGGTTCAACGATTCACGGTTCAACGATTCAACGATTCAACGATCCCCCAAATGAACGTCATCACCCGCTGGTCCGAAGTCCCGCATTTCGAGACGGAGGAAGAAGAGGCGCAATACTGGAGCGACACGCGCATCGAGCCGCGGCTCATGAATTCCTCGCTGCTCAAGGCCGACACCCGCGAATCGACCACCATCACACTGCGCTTCGACCCGCGGCTGCTCGCCCGCATCAAGCGCATCGCGCGCTCCCGGTATCTCAATTACCAAAGCATGATCAAGCAGTGGCTGAGCGAACGGCTGGAGAAGGAGACGGGAAGTTGAGTGTTGAGAGTTGAGTGTTGAGTGGCGCGCTCATTAATTCCGCGCGGAGCGCGCCATCTTGCGGCAGCGTGGCGGCCACTCAACTCTCAACACTCAACTCTCAACTTCCCCTGATCACTTCCCGATGCAGAAGGTGCTGAAGATTTTTCCGAGCACATCTTCCGCATCCGCGCGGCCCACGACATCGCCCACTGCATCGAGCGCGGCGCGCAATTCCTCCGCCGCAAACTCTGGCGGCAGCCCGCCGCGCATCGTTTCCAGCGCGGCGTCGGTGAATTTCAGCGCCGAACTGAGACATGCCTGATGCCGTGCACTGATCGCCAGCGACCAATCGCGATGCGCGGCGTGACCCCCGGTCACGCGAGCAACGATCGCCTCCTCCAATCCGGCGATGCCCGTATTGGCCAGGCAGGAAACACGCGCGCCGTCCACACCGCTCCACGACCCGTGTTCACCGAGATCGGCCTTGTTCAAGACGAGCACTGAACCCTGAGCACTGAGCACTGAGCACTGAGCCGCCACGCTCGCATCCACAACCTCCAGCACCAGATCGGCCCGCTCCACCTGCCGGCGCGTGCGCTCCATGCCAGCTTGCTCGAGTTCATCTGCGCTTTCGCGCACGCCGGCTGTATCGACGAGCCGGAGCGGGATGCCACGCAAGTCGATCACCTCCTCGATCGTGTCGCGCGTGGTGCCGGCCCTCGTGCTCACGATCGCCCGCTCGTAGCCGAGCAGCACATTGAGCAGCGAAGACTTGCCGACATTCGGGGCGCCGTAGATGACAGTGCGCACGCCTTCGCGCAGGATTTTACCGCGGCCTGCCGTGGCGACCAGCGACTCGATCTCCGCGCGTACCGCTCCCAGCCTTGATTGCAGCGCCGCACCCGTGTCGGGGTCGATGTCTTCGTCGGGGAAGTCGATGAACGCTTCGAGGTGCGCGAGCACTTCGAGCAGCGCCTCGCGCAGCCCGCGGATGCGCTCGCCGAGCCGGCCTTCGAGCTGCTCGCTGGCGGCGCGCAGGGCGAGATCGGTCTGCGCGGTGATGAGGTCCATCACAGCCTCCGCCTGCGTGAGATCCATCTTGCCGTTGAGGTAAGCGCGTTGCGTAAACTCGCCGGGCTCCGCGCTGCGAGCGCCGCCGCGCAGCAGCAGCTCGAGGATGCGCCGCGTCACGAGCACGCCACCGTGGCACGCGACCTCCACCACCTCCTCACCAGTGTAACTCGCCGGCGCGCGGAAAACGGTGAGCAACACGTCGTCGAGCTTGTTCCCGTCATCGAAGATCGCGCCGAACTGCTGCACCCGCGCCGGCCACTCCGATGCGCGCACCTTCGAGCGAAACAGCGAGCCGGCGATCTCCACCGCCCGCGGCCCGCTCAACCGCAAGAGCGCGATGGCGCCTTCACCGAAGGGCGTGGAGATGGCGGCGATGGTGTCGGTGTGCATCGGGAAGTTGGTCGCGGCGGCCGCATGAACGTGCTGGTTCCCTCCTTATGGATTTCCAGTCGAGGGAATATCACCAGCTCGCCGAGGCCGGTCTCTTCGGCGAAGAGGAGGCTCGCATCTTGTCGCGACGCCTCAGCCGGGGAACAAGCCAGCCGGCGGCAGCGTCAGCCCCGGGAAGACGATGCTCTCCAGCGCATTTGGGAAAGTGACGCGCTCAATGCGCTGGTAGGCGGCGCCCTGCGGTTCGGTGTGGCGCTCGATCACCCGCTCCCCGGCCAGCACCAGCCAGCATTCCCGCACGCCGGCCTCGGCGTAAAGCTGGAGTTTCACGCGGTCCACAGCCTCGCTGGTGACGGCCACTTCGATAAGCATCCCGGCGGTTGCCGGATGCGCGCTGACGAAATCGCGCCGCACCCCGAGGATCACCGCCACATCCGGCTCCGGTTCGGAATCCCAGAGGGTGAGTGGCTGCTCCTGTCGCACGAAGCAGCCTGGCGGAAGACAGAGCGCGAGATGCTCACGGAGCAGTTCGACGACGGAAGAATGGACGGGCGACTTGGCCATTTTTTCAACCAGCGTGCCGCGGATGAGTTCGAGATTCTCCGGGAGCGAGCCGGCGGCGATCATCCGATGATACTCCGGCACGCTGACAGCATGGGCCCGCGCGCGGATGGCGGGGTCTTCGAGGACGGCAAGCATGGGGAGCAATTACACGCTGCCGCTGCGCCAGGCAAGGCGCGCGGTTGCCATGCACGAGGCCCGCCCTTACCCTGCGCCGCATGAAGCTCCTGCAAGATGCCGCACGCCGCCGCGCCGAGTGCGACGAGCGCGAACGGCTCGAAGTGCGCGCCGGATTGCGCACAGCGCTCGCGGAATTTCTGCCCGCGGGAAGCCGCGTGTGGCTCTACGGCTCGCTCACCGCGCCGGCACGCTTTCGCGAGTGGTCGGACATCGATCTCGCGCTGGCCGAGAAGCCGCGCGGCATGAGCATCTATCTGCTCATGAGCCTGCTGGCGGAACGCATCGGGCGGCCCGTGGATCTCGTGCTGCTCGGCGAAACGCGGCTGCGCGAGATGATCCTGCGCGAGGGCGAACCGTGGACGCTGTAGCGCTTCAAATCCTGCACCAAGGCCTGCTGCGCGACGCCGAGGTGGTTGCGCAAGCCGCCAGCCGCGCGCGGCAACGCCTCGCGGAGGCGCATCCCGGCTCGCTCGAAGCGTGCGGCTACGAATTGCACCGCCTCTACAACATCCTCGAGAAAGCTTTCGAACGGGTGTGCGAAGCCTTCGAAAACAACTTCGAGAAGCGCGGCGATTACCACGAAAAATTGCTCGAGCGAATGACACTCCACCTCCCCGACATTCGTCCGCCTTTCATCCCGACCGCGGCGCGCCCGCCTTTGCGCGAGTTGAAAAGTTTCCGCCACATCCTCCGGCACGCCTACGATTTCGAACTGCGCGGCGAGCGGCTCGGAGAACTGGCGGAGATCGCCGCGCAGGTGGCCGGGGATTTTCCAAAGTGGATCGAGGCTTTCGTGCAACAAGCGGCGAAGAAGATCGCGGATTGAGGACATGCCCGCCACGCTCGCCTCGCTCCGCATCCGCAACCTCGCGCTCGTCGAAGAGCTCGAGTGGTCCCTCGCACCGGGGTTCACGGCGGTGACGGGCGAGACGGGGTCGGGCAAATCGATCATCGTCGGCGCGCTCCAGCTCATCCTCGGCGAGCGGGCGGACAAGACGCTCATCCGCACCGGCGCGGAGAGCTGCACGGTCGAGGCAGTCTTTCATTTGAGCGATGCCGCGGCGCTCGATGGGCGGCTCGCGGAGCAAGGCGTGGAGCCGTGCGAAGAAGGGCAGCTCTTGCTCAAGCGCGTGTTCACGATGGCGGGCGCCAACCGGCAATTCATCAACGGCAGCCCCACCACGCTCGCCGTGCTCAAGCAGCTCGGCGATGGGCTCGTGGATTTGCACGGGCCGCACGATCACCAATCGCTGCTCGCCATTGACACGCAGCTCGCGCTCCTCGACGGCTTTGCCGGAGCCGAGGCGCTGCGCGGAAAATGCGCGCAACATTTTCGCGCCCTCCACGCGCTCATAGCCGAGCATGCCGCGCTCTCCTCGAATGAAGCGGCGCTCGAGCGCGAGCTCGATCTGCTTCGCCACCAGTCGCAGGAAATCGAAGCCGCCAACTTGCGAGCCGGCGAGGAGGAAGAGTTGCTCGCGCGCTACACCGCCGCCTCGAATAGCCGCCGCCTGCTCGAGCTTTCCAGCGCCATCCTCGGCCGGCTCGTCGAGGCCGACGACGCCGCGATCGGCCGGCTCAACGAAGCCGGCAAACTGCTGCGCGAGCTCGAGCGCGTCGATCTCGGCGCGGCGCGATTTGCCGACACGCTGCACCGCGGGCTGGCGGAACTCGACGACCTCGCCGCCGGCCTCCAGCGCTACACCGAAGAGCTCGATCTCGAACCCGAAGAACTCGCGCGCATGGAAGAGCGCGTCTCACTTTTCGAGACCTTGAAGCGCAAATACGGGCGCACGCTCGCCGACGTCATCGCCTTCGGAGATGAAACCGCCGAGCGCCTTCGCAAGCTCGATTCGCGCGGCGAAGAACTCGCGCGGCTCGAAAAAGAAATCGTGGCAGCCCGCGCCGCGCTCGCCGACGCCGGCGCGCAACTCACGCGCAAGCGCAAAGCCGCCGCACCGAAACTCGCCGCCGGTGTGACCTCGCATCTCCGCGATCTGGGTTTCAAGAAATCCGAATTCGCGATCGCGCTCGAGCCCCACGCTGAACCGAAGGCGCATGGCTGCGAGAGCGTCGAGTTTCTTTTCGCGCCAAATCCCGGCGAGCCCGCCAAGGCGCTCAAGGCCGTGGCATCGAGCGGAGAAATTTCGCGCGTGATGCTCGCCGTGAAATCCTCGCTCGCCGCCCAGGATACCATCGCGCTGCTCGTCTTCGACGAGATCGACGCAAATGTCGGCGGCGAGATCGCCCACGCCGTCGGCGCCAAGATGCGCGCACTCGGCCGTGAGCGGCAGGTGCTGGCCATCACGCACCTCCCGCAGGTCGCCGCCGCGGCCGACGCGCAGTTTGTGGTGACCAAAGACTTCACCGCCGGCCGCACCCTCTCGCAGATCATGTCCGTGGAAGGAAAGTCGCGCAGCGAAGAAATCGCGCGGATGCTCGGCGGCAGAGGCGAGTCCGCGCTGGCCCACGCGCGGACGCTGCTGAGAAGTGGAAAGTGAAAGCGGTCTGTGGAAAGACGCAGTCTATCGCCGCGCGGCGCGGCCCCTGCGTGATGGCGTAATCGCTTCGGTTCGCTTGAGAGCAGCGTCCAAATCCTCGATTCGGATACCGCGGCCCGCCTGAATGCTCGCGCGCGCTTTTGCGATGCGGTCGAGAAACCGGGGATCGTGCTCCAGCCTGTAATCGATCCAGTCGTCCTCGCTGGCAAAGCCAACGAGGATCCCTGCCGGGCGACCATGGCGTGTGATCACAATTTGCTCGGATGCTGCCTCGCGCAGGAAGCGCGGCAGATTGTCTTTGATTTCGGAGAGGGCGATTTGCTTCATAGGGGTATTCCGTGCTGTTCGAGCCATTGGGAGGTCAGGTGTTTGGCTACGACTGCGAGGATGTGAACCTCTGCCCCGGTGGCCAGAAGCATTCGTCCTGTCAAAGGTTGAAAGACGTGCTGAGGGCGATTGCGCGGCGTGACGGCCAGCCTTGCTCTCTTGCCGCGGCTCTTGGCTCGCGTACGATAGAGCCACCCATGTCGTGTCGGAAAATTTTCATGTGCTTGCTGCTCCTCGCTTTCACCGCGATGGCGCAGCAGCCGGCTGATAAAGTCATCGAGCGTTACAAGCAGATGCTCGAGAAAAATCCCGCCGAGGGCACGGCCCTGGATCGGCTGTGGCAGGCGTATCTCGAGAGTGGGCGGACCGCGGAACTCTTCGATGAATACAATGCCGGCGGAACATTCACCTCCGAAATGCTGTTCGGCCTGGTGCTGCGCAAGGCGGGGAAAAGTGACGAGGCCCTCGCGGCCTTCGAGCGCGCGGCAGCATTGGACGCGGGCAATCCGCTGCCGCTCTTTGCTCTCGCGAAGCTGCACACGGAAGCGGGCCACCCGCGCTATGCCGCGGCGGCGTTGGAAAAGGCGCTCGCCTTGCTTCCGGCTGAAGATCCGCGGCAGGCGGAGACGCTCCTGCAACTCGGCGCCGCGTGGCTCGCCGCCAGCGAACTGCTGAAGGCCGCCGATGCCTGGGAACGCGCCGCGGCGTTGCATCCCGAGGATCTCGAATTGCGCCGCCGCCTCGCGGACAGTTATGCGCGCAATCATCTCGCCGAGCGCGCGGTGCCGCACATCGAATACATCGTCGCGCACGCCGCGCCGGCCGAGCGCGCGGCGGCCTTGCAACAGCTCGCGCGCGTGCAGCAGGGCGCTGGCAATCAGGACGGCGCACTGCGCGCGCTCGAGCAGGCGCTCGCGCTCACCACGCCCGGCAACTGGCTGCGCGCCGAGTTGCAATCGCAGATCATCCGGCTCCACCAGCGCTACCACCGCACGCCGGAGCTCGAGGAAAAGTGGAAGCAATTCGCCGCGGAAAATCCGCGCGATGCCGGCGCGTATCTTCAGCTCATCGACCTCTACGAGCGGCTCGGCGATCTCGAAGCGCAGCGCGTGTGGCTCGACAAGCTCGTGTCCCTGCTCCCGCGCAACGCCGACTACCGGCTCAAGCTCGCTCGCCTGCACGCGCAGAATGATATGCTCGGCGCGGCCACCGCGATGTTCGACCAATTGCTCACCGAGCAGCCGGCCAACACCGACCTCGTCTTCGAGCGCGCGCGCATCGACGTGCAGCGCGACGCTCCAGCCGCCGCGCGCGATCGCATCGCCGCACTCCTGCGGGTGAAGGCCAACGATGAAACGGTGCGCGCGCGGGCGCTGGAATTCTACGAGCAGAATCGGCTGCTCGATCTTGTCGAAAATCATCTCCTCGAAGATGCCGTGGGCGATTCGGGCGAAGCGCTCGTCGCGCTGGTAAATTTCTACTTCAGCCAGCGGCGCGAGGCCGATGCGTTGCGCGCGCTCGATCGGCTGGCGAGGCCGCTCGCGCCGGCCGCCGAGCAAGCCGCCGCGCAACTCCAGATCGCGCAGATTCTCAAGGCGCACAGTCATCTTCCCGCCGCCGTCGCCGCGCTCGAAAAGGCCGCGCAACTCCAGCCCGAGGCGCGCGAGTGCCAGATGTTGCTCGGTGAATTGCAAACCGCGCGCGGCGAGATGGCGGCTGCGCAGGCCGCCTTTGAGCGGGCCTACGCGCTGAGCAAGACGCCTGCGGAGGAAATTGAGGCGGACCAAAAATGGTTTGAGAGCGTGCAGAAGCAAACGAACCCGGAATCCAACTCTGCCGCGCTGCTGCTGCGTCTCGACGCACTCGGCGAGCAGGCCGCCGCGGCGCCCACCGAAGCCGGGTGGCTGCGGCTCGCGCGCTGGCGCTCGTGGGCGCGCGAGCAGAAAGGCGCGATCGAAGCCGCGCTCCACGCCGTCGAGATCAATCCGAACTCTGTTGCCGCGTACGAATTTCTCGTGAAAATTTACACCGCGGAAAGCGCCACGCAGGGAGCGGTCGCGCAGTTGGCAAAGCTCATGGAGATCGACCCCTCAAACCGCGTGGCTTACCTGCGGCGCACCGGCCAGCTCGAGCTCCAGGCGGGCCGCATCCCGCAGGCGCTCGAGGTCTTTGCGGCGCTGGCGGAGAGCAGCGCCGGCAGTGTCGAGGCGCTCACCGATCTCGCCCTCGCGCAACAGCGCGCCGAGCGCTGGACCGACGCGCTCGATACCTGGCGGCAAGTCTATGCCCTCAGTCCGGTGTCGAAAAAAAAGGAGGCGCTCACGCAAGTGCTCCGCGTGCTCGAGCGTCTCGAGCAGCACCCGCAGGCCGTCGAACTCATGCTGCGGGCCATTGAGACCGAGGCCGACGAACGCGAGCAGTTCGCGCAGTTCGCCGACCTGCTCGCCTACTGCACCCGGCACGAGATGCTCGACTGGTTGCGCGTCGCTTTTGAAAAACGGCGCAAGCAGCGCGCCGACGATTACTTCACCGAGATGGCGCTGGGCCGCATCCTCAAAGCAGCGGGAAATAAAGCCGCCGCCTTTGAGGTGCTGGCCGACGCCAGCTACGCCGCGCCGAATCAGGCCGAGTCGCTGCCCGAGCTCGTGCGCGAGGCCGAGGAGCTGGGCAAGCTCGACGCCGCGGCAAAGCTCCAGGCCCGGCTCTTGCGAATCGCGCCGCAGGATCGCGCCGAGGGATTTGAAAAGCTGGCGCAGTTGCAGGAGAAAAATTTCGATCTCGAGGAAGCCGCGAAGACCTGGGGCCGCATCGCCGCCAAATTTCCGCGCGATGCCGGCGCGCTTCATCTCGCCGTCGAGTTTCAGATCCAGTGGGGCGCCGCGCCGCGCGCCATCGAGCTGTTGCGCCGCGTGCGCGCTCTCGAGCCGTCGAATTTGCCCGCGCTCGCCACGCTCGCCGGCCTCGATCTCGAAGCAGGCGAGAGCGCCGAGGCCGAGGCGTGTCTCGAAGAAATCCTGCGGCTCGCGCCCGTGGAAAAGTCGGGTGAGCCACTGCGCATTCCCGAGTTGAAAGCGGAGGACGCGAGCCAGCTCCAGCTCGCATACCGATCGATCGTGCGGCAGCGCAATGGGCGCGCGACCTCCGTGGCCATGAGCGCGTTCCAGAGTTTTCCAACCGAGGAGAAGGCCGCAGGAAAAGGTGACCGCGATCTTCGCTTCAACGCCATCCGCAAGCTCGCGCAGCTTCAGCAGGCAAGGGGCACGCTCGACGCGTGGATCGAGCGCTGGAGCGGCTCGGCGGTCGCCCCGAGCGAAGCGCTGTGGGCGCTCTACTACGCCGGCGCCGGCGGCGCGGCGCTCGACGCGATCGAGGCGGCGATGGCGCGCGACGCGGCCAATGTGCAACTCAAGAACGCCTTCCTCTGGCTCGCGCTGCAGACGCGGCAATTTGCGCGCCTGGGCGCGTGGATGCAGAACCTCGGGCGGACGGCGGCGGAGCGGGATTATCTGCTCGTGGCGTTGAGCCTGTACGTACAGTCGCACAGCGGACGCATCGATCCGCAGGCGGTGGCACATCTTTTTCCGGGCGGCTCCACTACGCGGCTGTGGCAGGCGGCGCAGGTCTTCGCTTCGCGCGCCCATTTGCGCGAGGCTACGCAACTCGGCCAGCGCGTGTTTGACTCGCTCAGCACGCAGCGCGCGGCTTACAGCTCCGATCTCGCGGGCTGGTATCTGCAGCTCGGGGAGATCGACAAGGCGATCGAAATTCTCCGCTCGTCGATTCGCACGACGGGGGAGTCCTTCGACGCGCCGGTGTATGCCGCGCTGCGCGATTACTGGCTGCTGCTGGCGCCGGGCGAGCGCTCCGGCTTTGCCGAATCGTATCTCGCTTCCTTCGAGCCGGCCGTGCACCCGCTGCACCGCGCAATCGCCGGCGCGCTGCTGCACGGGCTCTCGGGCGAGCAGGCCGCGGCGCGCGCCGATCTCGACCGCCTCGCCTCGCTCGGCGCGATGTCGCCCGCGCCGCTCGACGACACGGGCTCAGCCGCCGGGCGGCGGTGGAATTTCCTGCTCATCGCCGGCGCGCAACTCCTCGCGTGGAAGCTCGAGCCGCTCGCCATTCATTTGTGGGAGCGCGCGCTGGCCGATACCGCGCTCATCGAGCTAGAAGGCGAGATGGCGCTCGAGACTGCGCGCGACGTTCGCCGCCGCCTCCACGCCCTGCGCATCGCGCACGCCGCCACGGCGGAGGAGGCGGGCGAGTGGCTCGATGCCTACCTGCGCGCCGCGCCGAAAGATGGCGCGCTGCAGCTCGCCGAATCGCTCGAAAATGCCGGCGCGCACGCGCGGGCCGTGATGGTGCACCGCCAGCTCTGGGAGCAGGAGCCGGAGAACTTGCAAGCGCTGCGCAATCTGCTCGCCGCATGCACTGCCGCCGGCGACGCCGAAACCGCGGAGGCCGCGCTCACCCGAATGGTCGGCGAGGGGCTCTCCCACGACAACGCCGCCGCGCACCTCGACAACGTGCTGCGGCTCGCCGACCTGCTCGACCACGACGGACGCCCCGAGCACGCGCGCGCGCTGCTGCGGCAGGGGATGGAGAGTGCGGCTCGCGATTCGCGGCTCGCGCTGCGCTTTGCTCAAATCTCCGAGCGCCTCGGCAAACCCGACGACGCGGTCGCGGCCTGCGAGCGCGTGCTCTCGCTCGAGCCGCGCAACACGGCGGCCCAGATGGGGCTCTCCTCCGCGCTGGAGGCCCGCGGCGATCTGCCGGCGGCGTTGCGAGCGTTGGGAAAAAATACGACCACGGAGGCCGAGCCCCGCGTCGCGCTCCTGCACGTGAAAGCCGGCAATCCCGAGGAAGCGCTCGCCGCGCTCGCCCGCATCCCGCCGCCGCAAAATGTGGAGCCCGCGATCGCCACGGCCACCGCGCTCGTCGAGAAAGGCGAGCGCAAGCTGGCGCGCGCCGCGTTGCAAAGTGTGCTCGCTCGCAACACCGATGTGCGGATGCGTTTCCCGCTGCAATCGAAGGTGGTGGAAATCCTCGATGCCGCGGATGGAGAGGCCGCGATCCTGCGCGAGCTGCACCGCCTGCGCCAGCTAGCCAGCGAGCAGCCGGACCTGATGAGCAGTTACTTTGAACTCGCGCAGAAACACGCGGCCCGGCTGGGCGTGAGCGCGCAATTCCATCGCGAACTCACCGCCTCCTGGGCCGATGGCGCGGGAGCGGCCGCCGCGGGCCGCGCGCTGCTCACAGCACGCTTGCATGACGAAGGAGCGAAGGAAGTGCTCGACCGCTTGCTGGCGCGGGAGGACGCAAGCGAAGCGGGGTTGCAGCAGATGGCAGAGCTTTTGCGAGCAGCCGATCGTCCCGACTTTGCCGCGCGTGTTTACCGGCAACTCGCGCAGATCAATCCAGTGAATATCCAACACGTCCTCGACCTCGCGAAGTGCCTCCAGCAAGCGGGTCGCGCGGACGACGCGCACGCGGCGCTCGGCCCGCTCGAAGCGCCGGCCACGCTCAACGACGAAATCGCCGGCCGACTTGCGCGCGCCTACGCGGCGCTCGGAGACGGCGGTCGGGCGCGCATCTTTTTTCAGCAGGCGCTCCGGGGCGATCCGCTCGCGCGGTTTCCTGTCGTGTGGCTCGACTTCGCGCGACTGCAGAGGGCGGAAAAAGATTTCGCCGGCGCCCGTCGCACGTTGCGCACTGCGTTCGGCAATCGGGCGAACACCGAGTTGGGTGAAATCGTCGCTTGGCTCGCAGCGTCCGGGCGGCTCGATCACGTCGATGCGGAGGTACAGGATTTCGCGTTCACGCCGGCGCGGCTCACGCAGTTGCGCCGCGCACTTTTCACTCACTACGAGAAGGCCGGCGACGCCGCGCGAGCGCTGGCGCTGGTGGAGGAGCATCCCGAGACCGCGGCGCCGGGCCTGGCCGCGCGCCTGCGCGCGCTGGCAAAGAGCGCGGGAGATTTCGAGCCAGCGGCGAAGGTGCTGGAAAAACTGGCCGCGCTCTCGCCCGATCCGCCGGACATTTTTCCCGAACTCGCGCGGCTCTACGGCGACTGGGCCGAGGCCGATCTCGAAGCGCGCAAGCCCGACGCGGCGATCGCGCACCTCCAGCTAGCGCAGCGCGCGTGCCCGGCGCTTTTTGAAGTCGCGCGCCGTCTGGCGACAGTGCAGGCCGAACGCGGCGACCGCGCGGGCGCCATCGAGACGCTGCAAAAATTTCTCGGCACCGCGAAGGACGCCGGCGAAGCCACCAAAGCCCGCGGCCTTCTCACGCAACTCAGCGCGAACGGCGGGCGGTGATCGAGGCTTTACAGCCTGCTGCTCGCGTGAAGACTTTGCATCGTGCGTTTCGCCCTCTGCCTTCTCATCCTCTTCCTGCTTGCCACCGGCGTTCATGCGCAGACCACGGCGAAGGAGCAGACGCTCTACGAGCGGATCATGAAGCCGGACACGAACAAGACCTTCGACCCGAGCGCCACGGCATCCGTGGGCTCGCGCTCGTTCCACTCCGGCGCGGCGCCGGTGAAGGAGTTTCACTTCGACCAGCGCTTTTCCGCGAAGCCATTTGCGGCTCGGGAATTCTCCGGCGCGAAGAGCGCGTGGATGGGCGATTTCAAATTCTCGACTTCCCCGGCGCGCGCCAAAGGAGACTACGCGGGCCCCCATGCCGGCAAGCAAGTGGACGTGAAGCCAGTCGCCACCAAGCAGGCCTCGGATGCCGGAAAGACTGCGGCGACGCGCGAACTGCCCGGCGCGAATCGGCCCTACATGGGACCGGAGGCCGCGAAGCTCAAGCAAGCGCTCGATCCCAACCGGCTCCCGCGCAGCAGCAATGAGCTCCACGAATTGAAGACGGTGGAAGACATCCGCGCGCTGCTCAACAAGAACAAGTAGCGGCGTAGCGGCGGCGCTCCACTACTTCAAGTTCCGCGTCGCCTTCACGAGATACACGCTCTTGTTCTGCGACTCGTAAAAGGTGCGCACGATCATCTCCGCCAAGAGGCCCATGAGGATGCACATCCCACCAGTGGCCGTGGTGATGACGCAGAGCAGGAGCAGCGGATTGCGGATGAAGGGTTCGTCCTGCACCACCTTGCGCCACACGGCGGTGGCGCCGCTGGCAAAGCCGAGCAACAGCGAGCCGAGGCCCGCCGCGCCGAAGAGGTACATCGGCTTCTGCTGGAAACGGTCGAGGAATTTTACGGTGACGAGATCGGCCACCACTTTGAGCACACGCTCGAGGCCATACTTCGAGTCACCCGCGGTGCGGGCAAAGTGCTGCACGACCACCTCGGTGATCTCCGCACCGTGCCACTTGGCATAGATGGGCAGGAAGCGGTGCATCTCGCCGTAGAGCCGCACGCCTTCGATGACTTCGCGCCGATACGCCTTGAGCGAGCAGCCAAAGTCGTGCAGCCGCACGCCGCTCACCAGCGAGATGAGCCGATTGGCCATGATGCTCGGGAGATTGCGCCGGATGGCATGGTCCTGCCGATCCTTGCGCCAGCCGCTCACCACATCGTAGCCCTCGTCGAGCTTGGCCAGCAGCAGCGCAATGTCGGCGGGATCGTTTTGCAGGTCGCCATCCATCGGGATGATGATGTCGCCGCGCGCGAAATCGAAGCCCGCCATCATCGCCGCGGTCTGGCCGAAATTGCGGCGGAAGTGGATGACCTTCACGTGCGGGTCGCGGTCGGCGAGTTCATCGAGGAGCTCGCCCGAGGCATCCGTGGAACCGTCATCGACCAGCAGCAGCTCCCACGGCTGGCCGATCTTTTCCATCGCCGCTCGCACGCGATCATAGAGCGGGGCGAGATTTCCGGCCTCGTTGCAGATGGGGATCGTCACGGAAATCACGCGGAGAAAAAAATGAGCGTGCGCGCCAGCGGGAGCGATGTTTTTTGTCCGCGCTCGCGAGAATCCCGCTTGCGTTCAATGAGTCGAGCCCACACAGACTCGCGCACGTGTCGCCGCCTTCCGACAAACGACCAAGTGCGGCAGCGTACCGCGTAGCGGCGACGCCCTCGCCGCCGGAATTGCCCTCGTCGCCCTCGCCGCGCGTCTGCTCTTTTCCGTCATGAACTCCGCCACGATCGCCGAACCTTGGGACAAGGAAATCGTCCCCCGCCGCGGCTGGTGGGACGTGCCGGTGCGCGAGCTGTGGCGGTATCGCGATCTCGTGCTGCTGCTCGCCCTGCGCGACCTCTCGGCGCAATACAAGCAGACGGTCGCGGGGCCGCTCTGGTTTGTGCTCCAGCCCCTCATCGCCACGGCCATGTTCAGCCTGCTCTTTGGCCGCATGGCGGGGCTGAGCACGGATGGAACGCCGCACTTTCTCTTCTACATGGCCGGGATGACGGTGTGGAATTTCTTTGCCGAATGCGTGAACAAGAGCGCTTACACGCTGGTCCGCAGCGCGCACATTTTCGGCAAAGTGTATTTCCCGCGCCTGGCCGTGCCGCTCGCCGGCGTGGCGACCACGGCCGCGGCCTTTCTCATCCAGTTCGCCATTTTCCTCGCGGGCCTCGGGTTTTATTTGTGGAAAGCGCGCGTCGATCCTGCCGTCCACGTCGATCCCAATTGGCGGATTGTGCTGCTGCCGCTGTTGATCGCACAGGCCGCCATGCTCGGAGTCGGCGTGGGCCTGGTCATCTCTGCGATCACGACCAAATATCGGGATCTGATGCTGGGTGTGGGTTTCGCCGTGCAGCTCTGGATGTACGGCAGCTCCGTGGTCTTCCCACTTTCGGCCATCCACGGCGATCGGCTCCGGCACTTGGTCGCGTGCAATCCCATGGTGCCGATTATCGAGGCCGTGCGCTTCGCCTTCCTCGGCCAAGGCCTGGTGACCAAAGCGCAGCTCGCGACGAGCGCCGCCGTGAGCGTGGGGATGCTGGTCGCCGGAGTGCTCCTGTTCAACCGCACCGAACAGTCGGCGATGGATTCGGTGTGAAGGAGGGGCAATGACGAATGACGAATGACGAATGACGAATGACGGATCCCTTTTCGTCATTCGTCATTCGTCATTCGTCATTTCCCTTCCCATGGCCCGCGTTCTCCACGTCGAAAATCTCTCGAAGCGCTACCAACTCGGCTCGCTCGATGGGCGTTCCTTTTTCACGGCGCCCACGGCGGCGAAAACTTTCTGGGCGTTGCGCGAAATATCCTTCTCGGTCGCGGAGGGCGAAGTCGTCGGCTTCCTCGGGCGCAATGGCGCGGGCAAATCCACACTCTTAAAAATTCTTTCCAGCATCACCTCGCCCACTGCGGGGCGCATCCGGCTCCGGGGCCGCGTCGCCTCGTTGCTGGAGGTGGGCACTGGCTTTCACCCGGAACTCACCGGCCGCGAAAACATCTATCTCAACGGCGCCATCCTCGGACTCTCCCGGCGGGAAGTGACCGCGAAATTCGACGAGATCCTCGCCTTTGCCGGCGTCGAAGAATTCATCGAGACGCCTGTGAAACGCTACTCCTCGGGCATGCGCGTGCGCCTGGCTTTTGCCGTCGCGGCGCATCTCGACGCGGAGATCATGGTCGTGGATGAAGTGCTCGCGGTGGGAGACGCCGCGTTCCAAAAAAAATGTCTCGGAAAGATGGGAGAAATCGCCACGGGCGGGCGCACGGTGCTCTTCGTGAGCCACGACGTGGCGTCGGTCGAGGCCCTGTGCCGGCGGGCGATCGTACTGGAGCGCGGCCGCTTGTGCTTCGATGGCACGCAGACCGAGGGCATCGCGCATTACACGGCGATGCGCTCCGGCGGCGGCAAATCCTTGCGCGAGCGCACGGATCGCGGAGGGAGCGGTGAGGTGCGCGTGACGGGCCTCGAAATTCGCGACCGTCGCGGGCAGCCAGTCGCCGAGATCCAGTCCGGCGCACCGTGCGACGTCGTGCTGCACTACGAGAGCAGCCTGCGCCATCCCACGCTGGCCGCGCAGATCCTCGTGACCACGCACGTCGGCGCGCCTGTATTCACTCTGGCAAACTGGCTCACGGGCGATGAATTCCGCGATCTCCCCGACCGCGGCACGCTCGTCTGCCGCATCCCGCGCCTGCCACTGCCGGAAGGAAGCTTCCGCGTCAGCTTCCAACTCTTCGCCGACAGCGGCGGCCGCGACGAACTCGACTCGATGACCCACGCCGCCGCACTCGACGTGTTGGGCGGCGATTTTTTTGGAAGCGGAAAAATCCCGCGCATCAGCGCTGGCGTCTGTCTCGTGGACGGCGCGTGGACGGCGGAATGACGAATGACGAAGGACGAAGGACGAAATGATCACCCGAAACGTGAATCCGTTCGCTCCTCGCTTGCGTTCGTCATTCGTCATTCGTCATTCGTCATTCGTCATTTTCTAACTCATGCGCCCTCTGATTTGGCAAGATAGCACCGTCCTCGTCACCGGCGGCACCGGCTCCTTCGGCAGGAAATTCATCGAGCTCCTCCTGCCGCTCAACCCGCGCAAGCTCGTGGTATTCAGCCGCGATGAGCTCAAACAATTTGAGATGCAGCAGACGCCCATCGGGCGTGATCCGCGGCTGCGCTACTTCATCGGCGACGTGCGCGATCAGGGCCGGCTCGAGCGCGCATTCCACGGCATCGACGTGGTGGTTCACGCCGCCGCGCTCAAGCAGGTGCCAGCGTGCGAATACAATCCCATCGAAGCCGTGAAGACCAACATCGAGGGCGGCAAGAACGTGATCGAAGCCGCGCTCGATCAGAAAGTGCCGCGGGTGCTCGCGCTCAGCACCGACAAGGCGGTGAACCCCGTGAACCTCTACGGCGCGACCAAGCTCGTGGCCGAGAAACTTTTCGTGCAAGCCAATGCCTACGCCGGCCTCGACGGCACGAAATTCTCCTCCGTGCGCTACGGCAACGTGATCGGCAGCCGCGGCAGCGTCGTCCCGCTTTTCCAGCAACAGCGCGCCTCGGGCAGGATCACCATCACCGATGAACGCATGACCCGCTTCTGGCTCTCGCTCGATCAAGGCGTGCGCTTCGTGATGAGTTGCATCGAGAAGATGCACGGCGGTGAAGTCTTCATCCCAAAAATCCCGAGCATCCGCATCACCGACCTCGCCGCCGCGATGGCGCCCGGTTGCGCGATCGACAAGATCGGCATCCGCCCCGGCGAGAAGCTGCACGAACTGCTCATCGGCGAAGACGAATCGCGCAGCGCCGTCGAGTTCGACGACATGTATGTGATCGAGCCGCTGCACCCGTGGTGGAGCGGCACCGCGTGGCAAGACGGCAAGCGCACGACCGCGAGCTACTCGTACAGCAGCGAAACCAATCCGCATTTTCTAACCGTCGAGGACTTGAAGAAACTCGCGCCAGAAGCCCCGTAGCTGCGAGCCCGTCGTAGCTGCGACGCCCCCGTCGCAGGAAGTGCCCGCGGCGCCCTCGCCGCGAAGCTCCACCGAACCCACCAATGACCGAATCGCGCCGGACCCTCCTGCCCTACGGCCGCCAGCACATCGACGAAGACGACATCGCCGCCGTCGTCGAGGTGCTGCGCTCGGACTGGCTCACCACCGGGCCGAAGGTCGAAGAGTTCGAGCGCGCGCTCGCCGCATTCACCGGTGCCGCGCACGCCGTCGCCGTGAGCAATGGCACCGCCGCGCTGCACGCCGCGATGGCCGCGCTCGGCATCGGCCCAGGCGACGAAGTCATCGTGCCCGCGATCACCTTCGTCGCGACCGCAAACAGCGTGGTCTATCAAGGCGGCGCCCCCGTCTTCGTCGATGTGCAGGCCGACACGCTGCTCATCGATCCCGAGGATGTGGCGCGCCGGATCACGCCGCGCACGCGCGCCATCGCCGCCGTCGATTACGCCGGCCAGCCGTGCGACTACACCGCGCTGCGGCATCTCGCGGAACGGCACGGACTGAAGCTCGTCGCCGATGCGTGCCACGCGCTCGGCGCTTCCTTCGGCGGGAAAAAAGTGGGGGCGCTCGCGGACTTGAGCGCGTTCAGCTTTCACCCGGTGAAGCCCGTCACCACCGGCGAAGGCGGCGCCATCACCACCGACGACGCGGCGCTCGCGAAGAAAATGCGCACTTTCCGCAGCCACGGAATCGTCAGCGATTTTCGGCAGCGGGAGAAAGCGGGCGCGTGGGCTTACGAGATGACCTCGCTCGGCTTCAACTACCGGCTGCCCGACCTCGCCTGCGCGCTCGGCATCGCACAACTTCGCAAGCTCCCGGCGATGCTCGCGCGTCGAAACGAAATCGCCGCGATCTACGACGCCGGCCTGCGCGGCTGCCAGCCGCTTGCGCTGCTCCGGGGCCGCACGCACGGCCGCCATCTCTACGTGGTGAAGCTCCACGAATCGCTCGACCGCGACGCCGTGTTCCGCGCACTGCGCGCCGCGCGCATCGGCGTGAACGTCCACTACGCACCGGTGCATCTGCATCCCTTCTACCGCGAGCGCTTCGGCCACGCGCCCGGCCTGTGCCCCGTGGCCGAGCGCGCGTTCCATCGCATCCTGAGCCTCCCCATCTTTCCCCAAATGACGGATACCGATGCGCACGACGTGCTAGCAGCGCTCGACGCCGCAGCTACATGAAGACCGTGGCGATCATCCAGGCTCGCATGGGCAGCAGCCGCTTGCCGGGCAAGACGCTGCTGCGCGTGGCCGGCTGCACGCTGCTGGAAATCCTCGTCGCCCGCCTGCGCCGCGCATGCACCGTTCATGAGATCGCCGTCGCCACCACGACCGAGCCCGCCGACTCCGCGATCGCGGAACACTGCGCGGAACTCGGCATCCGCTGCGTGCGCGGGCCGGAGCGCGATGTGTTGCAACGCTTCGAGGACGCAGTTAAAGCGACGGACGCCGAGGTGGTCGTGCGCATCACCGCGGATTCGCCGCTGCTCGATCCGGCGACGGTCGATGGCATCGTCGGCCACTTTCTCGCGCGCCGTCCGAAGATCGACTACGTCACCACGGGCCTCGACACTTTCCCGCTCGGCATGGGCTTGGAAGTGTTCACCGCCGCGGCTCTGCACGAAGCCTCCATTTTCGCGCGCGCGGACGAGGACCGCGAACACGTGACGACTTACATCAAGCGCCATCCGGAGGGTTTCGGCGTCGCAAAGTTTTCGCATCCCGTGGACTTGACGCATCATCACTGGGCGGTCGATGCGCCCGAGGATTTCGAATTGATCCGCCGCATGCTCGAGACGCTGCTGCCTTTGAAGCCGCACTTCGGTTTGAAAGATTGCCTCGACGTCGTGGCGGCGCATCCCGACTGGAGCGTGATCAAAGTCTGAAGACAGCTACTTTCCTCCGCGCCGATGGCAACGCTGCGATCGGTCTCGGCCATCTCAAACGTTGCCTGAGCCTCGCGCATGCACTGCGCGATTATCCCGCGGCGATGCCCATGATGTTCGCCATTCCACAGGCAGATGAAGGCGCGCGGCAGCTTGCGCGGGAAGCCGGTTACGCTGTGCTCGCGCTGCCGTGCGCCGCGCCCGATCGCTTCGTGGAAGCAATCGCCGACAGCGAGCCATGTCGCGTGATCTTCGACGTGAGTCATCACGAAAATTTTCCGCGCGCCGCGGAATACAACGCTCTCTTCGGCCAACTGCACGAGCGCGCAACGCGGACGGTGGTGATCGACGGTCTTGGCGAAGACTCGCTCGCCGCCGCCGGCGAAGTGCGCGCGGATATGGTCGTTGTGCCATACGTGGGCGCCGAGCCGCGTAGTTCCGGCCGCTGGCTCACCGGTCCCGAGTGGTTCATTCCTCCGCCGGAATTTCGCGCAATCGCTGCCGGCAGTCGCGAGATCCGCGCAGAGTGCGAAAACATTTTGGTCACCGCCGGCGGGAGCGATCCGACAGCCATCACCGCGCTCGCACTCGAGGCGCTCACACTGTTGCGCGATCGATCGATTCACATCCGCGTCGCCGTCGGACCCTTCTTTTCCCGAGGGCTGCGAGATCGACTCGCGACCCTCATTGAACAATGCGGGCATGCCTGCGAGTTGCTCGATGCGCCGGCTTCGCTGCTCGAGGAATTCATGCGGAGCGATCTCGCGATCACCGCGACTGGCTTGACCAAATACGAACTCGCCGCCACCGGCACTCCCGCCCTGCACATCTCCCCCGATAGGCGGCACGCGCGCTTGAACCAAAGCTTCGCCGCGACCGGCTCCGCGCTCGATGCCGGGCCGATGGACCGGTTGACGCCCGCGCAACTCGCGTCCTCGATCGCGCGCCTTTGCGACGACTTGCCCGCACGCCGCGCCATGTCGCGGCGCGGCGCCGCGCTGCTCGACGGTCGCGGCGCTGAGCGCGTCGCGGCGGCCATTCTTCAATCATGTTAGCCGCATCCTTCACCCTGGCCGGCCGCACGATCGAAAACGGCGGCAACCCGTTCCTCATCGCCGAGGCGGGCTCAAATTTTAACCAGGACTTCGACACCGCGCGCCGGCTGATCGACGTCGCCGCCGAGAGCGGCGCGGATGCGGTGAAATTCCAACTCTTCCGCTCGGACATCCTCTATCCGACCGACGAAAAGATGCGCGCGATCTTCCGCTCCGTAGAACTCAACGCGGATTGGGTGCCGCAACTTTCCGAACACGCGCGGAGCCGCGAGTTGTGCTTCTTGGCCTCCGCTTTCGACGCCGCCTCGATCGACGTCCTCGAGGCCATCGGCATCGCCGCGCACAAGGTCGCGTCATCGGAAACCGTCAACGTCCCGCTGCTGGCGAGAATGGCGCGCACCGGCAAGCCGCTGCTCATTTCCACGGGCATGTGCGACCTCGCCGACGTGCGCGACGCGATCGAAGTCTGCCGCGAATCGGGCAACGAAAAAATTGCGCTGCTCAAGTGTTCCGCCGCCTATCCCCTCGAACCGCGCGACGCAAATCTCCGCGCGATCGCGTTGCTGCAATCGACCTTCGGTTGCCCGGTCGGATTTTCGGATCACACGCTCGGCCAGGCGGTATCCGTGGCGGCAGTCGGGCTGGGCGCGGCGGTATTTGAAAAGCACTTTACCCTCGATCGCAGCGCGACCGGACCCGACCACTTTTACGCGCTCGAGCCGCAGGACTTGAAGCGCTGCGTCGCCGACATCCGCGAAGCCTTCGCCGCGATGGGCCGGCCCGTGCTCGAGCTGCTGCCGGTCGAGCGCGAGACCGGCCGGCGCGAGGGTCTCTACGCGGCGCGCGCCATCGCGAGAGGCGCGCAACTTTCCGCCGCCGACATCGAGGTAAAGCGCCCCGCGCTCGGCTTGCGCGCGCGCTTCCTGCGCAGCGCGACGGGCGCCACCTGTGCGCGGGATTTGGCAAAAGGCGAGCCGATCACATGGGCGAGCCTGACTTGGTAGAACCTCAAAAAATGGATCGCACGATCGAGGAATTCCGCCGCTGGTTCACCGCCTTTGAGGAGCAAGCGCGCACGGGCCGCTACCCGCGGTGGCCAAACGAGATCATGCTCAAGCTTCTCTTCGGCCGCTATCTCGCCACGCCACTCGCGCTGCCCGAGCGCGGGCGAGTGCTCGATATCGGCTGCGGCTTCGCCAACAATCTGCGGCCCTTTCTCGAGCGCGGCTGGGAGGCCTGCGGCGTCGAGGTGCTGCCGGAAGTCGCACAGCTCATCGCCGACACGCTCGGAAAAAAAGGCATCGCGGTGGACGTGCGCGCCGGCACCAACCGCTCGATCCCATTTCCCGATCGCCACTTCGATCTCCTGCTTTCCGTCAACACGATCCACTACGAGCCGGCGCAGGCGGACATGGACGCGGCGCTCGATGAATTTCATCGCGTGCTCAAGCCGGGCGGCGCCGCCTTCCTCGTCACCGTCGGCCCAAAGCACGACATCTTCACGCGTTCAAAGCCGCTCGGTCCCTTCCTGCACCAGGTCCGCGACTGGGATTTTCGCGACGGAAAAACGATGTTCTTTTTCCAGAGCGAAAAAATGCTCGAAGCCTTTCTGGGCCGGCGTTTCACCGGCATCGAGACCGGGCAGGTCACGGAAAAATTGATGTCGCGGCAGCTCGACTTCCTTGTCGCCGTCGCGCGCCGCGGCCTAGCCACCTGAGGCACCAGACCCATGCCCGACCTGGTTATCTTCGGCACGAAGGAAATCGCCACGCTGGCGAAATTCTACTTCACCCACGACAGCGATTTCACGCCGGTCGCCTTCACAGTCGATGACCCATTCGTCGAGTCCGACTCGCTCGATGGCCTGCCCGTGATTCCATTCAGCGAAGTGCCAAAGCGCTTCCCGCCCGATGTTGCACGGATGCACGTGGCGCTCTCTTACCGGCAGCTCAATCGCCTGCGGCAACAGAAATACGAGCAAGCACGCGCCGCCGGCTATCGGCTCGCGTCGTATGTCTGCACGCGCTCGGCGACGTGGCCCGATCTCCTGCACGGCGACAATTGCTTCATCCTCGAAAATCAAACGATCCAGCCCACGGTGCGCATCGGCAACGACGTGATGATCTGGTCCGGCAATCATCTCGGCCACGGCTGCGAAATCGGCGACCACACTTACATCTCCTCGCACGTGTGCATCGCGGGCCACACCAGGATCGGCCAGCGCTGCTTCCTCGGCGTCAATGCGACGCTGCGCGACTTCATCACCCTCGGCGATGAAGTCTTTGTCGCGATGGATGCGAGCGTCGCCGGCAATGTCGCCGAGGGCTCCGTGGTGCTCGGCCCGCAGGGCGAAATCCTTGCGCCCGACGACCGCCGCGCGCTCACGCTCAAGCGCAAGTACTTTGGAATCTAGCCTCCTCTTTCGAGAAAGGATCGCGTGGGAAAAGCGCGGACTCCTTATCCGTCCGCGACCCGAGCTGTGGTGGTGGCGCAGCCACGCGATGATCCCCACGCTGGAACCGCTCGGGGGCTCGCTGCTCAAGATTTACTTCTCTGGTCGCGACGATCGCAACCGGTCGCAAATCGGCTGGGTCATTCTCGATCTCGACCGGCCGGAAGCGATCGTCGATCTCAGCGCGGAGCCGGTCCTCACACAGGGCGAGCTCGGTTGTTTCGACGACAATGGAGTTACCCCCTCCTGCCTCGTGCGCGCCGACGATGGCAAGGTGCTGCTGTATTACATCGGCTGGAATCCCGGCTCCACCGTGCGCCTGCACCTCTTCGGCGGCCTCGCGGTGAGCGATGACGATGGCCGCACCTTCCACCGGCACTCGCGCGCGCCGCTGCTCGAGCGCAGCGCGGTCAATCCCCTCATGAACACCGCGCCATTCGTCATCCGCGACGGCGCGACGTGGCGCATGTTTTATGTGGCTGGCGTCGGGTGGCGCCATCGCGACTTGCCGCGCTATCACATCCAGACGGCGACTTCCTCCGACGGCTTCACGTGGCAGCGGGAGGGTCGCGTCGCCGTCGATTTCGAAGACGAAAATGAAAACGCCCTCGCCCGCCCCTTCGTGCTGCGCGATGGCGGGGTTTTCAAAATGTGGTTTGCGGCAAAAGGCGGCGCCGATGGCGGCGCCTATCGCATGTCCTACGCCGAGTCCGGGGATGGCGAAACGTGGGTGCGCGACGACGCCTTCGCCACGCTGCCGGCTGGCCCGCAGGACTACGACCGGGAGATGGTCGAGTACTTCGCCGTGCACATGCACCGCGGGCAGAAGTTTCTTTTTTACAACGGCAACGACTACGGACGCGAGGGCATCTGCCTGGCCGTGCAACGCTGAGTCGATGGTCGTCGCCATCATGCAACCGACCTACCTGCCGTGGATGGGTTATCTCGCGATGATCGACCGCGCCGATGTCTTCGTTTTCCTCGATGACGCGCAGTTCGCGCGACGCTCGTGGCAGCAGCGCAATCGCATCAAGACCGCGCAAGGCGAGCACCTGCTCACCATTCCGGTTCATAAAAAAGGGCTCCGCGACCAGACGATCCGTGACGCGCAAATCCAGTGGGCAAGCGGCTTTGCGGACCAGCACGCCCGCGCCATCGAGCTCGCCTACGCCCGCGCCCCGCACTTCGCCGCCTTCGCGCCGGCACTGCTGGAGAGGCTCCGGACGCCGATCGCCGGGCTCGCCGATTTCAACATTGCGCTCACCCGCTGGCTGCTCGAAGCCACGGGGCTGCGCGCCGAACTTCGCCGCAGTTCCGAGATCGAAACCGAAGGCGCCAAGGCATCGCGGCTCTGCTCCATCTGCCAGGCGCTCGAGGCGGCCACTTATCTCGCCGCGCCGGGCTCGCGAGAATATCTCGATGCTTCTGATGACTTCGCGCGCTCCGGCATCGCCATCGTTTATCACGAATACCGGCATCCCGTTTACGCGCAGCTTCACGGGGAGTTTCTGCCTTACATGGCGTCGATCGACGCGCTGCTAAACATCGGCAGCAACGCCGCGGCGTGCATTCGCTCCGGGGTCGCGGCCTGAAGACATGCCTTCCTTTCCTGAAGCACGCGCCGCTTTCCGCGAGGGCGCGAATATCATGCGCCTCTTCCGGGAAAAATATGGGGCGGACTCCAACAGCACCGAGGCCGTCCTTGTCGCCTACGATCTGCAGAGCGGCAGTTACCGCCGCGCGCTGGAAGCACCCGAACAACGCGTCTGCTTCGACGCCTACACCAGCGCGATGGCCGCGGTGCTCGACACCCTCGACTTCGACTCCCTGCTCGACGCGGGCACCGGCGAAGCCACCGCGCTCTGCGCCATCCTCTCCAGGCTGCGCCGCCGTCCCGCGCGCGCGGCGGGATTCGATCTCGCGTGGTCGCGCGTCGCGCACGGCCGCGAGCACGCGCGCGGCTTTCCCGGCGATGCGCCCGAACTTTTCACCGGCGACATCTTCCACATCCCCGTCGCCGCCGCCGCCTTCGACTGCGTCTTCACCTCGCACGCGCTCGAGCCAAATTTCGGGCGCGAAAAAGAGGCGCTTGTCGAGCTCGCGCGAATCACCCGGCGCTGGCTCGTCCTTTTCGAGCCGAGCTACGAACTCGGCGGCAACGACACGCGCCGGCACATCGAGGAGTTCCACTATGTGCGCGGCCTGCCCGACGCCGCCCGCGATGCCGGCCTCGAAATCGTGCGTCACGAGTTACTCCCCGCCAGCATGTCGCCGCGAAATCAAACCGCCGCGCTCATCCTGCGCAAACCCGGTGCGCCACCACCGGCGCCCGCGCAGTGGCTCGGCTGCCCGCTGTGCCACGCGCCACTCACCGCGATGAAAGGCCATCTCTTCTGTGCCGAAGACGGCCTCGTCTTCCCGATCCTCGACGGCATCCCCGCGCTGCTGCCGGCCAATGGCGTGCTCGCCAGCCATTTTGCGCACATCTTATGACTGAAGTTATCGGCAGGCTGGTTCAGCGGCTCTTCTTCACGGCACTTATCCGCAAGACCGATAACTTCGGTAAGGTAAAATGGCTCGGACATCCCATCTGGCAGAATGTCTTCGACTTGTGGGTAATTCAGGAAACCATCGCGGAGATAAAGCCGGAGTTACTCATCGAGTGCGGGACTAATCGCGGCGGCTCGTCCATCTTCTATGCTAATCTCTTCGACCTGATGGGCAGCGGCAACGTAGTTACTATCGATGTTGAGAAGCTGCACAAACTTTCCCATCCACGTGTTACTTACCTCCTCGGTAGTTCCATTTCGGAGGAAATCCTCAGCGCCGTTCGCCAGCGGGCCGTGGCCTGCACGGGGCCTGTCATGGTCATCCTGGATAGTGATCATTCCGAAACGCACGTCCGGAAGGAACTCGAATGTTACTCCCCACTTGTTACTCCGGGCAGTTACTGCCTCGTCCAGGATGGAGTTATCGACACGCTGGCAATCTTCAGCAAAGGAAGGCCCGGCCCGCTCCCGGCCATCGAGTCGTTCCTGCAAACTACCCATGACTTTGAACTCGATGAAGAACGCTCGTCGCGCTTCCTCGTCACCCATCATCCCAAAGGTTGGCTGAAGCGGAAACCATCGTGACCGCAGGCAAACGAATCCTCTTCTTCGCACCGTTTGGTGGGTTCAAGGTGCACCATCAGTTTGATGCCGTGGTGGCATCCGCCCTCCGGCTCCGCGGGTGCGAACCGTTCGTCGTCCTCTGCGATGGCATCTACGCACACTGCGACGTGCTCGTACAGTCCGGCCCGAAGGCCGCCCAGGATTGCGCCGGTTGCGCCGGCAAGGGAAAGACCTTCTTCGGCTCATTCGATCTGCCGACACTTCAACTGCGCGCTTTTATAGAACCAAATGACTTTCCCAGCGCGGAACGATGGGCGGATCAAGTTCCCCCGGCCGATTACGCGGAAGCGCGCCATGAGGACTTGGAGATCGGACGCTGGGCCACATCCTCGGTCTTTAGTTACTTCCGAATCAGTGTGGACGGACTTACCCGGCCCGACGTGCGCAAGGTTCACCGACAGTTCCTTATTAACTCACTTGTAACCTACCGCGCGCTTTCCCGGATCGTGGAGAAAGTAAAGCCCGGCCATTTTTGTGTCTTCAATGCGCGCATGGCCCCTTACCGCGTCGCATTCGAGTTTGCGAAAAAGGCCGGCATTCCGGTCGTCACGCACGAGCGGGGCGGTGTGGACGATAGCTTCTCGGTCTATGACGATGAGAATTGCCTGTCTTCACGCCCCATGTTTCGGTGCGCGGACCTATGGAAGCCGGTGCCGCTCACGCGAGAGGAGTGTTCCCATACCGCAGACTATCTCGCGAGCAGGGAGACAGGGAAAGGCATCAACTATCCTTCCTTCTACAGTTACAACACCGAACTCACCCGCGTGCGCCGCTCGTTGCGCATCCCTGAGAGCGCCCGCATTCTGCTCGTGGTGACTTCCAGTGAATTCGAGCAGGCTTACAGCGAACATTACCAGTCCAATGCGAGCCAGATGGAGGTGCTCGACCGGCTTATTGAGTTATTCAAAGGACGCGAAGAATACCTGGTCATCCGCCACCATCCTTACATCGCTGGAATGCATCGGTCGCCGCCGGACTACAGCTTCCTTTCCCGCGCTTACCGGCAGGCGGAGACGGCGCCGCCCAATGTGCGCATCGTGATGCCCTCGGAACGCATGAGCAGTTATGCCTTGTTTTGGAACGTGGATGCCTGCGTGGCATTCTTTAGCACGGCCGGCATCGAAGCGGCGGCGCGCGGCATCGCCACGGCGTCGTTTCCAAAGGCGCACTATCATCAGGTAATGACGCGCACAATCTCCGATACCACTCTCGAGGCGCTGGATCAGTTGGTCTCTGAGTTATTCCAACGAACCCATACATGGAAGGCCGATGACCTGCGACCGATTTACCGATTTCTCCACGCCTTTATCGCCAAGCTGCCTCGGCGCTTTAAGTCCTTCGGAATCGACAAACACTTCTTGCCGCAGATTCGATTCAAGGACTCAAGTGACTTGCTCCCCGGCATGGACCTGGAACTCGATCGCATCTGCGATCACATCCAGCGCGGCGCCCCGCTGGTTCCAGTCCCAACGCAGGAAGAACTCGGGCGTGACGCCTCGGAGGAAAGCCAGTTTCTGCACGACCAGTGGGAGGAGTCGCGGCGCAAGCGCTCCGAGGTGCGACGGCAGGGCGAACGCTTCACGCATTGGCGGCTCACACCGCCGGTCGCGGTGCTGAGGATGCGTTTCACCGATCTGCCGCCGTCCGCCGGCACGAGGCTTCGCCCGCGGCACACCGAAGTGGTCGAGCGCCTCTGCGCACCCACCCGATCGGCCGACGATCGGGAGACGCTGCGAGCCGTGCTTGCCGCGCTGGAAGGCGTACGGGCGCCTTATGTGTTAGTTACTTACGATTCGATCCTACACGATGAATCGTTTCTTTCTTCTGCCAGCGATGAGTTACTCGACGACTCTGCGCTGAAACTCCGTGGGTTATTCTTCGGCGGCTGGATTGCACCCGTCGGTGGACTTATCGACCGCCAGATTTTCACGCAGCAAGCTCCGGCCGAAAAGTACGAGGAGGCTTTGGCGATCCTACCCGCAATCCGGCAACCTCATGCCTTGCTTCCCTTTTGCTTGTTTCGTTCGGAAGCTCTAAAGCTATCGCTTGAAAAGGCGCTCTCGGATTCGGGTGGAAAGGCCGCAGCGCGGATTCTATTCGCCGCGTTGCATCAGCCGGATTTCCGAAAGACGCTGTTACCGATGTTACTCATTACCGACGCGCGCGGCAGCGAGGTTCATTGAATCAGATTGAACACACCGGTTCTATTCCTGGTCTTCCGGCGCCCTGAACTTACGCGCCGTGTCTTCGATGCCATCAAGCAGGCCCGGCCTGCGAAGCTCTTCGTCGCCGCGGACGGTCCGCGCTCGGGGACTTCGGGGGAATACGAACAATGCCAGGCCACGCGAGACGCTATCTGCGGCCAGATCGACTGGGAATGCCAGGTGCAGACTCTTCTTCGAGATAAGAATCTGGGCTGCAAGTTGGCGGTAAGTTCCGCGATTGATTGGTTCTTCGAACATGTGGAGGAAGGCATCATCCTGGAAGACGATTGCCTCCCCGACCTGAGCTTCTTTGGCTTCTGCGAGGCACTGTTGGATAAGTATCGCGACGCACCCGAGGTCATGCACATTAGCGGCGATAACTTCCAAGCGGGCCGGTCTCGCGGCGATGGGTCTTACTATGGCTCCAGCTATGCACATATCTGGGGCTGGGCCACGTGGCGCCGGGCATGGAAGCATTACGATGTCGGCATGAAGTGCTTTCCCGAGTTCAAGCGCAGCGGCGGATTGGAAAGGATATTCGATACCGAAGCCGAGCGAGCCTATTGGCTGAAGAACCTGGAGCGCACTTACCGCGGCGATGTGAACACCTGGGATTTTCAATGGACCTTTTCGCTCTGGGCGCACAACGGCATCGCGATCCTTCCCAACGCGAACCTGGTGGAAAACATCGGCTTCGGAGCCGGTGGCACTCACACGGTCGCTGCAAACAAGTGGAGTCCGCCGTTGCGTGCTTCTGCCGGGCCGCTGATTCATCCGTCGCTACTTGTTAGAGACAGACAGACCGATGAGTTCACATTTTCCTCAGGCGCTATTTCCGGCGAACGGAAGGTCACACACTCTTTATGGAAGAGGCTTGCGAGCCGCCTGAAGCCGGAACGCTTTCTGGAAACGTCCGCCGGTCTCGCTGCGGCGCGCATTCTCTTGAAGCGGAATGCAAATACGCGCGTCTTTCACGCTCTGAATAGGTCGAAATCGCGACACACGGCTAAGCGAAACGTGGACTACCTGCGCGCTCTTTACTTTCAACGGAGAGGAGAGCTTTCCTCCGCCGTCGAATCGTTGAAGGAAGAGTTACGTTACTTTCCGGATCACGTTGAGGCCGCGGCTTTGCTGACCAAGCTGCAGCAGTCCCCGCAGTCCGTGGGAGAGCTTCCAGACGATCCGGAGTTTCGGGAGTTATACCCATTGGTCCAGCCTTACACCATGCTTTCGGCAAGCAGGCTTTGGAACTTATTCCGGCTCGCGAGGAATGCCTGCCAGCAAGACTTGGAAGGTAACATCGTGGAATGCGGCGTGGCAGCCGGTGGTTCATCCGCCTTGCTAGCTACCGCCATCGCGCGGCACAGCCGGCGTCCGCGACGTTTGTTTGCCTGCGATTCATTTTCCGGGATGCCCGCGCCCACAGCAGCCGACGCGCACAAGGGGCTGTCCGCGGAAGCCACGGGATGGGGTGCCGGCACTTGCGCCGCGCCGGAAGCTTCACTGCTCGAAGTCTGCCGGCGGCTGGGTGTGGCGGACTTCGTCGAGCCCGTGGCGGGGTTCTTCGGCGAGACGCTTCCGTTGAATAGAGACCGGATTGGATCCATCGCGTTACTGCACATGGACGGAGATTGGTATGAATCGACCCGCGACATTCTAGTGAACTTATTCGACTCGGTAACTGCCGGCGGTTGCGTGCAGATCGACGATTACGGCCACTGGGATGGATGCCGGAAAGCGGTAAGTGAATTCACGGAAAGCCGCGGACTAACCTTCAACATTCAACCCATCGACTACACCGGTGTTTGGTTTGAGAAATAAGTCAGCCGATAAGTCATCGTCCTCGTCCGGGTCGCTGCCTTACTTGAACCTGGGTTGCGGACGGCACTTTCACGAAGCGTGGACCAACGTGGATATCGCCGCCTCCGCGCCCGGTGTATTGCGACATGACTTACTCAATCCGCTGCCATTTCCGGATGCGAGTTTTGCCGTGGTGTATCACTCCCACGTCCTCGAACATCTTCCCCGGAGCAAGGCGCCCGCTTTCCTTTCCGAATGCCGGCGAGTCTTGAAAGCTGGGGGAACTCTCCGCGTGGTTGTTCCCGATCTTGAGACTATCGCGCGTCTCTACCTGAAATATCTCGATCGTGGCGCGGCCGGCGATGTCGTCGCCAGAAGCCGTCACGAATGGATGACCATCGAGTTACTCGACCAACTTACTCGCGACCGGAGCGGAGGTGAGATGCTCCGTTACTGGAGGAAGAACCCGATGCCAGCCGAGGACTTTGTCCTGCAACGCCTCGGATCGGAAGCGCGCAACAGCTTGGCCAGGATCCGTGGGCGCACCTCCGCTCCGGTGCGTGAGCCCGAGCCGACGCCTCGACAGGCCGCGGAGTTTCGCGCCTCCGGGGAAGTTCACCGCTGGATGTATGACCGCCTTTCGATCCGAGTGCTGCTCGAAGA
Organism: Chthoniobacterales bacterium; assembly: GCA_038238555.1. GTDB lineage: Bacteria > Verrucomicrobiota > Verrucomicrobiia > Chthoniobacterales > Chthoniobacteraceae > JANNXQ01. The sequence goes on along the minus strand of JBBRXP010000005.1, from coordinate 28,716 downwards.
GTGCGGATTTGCCGATGTGACCATCTGCGCCGCGCACGAATCCGGCATCCCGGACTTCTTCAGTTATTGTCTCGATACAGAATCCGGCGGAGCCGTCCGCAAGCCGGACTCTTTATTCGTGGAAGCCCACAAACCTTGCCTTCTTGGAAGTCCTCCACCTTAGCACTTCCGACATCGAGGGCGGTGCGGCGCAGTCAGCTTACCGGCTGCATCGGGGGCTGCTCGGAGCGGGAGTAAGTTCGAGGATGCTGGTCCGCACGCGGGACTCGACCGATCCGACGATCGCCGAAGCGCCTCGGCAAGGATTGGTATGGAAAGACGTTTGGAACTTTGTCCATGACCGCCACATTCGCAGGAACCGCACCGCGCTTTCCTCGACTTACTTTTCGACGGGTTATCCCGGCTCCGATCTTGTGGACCATGAATGGGTAAGTCGCGCGGACATCTTACACCTGCACTGGGTTTCCGACTTCCTATCACCGGCATCTCTTGGGGCGCTCCTCACGCTGGGCAAGCCGATCGTGTGGACGCTGCACGATCTTCGTGCCTTCACGGGCGGGTGCCATTTCTCCGCGGGTTGCACCGGTTATGAGCGCGACTGTTCTCCTTGTCCGCAACTAAGGAGAGATCGCCTCGCGCTCACGCGCCGCAACTTGCAGGACCAACAGGAAATTCTCTCCGGCGAAAATCGCCTGCTGGTAACTCCAAGTCGATGGCTGGCACAATGCGCGCGTCAAAGTGCCGTATTGGGAAAGGTTCGAGCCGAGGTGATCCCCTATGGTTGCGACACGGCAGCTTACTACCCAGTCTCCAAGTGCGAAGCGCGGCGCGCTCTCGGGATTGCGAGCGATGCTTTCTGCGTGGCATTCGGCGCGCACTACGCCAATGAAAAACGAAAAGGCGCGGCGGAGCTTGCCACGGCGTTGCGAGTGTTCGGTGAAAGACGCCACGGTAACGACAAGGCACTCTTGCTCGCGTTTGGTCGTTTCTCGGATGGCATTGAGCTGCCCCGAATTGAAGTTAGGTCCTTGGGTTATGTGCGGGATGAGACGCAACTCCGGACCGCATACGCTGCCGCGGATGTTTTTGTCTTACCCTCCTTGGAAGATAACCTGCCCAACACGATGATCGAAGCTTTGGCCTGCGGGACACCAGTCGTTGCATTTGCGGTGGGAGGCATTCCCGAAGTCATTCGCGACGGGGTTAATGGCCGCCTGGTTGCGGCCGGGGACACAATGGCGCTGGCGAATGTCCTCCTTGAACTGGCTGCGGATCGCGAACGCTGCGCCCGGATGGGATCGGAAGGCGCGCGGTTAATCGCCGCCGAATACACACTGGGCATTCAAGCCGCGAGATATACGCGGCTCTACCGGGGACTTACTTCCTCCTCGCCCCGGTTCCTCGCCAGTCGGCGATTCGGACGCCGGATCGGCGCCGTGGTGCCCGCGCTGATCGCGGAGTGGCTGGTGCTCTCGGGCGTGAGGCAGCATTGGGCTCTGCTTCGCCGTGCTTTGGGCAGTCGTTCTTAAATGACACCTCCCTTACTTGGCGACCTGCCTCCTGTCTTGGATAAGATCGGTTGGCCCTGGACGAATGAAGGACTGGGTATTCCGGATGAACTAGCCGCCAACTTATTATGGCCCCAGATCTCGATCGTGACGCCGTCCTTCAATCAAGCGCACTACCTCGAGGAAACGCTCCGCTCTGTCTTACTGCAAGGTTATCCTAACTTAGAATTGATCGTTGTGGACGGCGGAAGCACCGATGGCTCGGTCGATGTTATCAAGAGATATGCCGATCGCATCGCCTGGTGGGTGAGCGAACGCGACAATGGTCAGAGCCATGCAATCAACAAGGGCTTCCGCCATGCGACGGGCGAAGTGCTTCAGTGGCTGAACTCCGACGACCTTTTCTTTCCCGGAGCCCTAGCCGCGATCGGCCGGGCATTCCGCGAGCGGCCGGATGCCGGGATGATCTACGGCGCCGGCGCGAAGGTCGATGCCGACACGCGAGTGATTAAAGACATTCCGTTCCGGCCCGCAGATATGCGCCTGCTACTTACCCTCTATTATATCTTGCAGCCGTCCTGCTTTGTAAGTCGCCGGGCTTTGGATGCCGTCGGCTTGCTCGACGAGACACAGCACTTCGCGATGGATTGGGATCTTGCGTTGCGGGTCTCTCGAAAGTTTCCGATCCATGCTATTCCAGAAAAGATCGGGATGTTACGCGATTATCCGAATACGAAGACGCGTCGCGGCTCCACCGAGCGATGGCTGGAGATCGCGCGGATTGCTCGCAAGCACAACGGCCTCTTCGATCGGAACGTCATCGTCTTGCGACTCCTCTATGCGCTGTCGCAAGCCCGGAGAACAACTGGATCGAACACGTTTACAACGCTGGATCGGATAGTGAGACGCGCGCTGTCCCTTATTTGGAGCGAGGATACTTACATGGCGCACGCATTCCGGTGACCGCAGCAGTGATCTTTTCCTACCGAGGCGGCAGAGCGGATCTCTTGCGTGAAGTCGCGGCGGGTACTGCGCCGGATGAGTTCTTGTATGGAATGGCTCAGGTCGGGAGAGCCGGTTTCATCGAATCGTCCGCTGGAAGTGACTGGTTAAGCTGTCTTCTGCGTCCCTTGGAGTTACTCACTGCGCGGATGGGTTTCCCTGTCTTTCTCGGAACGCCGCTTCGGAATCTGCGAACGTTGCGTTCTTGCCAGCTGGTTGTCGCGACGACGGATAGCACGGGTATCCCGCTGTTGATTTTGAAAGGGCTGGGTATGCTGACCGCTCAAGTCATCGTGATTTCGCAAGGGTTGCATAGCATCGAGAGCAACGCTCTGAAAAAGACTCTTGGTGCGTGCCTGGCTAAGGCGACGGCGATCGTGGCGTTCGGCGATGGAGATGCGATTGCATTGCGAGAGGCATTCGCGACTTTCAAGTTGCCGGAGATAGTGACCATCCAGTTCGGCATCGACCCTGTCTTCTGGCAGTCGGGAGAGGACTCGCAGAGTGAGAACTTCATCCTTAGCGTGGGCAGCGACCAACTCCGCGACTATCCCACCTTACTCGAAGCAATCGGCGATGCACCGCTGAAGTTAGTCACCCGGCTGAAACTCCCGGAACATTTGCTGCGTCCAAACGTGTCCATCCAGAGCGATCTCTCATGGTCTGAGCTTCGCAGCCTATATCAAAGCTCTCGCTTCGTAGTTACTCCGGTGAAGGAACAAAAGAGGGACTCGGGCCACAGTGCGACGCTCCAGGCGATGGCTTGTGCAAAGGCCGTGATCCTGTCGGATACTGCCGGACTATGGGATCGGGATAACATGAAGCACGGCGAGACCTGTTATCTGGTGAAGCCCGGCTGCGTTGCAGCGATGCGGGAAGCGATCGCATTCCTCCGGGCAGATCCCGGAGAGGCCGCGAGGATTGGGAAGAACGCGCGCAACCTCGTGGAGAGCACCTATAACAGCGCGGCATTTGGCTCACGCCTGAGCGCTCTGATCGAAAGTCGCCTTGGCTCGTGAGCGGACGAACGTGCATTCTCGTCCCGGTCTATTACCCCTACCGCTGGCTTGCTCCGTTCATGCAACGCTGCCTGGACGAGTTTTGGCAGGATCATCCGCCGGTCTTTTTCTGTGGCTTGGAAGCGGACGATGTTGGCGCGTTGCTGACGCTGCCGTTGCGCGAGCCGGCTCTTCCTCGCGACTGGACGAAGTTTGTGAGGGATGCCGTGACTGAAGTAACCAATCGAGGATTTGAAACATGTTACTTGATCCTTGAAGAGCATCTGCCACTTGCGCTGTGTCACGCAAGGCATCTCAATACCACGCTGCCAAAGTTACTCGACCAACTCGCGGGCGCTTATATCGGTCTCATGGGTTGGGACAATCGACGCTTCTCAACTCGGGCTCCAGTACTCGACGCGGCGAGTTATCGCTTGATGCATCTTACGACTCCGGACGCTCCGCGCTTTCATCTGCATCCGTCCCTATGGCGGCTCGATGCGCTGCGCGATTGCCTTGCTCTTGCGCTGGAAGATTCCATTCACACGCCGTGGCGATTTGAGAAGGTGACGGAGAAGCACGACGCGGCGCTTCCCGCCCGCTGGAGGAATGGATGTTACCAAGTATGCGGGTCAGCGATGTCCGCCAATCCGATGAACGCGCTCATGCAGCGGATAGAGAGGTTCATATTCTTGAGGCTGATGGCCATTTATCCGTTACTGCCAGCGGGAAGGATGGCCGATGGGTATTGGCGGACGATTGGCTTCGATAACTTCTTCTACAACGGTCCCTATCCGATGTTCTTCTCGGGAGTAATGGTGAAGGGCAAACTTAATCCTTACTTCGCGAAATACATTACCGGGCAGACGGATCGAGACGCGCTGTGGGAGGCGCTGCTCGCGACGCACCCATGATCGGCAGCGGACTGATCTGGCAGTGCATCAAATGGCACAAGATCCTCGGCGACCGGGTGGCGATGTGGCTCTTCGACAGGGCGCTGCCGCCGGTGACACCTCACGAAGAGGCTCTGATCGCGGAGTTGCGGGTAAGTCTCTCTCCAGAGACGACGGCCGATACGCTGCCAAAGTGGGTGGAATTCCGCGCCGCATTTCACCGTGAATTTTCTTCACGCGATCCGCGCGAGTTTCTGCGCTGGCCGCTCATCCAACACACCATGTGCGTTACCAATTCGCCTTCCATCGTGCGCGAACTGGTGGCGATGCGCGGCTCGGATCAGTGGAGCACCCGCTACGAACCAGGGACTCGAGAGGTGCAGTGCGGCCATCCAGTTCCATTCCTCTATAAGCCCGGCAGCAGCGGCAACCTGTTGCACCATTGCCATCACATCTTTCAACTTGAGCGGATTTGCGACGTCGATGTTACCAAGCTCGATACCGTGGTCGAGTTTGGCGGGGGCTATGGCAGCTTGTGCCGGCTTGTCCATAACCTTGGGTTTCGCGGCCGATACGTTATCTACGATCTTCCCGAGTTCTCGGCGTTGCAGCGCTTCTTTCTCCGTTCGATCGACACACCCGTGCGGGAGACAGCCGGCGACTTTGCTCAACCCGGCATCTATTTGCTTACCGATCTCGCCACGATGCGTAGCGCGGCTCAAAGCATCCCCGATCCGAGGCGCGCTCTCTTCATCGCCACATGGTCGTTGTCGGAATCGCCGGTCGAGCTGCGGGAGTTATTTCTGCCGTTGGTGTCGGCGTTCGGCTATTACCTTTTCGCCTATCAGAGTAAGTTTGGGCCGGTGGATAATCTGGAGTATTTCCGGGAGTATAGCCGGGCCAAGGCGAGGGAAGTGGAGTGGACTTACCAGGAGTTGCGTCATCTGCCGCTGAACCACTATCTCTTCGGCAAACGTCGCCCGCCCGAGCCATGAAATTGCATCCGATCTTCTGGATCAAGACGGCTCTCCATTTCGTGACGCCGGGAGGGTTTGGTTACCATCGGAAGCTGCAACGCCAGATGGACCCAAGCTATGTCCACGAGCGGGACAAGCATCCCGTGCGGCTCAAGCATCACGGCGGCGGGGGTTGGAAGGAAGAGGAGGGCGGGGTGCGCCAGCGGGATTATGCAAGTTACGACGAGTATCTCACACACCAGAAGCAGAAGCTCGACGAGATGCTGAAGGTGAAGGGTGGCTTTAGTAACCGGGACGCTCTCAATTTCCGGCTGAAGTTTTTTCGGCGCTTCAAGCACCTCAGCGGCATGTTGCCGGGCGATGCCACGATGGTGTGTTGCGGCGCGCGGCAGGGCACGGAGGTGGAGGTGTTGCGGGACCTTGGTTTCCACAAGGCTTGCGGCATCGACCTCAACCCCGGACCGAATAACCCATTTGTGGAGCGCGGCGACTTCATGCACCTGGAGAATGCGGACTCATCGGTCGATCTCATCTACTCGAACTGCGTGGATCACTCCTTCGACCTCGATGCGTTTTTCGGGGAACACGCGCGCGTGCTGAAGCCCGAGGGTTATGCGCTCTACGAACTCGGGGTGAACATGGAGGAAGGCGGTGGCGCTTTCGAGGCGGTGGCATGGGAGCGCACCGAGGACATCTTCCTCAAACTGCTGCAATACTTCGGACACCTTATCCGCGTGGAGCGGGAGCCGCAGTGGATGTGGGTGCTTTTGCAGGGGAGGCGATAACGTGAATAACAATGATTCCCGGGAGTTGTATCTCGACCTGCTGAAGAAATGTCTTACTTACTGGATATGGGGCGAATCGCACTATCCGCTCGGCGGCTTGCACGGCGCTTCGCGCATCTACCGTTACTGCGGCGTTCGTTACTTGGAGAAACTTTTCGGCGTCCTGGGGCTGAGGATCGTGCGGGAGCAACCGATGAATCCCGAGTTGCGCCGGGAAGGACGGGACTGGCCGATCCTGGCGCACACGATGATCGGGCTCAAAAGGCTCGATAACTTGCAGCACTGCGTGGAGACTGCTCTCCTCGAAGGCGTGCCTGGCGACTTGATCGAGACCGGCGTGTGGCGCGGCGGGGCGTCGATCTTTATGCGTGGCGTGCTGAAGGCGCATGGAGTAACAGACCGCGCCGTTTGGATCGCGGATTCGTTTCAAGGACTGCCGCCGAGCGACGGCGATAAGTTTCCGGCGGACAAAGGAAAGGACTGGAACCGCTTTGACTATCTCCGGGTAAGTCTCGAGCAAGTGAAGGATAACTTTCGGCGCTACGACTTATGGGATGAGCAGGTAAGGCCGTTGGTGGGTTGGTTTAAGGACACGCTACCCACTGCGCCGATCGAGCGGCTCGCCGTCGCGCGGCTCGATGGCGACATGTATGAATCGACCATGGATGCGTTGCGCGCGCTTTACTCAAAGATCAGTCCGGGAGGGTTTCTGATCGTAGACGACTTCGCGATTCACGGCTGCCGGCGCGCGGTCGAGGATTTTCGGAAAGAGCAGGAAATCGAGGATGAGATTAATGCCGTCGATTGGAGCGGGATTTACTGGAGGAAAAGTTGAACGTCACGCGCGAGGTCGTGGGAATCGTCCTCGTGCGCAACGAGGATCGGCACATCGAGGCGGCGGTGACAAACATTGTCGAGTTCTGCGACCGCATCGTGATCGCGGACCACGGCTCGACGGATGACACGCCGGAGATCGTCGCGCGGCTTGCTGCGAGACACAGGCATATCCAATCGCACCGCGTCGGGACACCGCGGGAGTCGCACGACCTTATCGCTTCTTATGCGGGCACCAATACCTGGATCTTCGGCGTGGATGGAGATGAGATCTATGATCCTAACGGACTGTCTAAGTTACGCGCGGAGTTACTCGCCAGGAGTTACCAAGACCGATGGATGATCCTGGGTAACGTACTTAACTGCGACTTACTCGACCCCGCGCGTAAGATTGCCGGTGGCTATCTCGCGCCGCCATGCCGCAGCATTACCAAGCTCTATAACTTCCGCGCCATTCGCTCGTGGACGGGCGACACGCCGGAACGACTTCATGGCGGTAACATCGAGTTTCAACCCGGCTGGGATGCGTCGGCGCGGCACAACTTGCACGAGCAGCGGTCGTGGGAAGAGTCGCCGCTGCGCTGTCTGCACGCCTGCTTTGTCCCGCGCAGCACGCTCGATGGAGCCGATGATGCAGCGCGGGAGAATATTATGGACCTCCACACAGCGGGACCGCTAGCCCGGGTAAATCGATGGTGGAAGATGCTGCGAAGGGCGCCCCTGGAGTCGGATTGGAAAAAGTCGCGCTATCGGCGCGGGAAGCGAGTGCAGATCGACGCGCGTGCATTTTTCCCGTGAGCTTCTTCTCCGACCCGGTTGCTACCGTGGCATTCAACACTCGGCCTATTCGAGGACCGTATGGGGGAGCCAACCAGTGGGTCACTCAGCTTTCGAGGTATCTTCGCCGTTGCGGTTACGCGGTGCGCTTCGATCTGCGCCGGCCCGCGGATTGCCTGATGCTCACGCACGCCGGTACGTCGGGGAGACTGGAGTTCGGGGTGGCGGAGATTCGCGAATTCAAACGCCGCAACCCGAGAGTGCGCTGCATCCAGCGCATCAACGATAACGACCGCCGCAAGGGGACGGCCGACATGGACCGCATCCTCGCCGAAACCAATGCGGTGGCCGATCACACGGTCTTCGTCTCCGATTGGCTGCGCGATCATCACGCGCAATTGTGGTTCGATAAGAGCAGGCCGCACTCGGCGATCTTGAATGGCGCAGACCCCACGGCTTTTCACCCGATCGGCGGGCGCGTGTTTGATGGAAGCGGGCCGTTGCGTCTCGTCACGCATCATTGGTCGGACAATTGGAACAAGGGCTTCGCCGTTTATCGGGACATCGACGAGATGATCGCGGAGGGACTGCTGCCCGACACCGAGCTGCGCATCATCGGCCGATGGCCATCAGAGATTCGCTGGAAAGCGGCGGAAACCTTGCCGCCGTGCTCCGGCGCGGCGCTTGGGCGATTGCTGCGAGAGTGTCACGTGCTCATCTCTGCGTCGCTGTGGGAGCCGGGGGCGATGCATCCGGTCGAGGGCATCCAGTGCGGGTTGCCGCTGCTTTACCACGCAGACGGCGGCGGGACTGTCGAACTCGGCCGCAAATTCGGAATCGCCTTTCGCGGCGACGTGGGTGGGGCCATCGGCGAAATGCGGCGGCGTTATTCTGAGCTGCGCGAAGCCGCGATTGCAGCGCCGCCCTCGGGCGATCTCATGTGCCTGGAGTATCGGCGGCTCATCCAGCGGTGCATCGCGCAGTGATCTTCTTTTTCAAAACCGGCTCGTTCTCGCATGTGAATGAAAACGTGCGCGCCATCCTCGAACGCGAGTTTCCCGAGCACACGCTGCGCACCATCGACATCGCGAGCGACATCCTCCGGCGCCGGCCGCTGGCCGCGGCGCGTGCTCTGGCGCAGGTGGCGCGGATATATCCGAAAACAATCCTGCTGCGGCGTCGCAAGCCCACCGATTTCCTCCTGCGAACGCCGGCTGCGTTTCATGCCATCAAGCGATGGGCTGGCGAGAATGTGCGGGCCGGTGGCGTCGCCTTCACGTTCCAGACTCAGTCGCTCTTCGATGCCGGCGCCGTCGAGGTTCCGCATTTCGTGTACACCGACCAGACCTGCCTGGCGAACCGCCGGTATCCCGTGCCGGTGAGCCCTGAATTGCTGAGCCCGCGCTGGCTGGCGGTCGAGCAGACGGTCTATGAATCGGCGCGCGCCGTCTTTACGACGAGCACATTTGCGCGCCGCTCCGTGATCGAGGATTACGGCGTCGATCCGGCGCGGGTGCGCTGCGTTTTTTCCGGTGTGAATGTTCCGGGCGGGCCTGTGCCGGGCGAGCGGGCGTTTGGAAGCACGGTGCTTTTTGTGGGAGTGGATTGGGAGCGAAAGGGCGGGCCGGATTTGTTGCGGGCTTTTGCGCGCGTGGCCGTCGAGCATCCGCGAGCGCGCTTGCGGATCCTCGGCTGCGCGCCGCGGGTGAAGAATGCGCGCATCGAAGTACTGGGCCGCGTGCCGCTCCCGGAAGTCGCGCGGCATTTCCGCGAGGCCGACATCTTTTGCCTGCCCAGCCACCACGAGCCATCGGCGGTGGCGCTGGTGGAAGCGATGATGCACGGGCTGCCCGTGGTGAGCACGCGAGTGGGCGGCACGCCGGATCGCTGCATCGAGGGCGAGACAGGCTTTCTCGTCGAAGCCGGCGATGTCGAAGGGCTCGCGAAGGCGCTCTGCTGCTTGATCTCCAGCCCGGAGCGGCGCCGGGCGATGGGGGAAGCGGGCGCGCGTTTCGCCCGGTCGCGATTCTCGTGGAAGACGGTGGGAGAAGAAATGGCGGGGGCCATTCGCGCGGCGTTGTGATGCGCGTTCACTTCACCGCGGGCGACGGCTGCGGATGGGCGATCGACGAAGACTTGCGGCTCGTGCGCGAGTCGCTCGCCGGGCTCTGCGAGGCCGTGCCGCTGGCGCGCGCCGAGGCCATCCATGCGCCGTGGTGGGTGAAGCTGCTCCCGTATTCCATGGAAGCGGTGCGCGGTAAACACGTGGTGTGCACCGCGGAAAACTCGCCGTTCTACTACGTCACGGAGCCGGAGTTTTTGAAGGCGCGGGCGATGGTCACGCAATGGATCGTGCGTTCGCGCGAGGCGGCGGCGCAATTCGCGGCGCTCGGCATCGCGAGCCGTTATGCGCCGTACACTTTCGATACTGCGGTCTTTCACCCGCTGGCTGCCACTGCCGCATCGGTGCTCGATCTCGCGCGTCGATGGAAGATTCCCACCGACCGTTATCTCATCGCCAATTTTCACCGCGACACCGAGGGCGCCGACCTGCGCGCGCCGAAATTGCAGAAGGGCCCGGATGTGTTTCTCGAGATCGTCGCGCGGCTCCGCGAGCAAGGCGCGCGCTTTCATGTGCTGCTCGCCGGGCCTCGCCGGCATTGGCTTCGCGCGCAGCTCAGGGAGCGCAGCGTGCCGTTCACGTTTGTGGGAGAAGACACCGGCGAGCGCGACGATCTCGCGGTGAACACGCTGCCCCGCTCGCTGCTCAATGTGCTCTACAACGTGGCCGATCTGCACCTCGTCTCGTCGCGTTGGGAGGGCGGGCCGCAGTCGGTGCTCGAATGCGCTGCGACGCGCTGCAAGTGCGTGAGCCCGCGCGTGGGCCTCGCGCCGGATGTGCTCGCCGCCGAGTGCCTCTTTGCGAGTGTGCCCGAGGCTTGTGAAATCGTGCGGCGCGACATCGAGGATGGCGCGCTCGATGCCACGGTAGATGGGCAATTTGAGCGCGCGCACTCCGGCCACATCGCGCCTGCGTTGCGCGAGAGTCTGCGGGAAATCTATGGCTCACTCGCTCCATTGCCGCCGGCGACCGCGCGATCGCGCGGCGTATTGCGCCAGGCTGCAAACCGGCTCCTGCACAGGTTTCGCAAGCCGCGCGCGATTCGTTCGATCGCGTGTCTGCATCGGGCGCGCGCCGGCGGCGGCTCGTTTTTCGACGGGTTCATCGAGCGCCTAAGCGCGGCGCTCGAAGAGCGGGGATGCGAAGTGCAGCGCAATGCCGTGGATCGCGTGCCCGACGCTTTCCTGCTCGGGCGAGTGGCAAGCGACGATCCGTTGCTTGCGCGCGTCGCGGCGCCGGCGATCGGGCTTCTCGATGACGAAGCCTCAGAGGAGGAACGTGAGACGCTGCGGAGATCGAGCACGTGCTTGCTCGTGTCGTCGATCGAGGCGCTCGTGCATCTGCGGGAACTCGGCGCGGTGACGCCAGTGGTCGTCCTTTCGCTCCCGGTGGGAATACCGATGGTCGTGGGCGGGGAAGATGATGTGCCCGCAAGGCCCGCGAACTTCCAGCGGCTCGCAGCGCCCACGGTTATTGGCTCGGTGGCCGATCGCATCCTGCGGCTTGTTGCGGCAACGTCCTCGTCGCCGGAAGTGCGTCGCCAGGGCAGAGAGAAATGCGGCGAGGACGCCGGCTCGCCCACCCACCAGCCCCCTCGATTTCCCTCCGCCTCCTCGGCAGGCACTTCCGGCGACGAGGCGTCGCCGCTACAACACTCCTGGCTCCGCAGCGCGGAAGACCCGCGCTGCCGGGACCGCGTGTGGCGGCTCGGGTTGCTCACTGGATTGAAAGCCGATGACGCTGGCAATTTTGCGCCGGCCAATTTCGAGCGCGCTCTCGTGCTCGAGCGGCTCATCGCACTGCGCAAGCCGGCGCGCATCCTGGAAATCGGCACTGGCCGCGGGCTCGGCTGCTTGAGCGCCGCTGACTCAGCGCGCATTCAGGACGCACCGACCCACATCACCACGCTCGACATTCTCTCCATGGACACAAAGCAGCGCTGGCCGATCGAGCTCGACGGCGAGCGCAAGACCATCGAGGCGAGCCGCGCGGAAGTGTGGGGACGGCACATCGAGCCCGAGTTGCGCAAAGCCATCACCGAGATCACCGGCCCCACCACGCGCACGTTGCCGGCGCTCGTCCGTGCCGGGGAAAAGTTCGACCTCATCTTCATCGACGCGGGGCACGATCTTTACTCGGTCGTCCACGATCTGGCTCACAGCGTGAAGTTGCTGGCCTCGTGCGGCGCGATCTTGATGGACGACTTTGCGCCGATGGAGGAGTTCGGCCTCGGCACGTGCATCGCCGTGCGGCACGCGCGCCGCTTCTTCGAGCGCGTCGAAATTTTTCCCACCGAAGGCCTCGTCTTTGGAGGCGCCGAACATCCGGAAGCACCGCGTGGGATGGCGCTGCTCACCGAGCCGTTTGCGCGGGACGTGCAGATCAGCCGCGCGCGGTTGCTGGCGTGGCGCCTGGCCGGAGGGGTATTGCGGCTCTGCTGCGAGCCGCGATTTTTTCCGGCGCGTTCATGAACGCGGAGCTTCTCGCGCGTCTGCTGCCGCGTGCTGCGCGGCGGATGCTGCGCGCGCCGGTGGATGCAGTGTCGCGCGAGTGGGTTCGCGCGCTGCTCGCGGCGTCGGGCTTCCGGCTTGCGGAGGGCGCGCCGGTCTTGAACTACGGCGGGGCGGCGACGCGAAGCGCGGATGCACCGGTGCATGGAGGGCGCGTAAAGCTCATGCACCTCGACCACGTCTTCCCGGAGAATCGGAACCGCTTCAATCTGCTCTATCTCGTGAGCAGCGCGATCCCGCGGCACGCGCTCGAGCTGGTGCGATTTGCCAGAGCGCGCGGAGTGAAGTTTGTGTGGAATCAAAACGGCGTGGCGTATCCGGCGTGGGCGGGAAAGTTCACGGCGGAGGTCAACGATCCGATGCGCGCCCTGCTCCGCGAGGCGGACTTCGTGGTGTATCAAAGTGAGTTTTGCCGCGGGTCGGCGGATCGCTTTCTCGGTGCCGCGGCGTGTCCGTCGGAGATTCTCTTCAATCCCGTCGAGCCGGCATTTTTTCGTCCGCCCGAGAGACCGCCTGTGCTTTCGGAGATTCGGCTGCTTGCGATGGGCACGCACACTTACCGCGAGCGCGTGACGGTCGCGCTCCGCTGCCTCGCGGAGTTGTGGCGCGCGGGCCGTCCGGCGCGGCTCACCGTGGCCGGCCCGCTCCAGTGGCGGAACGCGGAGCGCGAAGTGCGGCGGGAAATCGACGCGCTGGGACTGCGCGCATCGGTCACGCTGCACCCCGCATTCTCGCAGGCCCGCGCGGCGCAGCTCTACGGCGAGCATCACGTGCTCTTGCATCCGAAGCACATGGACCCGTGCCCGACCGTGGTGCTCGAAGCACTGGCGTGCGGCCTGCCAGTGGTCGCACCGGCAAATGGCGGACTGCCGGAACTCGTGGATGCAAGTTGCGGACGGCTCGTGCCGGCACCGGAGGATTGGGAAAAAATGCACGTGCCGAATCCCGCGGAGATCGCCGCCGCCGTCATGGAAATCGCCGCGGACTGGCCCGCGCTGAGCGCGAACGCACGCCACCGCGCCGTCGCGCACTTCGCCGCGAAACCCTGGCTGGAGCGGCATCGCGCGATCTTTAAGCGGCTGATGGAAAAGGCGGGATGAAGCTTTTTCGCTGGCATTGGATCGCGCTGGTGGCGGTGCTCATCGGCGTCGCCGTTCCCCTCCAGGTGCATCGCAAAGCGACGGCGCGCGCGGAGAGCACGGCGCGGAAAAAAGCGCGGCCGACTCCCCCGCTCCAGCGGCCAGCCACCTCGGTCGTTGCGCGCTCTGGCCTTCCGAATTTCTCGCGCAAACTCCACGCGCGCGCGCCGCTCACGATCGCCTTCCTCGGCGGCTCGATCACGCAAAACGCGGCGGCCGGTGGCTTCGTCGAGGAAGTGCCGGCGTGGTTGAAGGCGCACGCGGAGGGAGTGTCGGTGGAGACGGTGAATGCGGGCGTCGCCGGCACCGGCTCCGACTTCGGCGCGCAGCGGATCGATCGCGATGTGCTCGTGCATCGGCCAGATTTGGTGTTCGTCGAATTCGCCGTGAACGACGCCGACCGCGATTGCGCGGCAGACATGGAGCGGCTCGTGCGCAAAGTGCGGCTCGCCAACCCTGAGACCGACATCGCGTTTCTCTACGCCGTGATGGACTGGTCGCTGCCGCTGCTCGAGCGCGGCAAGTTCCCGCCCTCCGTGCTGCGGCACGAAAAGGTGGCCGCACACTACGGCATCCCGACCGTGGCGCTCGGCTACGAAGCAGCGCGCAAAATCCGCGCGGGCGAGTGGACGTGGTCGGATTTTTCCTCGGACTCCTGTCACCCGACCGCGGCGGGTTACGCGAGCTACAATCGCGACATCGACGACGCGCTCACAGCGCTCGTCGGTTTCGTCGGCAGCGCGCCGTCGCTGCCGCCGAGCCTCACGCCTGGCCTGGTGGTGCATCCGCCGCCGGCTCGCGCGGAGCCGATGCCCGCGGCTCAGCCGCACACTTTCGAGTTGCCGCGGTTCGGCGTTCACTGGATCGGCGCGCCGCAATTTCCTAAGAACGGAGAGGCGATGTGGCGTCTCGACTATCGGCGCATGGAAATGCCCGCGAGCGTCGAAGCCTTTGTGGGCCTCGATCGCGCGGCGTGGCAGCCGCAGCGTTGGTTCGATGAAGCGCGGAGCTTCACGGGTAGCGCTTCGCATCCCCTGGCGATGGACGGAGACTCTTTCGGATCGAGTCCGACGGAAGCCAGCATCCTCACGTGGCGCGCGTCGGCGAGCGGCTCGTGGCTTTTCCAAGTCTCGGCGACGGCGCTCGATGGCCCGCGCGCCGCGCCCGATGCGACCGCCGGAGTGAACGTGGTGCGTTTCCCCGCTGGCTCCGCGCACGGCGAATCGGTGGCTCTTATGCGGACTTCCTCCGCTGAATCCGGCGCGTTCGATCTGAGCCAGCGCGTCGAACTCGCTGCGGGCGATGAAGTGGCGTTCGTCTTTGTTCAGAGCCATTTCAAGTTCGCGCACTACCGCGGATTCCGTGTTGTTTTTGGATTGTGAATTGCGCATCGCCGCGAAATCCGGGGAGCGCGCGCGTCCCGCGCGCTCTCCCCAGCCTCCTGGCGTGAGCGCGATCCACTCCATGAGCGTGTTGATGACGATGTTCAACGCGGCGAAACATCTGCGTGCGGCGATCGAGAGCATTCTCAATCAGACGTTCGCGGATTTTGAATTCCTGATCGTGGACGATGGCTCGCGCGATGAGAGCGCGGCGATCGCCGAAAGTTTCCGGGACCCGCGCATCCGGCTCATTCGCAACGCGGAGAACAAAGGACAGACGGCGTGCTTGAATCAAGGCCTGGCCTCGGCTCGCGGGCAGTGGATCGCGCGGCAGGATGCGGACGACCTCTCGCTGCCGCGCCGGCTCGAGCGGCAGATGGCGCGGCTCGCGGCGGAAGAAAAGCTCGCGCTACTCGGCTGCCAGGCGTGGATCATCGACGGCGGCGGGCGCTTCGCGGGAATGCTCAACGTCCCGCGCGGACCGGCGAGCATCGAGTGGGCGGCGCTCTTTGGGAATCCATTCATTCACACCGCCGCCGTCTTTCGCCGCGAGGCGGTGGAGCAACTCGGCGGTTACGATGAGAGTTTCCGCATTTGCCAGGACTACGACTTGTGGATGCGGCTCGCGCGTGAGCACGAGACGGCGAATCTGTCCGACCGACTCGTGATCTACCGGCACTCCTCGGAGTCGCTTCAGCACAAGGATCGCGAGGTGGTGCGCGAAGAATCACTGCGCGTGCGGTCGCGGATTTGGGCGGGCGTATTTCCGGGGAAGGCGGTGCAGAGCGCTTCGGTGCGGCTGCTCGCGGAATATCGCGCCGTGCATCCCGCGCTGGCCGCCGACCGAGATTTGCAGCGCACTTCGGCGCTGCAACTCGCCCAGCTTGCACGCGAAACAAAAAGCGCGGCGGCGCTGGCCCGCGCGTTTGCCGGCGATCCCGCGCTGCTCTTGCGCCTCGCGGCCGACCGCCTCGCGGGGCCATTCATCATCCCGCGATGAAGTTTCTTTTTCTTTCCAGCTTCGCGCACCTCGCGCTCGATCCCGATGCGCGCGAGGTTTCGGGCGGCGCGGAGTTGCAGGTGGCCTTGCTCGCGGCGGAACTCGTGAAGCTCGGGCACGACGCGGTGATTGTGGGCGGCGATCACGGGCAGCCGGATCGGCGGACCTTGCGCGGAGTGCGCACGCGGCTCGGGGGAAAATTTCACACCGGGCGGCTTCTCGACACGCTGCTCGCTCTGCCCCGTGTGCTCGGCATCCTGGCGCGAGAGAGGCCGGATTACGCGGTCATCCTCGGCTGGACGACGTGGCTTTTTTTTCTGCAAGTGCTCAAGCCGCTCCTCCGCACGCGCCTCATCTTCATCTGCGGGCTCGACACGGAAGTGAACGGAGAGTTTCGCCGGCAGAATCCCTGGCGCGGCGCAC
This sequence comes from Chthoniobacterales bacterium, assembly GCA_038238555.1. Taxonomy (GTDB): domain Bacteria; phylum Verrucomicrobiota; class Verrucomicrobiia; order Chthoniobacterales; family Chthoniobacteraceae; genus JANNXQ01. Next base: position 12,366 of record JBBRXP010000005.1, on the reverse strand, counting down.
TCTTTGAATACGGCGTGCGGCACGCGGCCGTGCGCTTTGCGATGACGGAGGATCAGCGCCAGCAATTCCACCGCGCGGGCCTCGATTGCGGGCTCTATCGCAACTTGATCCTGCCGCGCGCGACTCCCGCGACGGCGGTGAAGGACATCGACTTTCTGTGGGTCGCGCGCTGCCAGCCCATCAAGCGCCCCTACCGTTTTCTCGATCTCGTCTGGCGCACGCCGGAGGCGCGGTGCGTGATGATTTGTCCGAACGAAGATCGCACGCTGAGGGACACGCTCGAGGTGTGCTCGCGCCTCTTTCCGAACTTGGAACTGCTCGAGCGCGTGCCTTACCACGAGATTCAAAATTATTACGACCGCGCGTCGATCTTCGTGAACACGTCGGAGGCCGAAGGTTTTCCAAACAGCTTTATCCAGGCCGCGATGGGCGGCGCGGCCATCCTCTCGATGGCGGTGGACCCGGATAAGGTGCTCGCGCGGTTCGGCGGAGGAGTTTGCGCGGGCGGAAATGACGAGGAGTTCTTCGCCGCGGCGGCGCGGCTGCGGTCGGATCCGGGGCTGCTCGGCCAGCATCAGAGCCAGGCGTCGCGCTTCGTGACGGAACTCCACGACACGACGAAAAATGTGGACGCATTTCTCGCCGGGCTCCCGCGGTGCCGTGTGCTGCACGTGATCGACAGCTTCGATCTCGGCGGCGCGCAGACCGCGCTGCTCAACTTGATCAAGTATGCCGACCGCGAGCGCTTCGAGCTGGAAGTCGCCTGCCTGCACGGGCGCGGAGTTTTCTGGCGGGACTTCGTCGCGCTGGGCGTACCGGTGCATTCGCTCTCGCCCGCAAAGTGGCTTCCACTCTACGTCCCGCGGCTGCTGCGGCTCCTCGCGACGCGGCGCTTCGATGTGGTGCATTGCCATCTCTTCGGCGCCAACTGGATCGCCAAGCCGCTCGCCGCGCTGCTGCGCGTGCCGGTGATCGTCGCTCACGATCAGTGCAACGACCGCCTGCGCCACGAGAGCGCGCCGGCTCGCTGGCTCGACACGCTCACAAACCGGCTCTCGACCCACATCTGCGCGGTGTCGCGATCGACGCGCGACTTTCTCCTCACGCGCGAAGGACTGCCCGAAGCGCGCGTTTCCGTGGTGCACAATGGCGTCGATCTGGAACGCTTCACGCCCGCGAAGGCCGATGCACACAAGAACGCCGGGCTGCTCGTGATCGGCGTGGGGCGGCTGCATCCGCAGAAAAACTTCGCGCTCTTTCTGGAGGTCGCCGCGGAAGTGGCGGCGCGGCATCCTGGAGTGCGCTTTGCGATCGCAGGCGCCGGACCCGAGGAGGCCGCACTCAAGCGGCAGGCCTCGGCGCTCGACGTGCTTTTCTCCGGCCATGTCGCGGACATGCGCGGCTTTTACGCGGCGGCGGATGTGCTGCTGCTTACGTCGCGCTACGAAGGCACGCCGCTCACGGTGCTCGAAGCGATGGCGGTGGGCGTGCCGGTCGTGGCCTCGAAGGTGGATGGCATCGAGGAATTGATCGCCGACGGCGCGGATGGATTTCTTGTCGCGCCCGACGATCGCGCGCTCTTTGTGGATCGAGTGGCCGAGCTTCTCGCGAAGCCCGAATTGCGCGCGCGTTTCGCCGCGGCCGCGCGAGAAAAAGTCGAGGCGTCCTTTTCCGCGCGAGCGATGGCTGCGCAGGTGGAAAGCATTTACTTGCAGTGAAAGGCATCTTTCAAGACTGGGCGGCGAATCGCGGGCGACGCAAAGAGCAGTGCGTACTCGCGCTCTTCCGGCTCGCGCAAGCGGTGCGCGCGTGGCGCTGGTGGCCGCTCGGCGCGCCGTATCTCGCGGCCTACCGCGTGGCGGTCGAGTGGGTGCTCGGCATCGAGCTGCGCTTTAAGACGCGCGTGGGGCCGCGGCTGCGGCTCTTTCACGGGCAGGCGCTCGTGATCAATGAGGGCACGGTGATCGGCGCCGACGTGACGCTGCGCCCGAGCACGACCATCGGCAGCAAGACGCTCGCCGACGGCACGCAGAGCGCGTGTCCGGTGCTCGGCGATCGTGTCGATGTCGGCGCAAACGCGGTGATCGTCGGCCCGGTGCGGATCGGCGATGGAGCGACGATCGGCGCGGGCTCCGTGGTGGTGAAGGACGTGCCGTCGGGCGCGGTGGTGGCCGGCAATCCGGCGCGCGTGATTCAGGCGGGTAGAGGATGAACCGCTTGACCGCGGACCGAGGCGGAATCCAATAGCTCCATGAAACCAGAGATGATTCGGCAACAACTGGCCGGTCGCGGGCCTTTCACGATCCGCACCGCAGATGGAGAAAAATTCACCGTCCCGCATTCTGAGTTTGTGTTGGTAGGGCGGCAGAACGTGGTCATCGAGGATGAAGAGGGCCTTCTCGATATTCTCGATCCGTTCCACATCGTCTCGATTCGTCCAGGGAGGCGGAAGCAGGGGACGGCCGCGCGCGCCGGCTCGTAGCCCGCGAATGGGCTTGCCCGCTGGATTCGCGGGCCGGTAGCTTCCGCCATGAAAAACCGCGAGCCCGTCCGTTCCTCCCACTCCGCCCTCACCATCGAACCGCTTGAATCGCGCATCGCGCCGGCGGGGCTTGTGAAGGTGGCCATCGCCGCGGGCGTGCTCACGCTCACCGACGACGCGGCGGTACCTTTAGCGTGAATTCCTCCTCCGCCAACGTGGCCTCCATCTTCCAGACCGGCGGCAGCCCCCACATCCAGCCCGGCGGCGGCGTGAATGCGGTCTCGTTGATTGCGCAAGTCATCGAGATCCGGGGAAGCGTCACTGTCGCGATGGACGACCACGCATCCGGCGTGAGCACCTTCGCGTCCAGCGCCAGCAGCGCTCACATTTCCGGCGCCGTAAAACTGAGCTTTGGCGATGGCAATGGCTCCGCATCCTTCGCCACCGGCGGCCTGCTGCGGATCGACGGCGGCGTGCAATACACCGGCGGCAATGGCGCCGACAACCTCGCCATCAATGGCGGCGACTTGCACCTGGGCGCCGTTTCCTTAGTCGGCGGTTTGGGCAATTCCATCTTCAGCATCACCGCGGCCGTCTTCCGCGGCCCGGTCTCTATCCTCATGGGCGCCGGCGCCGACATCCTAAACATCGGCGCCAACACGGCCACCGGCCACGCTGAGTTTAAGAGCACGGCGTCCTTCGATGGCGGAGCCGGCGGCAACGACACCGCGCACGTGAGCGCCGCGCTCTTCGCCAACGTCTATCCCGCCGGCCAGCCGAGCCTGCCGAACTTCGAGACGAAGGATTGAGGCGCAAATTACCTCGCGCGCAAGCGACGACGCGCGATGAGCCCGATCATGCCGGCGAGCGCCAGCACAGCGGTTTGCGGTTCTGGCACCGCCGTCACGGTCAGCGACGGCCGTAGCGCATTCGTGCGAGAGCCGAGGACTGCGGCGACGGCCGCATCCCCAGGAAGCGTCAGCAGGCTCACATTGTTGCCCGCAGTGACTTCGGCGAACAACGATGAGGTGAGAAAGAGCGAGAAGGTGGAGTTTCCGCTGGTGGCGCCGTTGAAGGAGAACGTGCCGAGAGCCTCGTCAGCACCGCTGAGAAACGTCGGCAGCGTGGCGAAGGTGATGCCGGTGGTAGTCGGGGCGGAGGGAGCGCCGGTGCCCTCGGTCCAGGTATCATTCTGCATCCACCGGATGGAGAAGAGTCCGGCAGTGTTCACATTCGAGCCGCCGGGACCGGTCCCAAAGCCATTGAAGAGCGCGTTATTGGGCGGGCTGTTGGTGAGTTGCAGAGCGATGGATTGCACCGTCCAATTTCCCGCGCCGTAGAGCGCATCGAAGCTCGACATGGCGGAGGACAAGTCGAACTTGAACAGGGAATCGAATTCGCCCTTCGGCAATCCGGAAGCGGAGACGGCGAGGGCGCCACCCCCGCCGTAGTTGGAGGTGGGATTGGCCGAGGAAACGCAGGAGTCGGCGGTGGGATTGAGCGAGACGATCTGCGCGTGCAGAGCAGCGGCCAGGAGTGTCGAGAGCGCAATGCTCAGGGGTTTGTTCATTATTTGTGTGTTGGTTCTATTTAGTTTTTGTCTGAAAAACAATCTTAGGTTCAGCTAATCCGTGCCGGTGTCCGGCAGGGCCCACTGAATCTCCTCGCGATGCGGATCGCCGACGCCGGCTCCCACATGCGCGCCATCGAAGGATGCGGCGTGTCCATCGACAAAGACCAGATGCACCCGCCCGCCATGCCGCGCCGGCACGGAATACGGCGCGGCGGCGGGCAGCGTGGCCGAGTAGGGGCCGGGGCCATCGGCGAGGAAGACGAGACGACTGGCATTCGCGATCTCCGCGAGCCGATGCGGCGCGGGTCGATCCGATGGCGAGAGATTCATGTTCATGGCGTAGGGCAGGAAGCATTCGGCCCCGGGATCCCGCGCGCGCGGGCATGCAAAGAGAGTTCCCTCGCCGGGCTCAATGCGACGCCCGCTTTTCACTAGAGCGCTATAACTCGGCAGGCCGGCGTAAGGCGGGAGCGCATTAAACCAATCCTCGGGCCGTTCGATTTTCGAGAGTGGGCGCCGGCCTTGTCCACGCCGCGGAGTTTGCCCGTCGTGATCGGCGGCGTAGGCGTGCAGCGCGGCGGCCCAGCCTTCGAGATTTGAGAGACACCGCGCGGCATCCCGGCGCTCGCGCACTTTGGGCCAGGCCGCGGCCAGCAGCGCGCCGATCACGCCGGTGATGAGCAGCGCCGCGCGCGCTTCTCCGGCCGTGAACCATCCACTACGCATGTGCGCGGAAAATGCGGCGCCCGGCTGCGAGCACCACGATACCGCTCAGCGCGCAATGGAGCCCGGACGGTTCCGGGAGGGAAATGGGAAGGGCCGTTACCCGCAGGACCGGAAAGCCTCCGAGGCGCATGGTGCGGGAAGCCACTAGCATCGCCACGTTGTCGTCGGCGGGCTGGATGAGCAGGCTCACCGTATTGCCCTCGGTCGCGTTAGTGAAAAAGGAGGGAGTCAACGTGAGTTCGTAGGTCACAGATGCGGTGATCGAACCGTCGAAAGCGAACGGGCCTTGGGTCTCATCATTCTCCCCGAGGAAGGAAGGCAGCGTGGCGAAGGTGATTCCTGTCGTGCCGGGTGAATCCGGGGTGCCAAGGCCTTCGACCCAACTGTTGTTCTCCATCCACGTGATGAAGAACCGGCCCGCGAAGTTCACGTCGGCGCCGCCCGGTCCCGCGCCGTTCCCGTTAAAAAACGGGTTGGTCGGCTTGGACGCGGTCAATTGCAAATTCATGGAAATGATCATCCAGAGCCCCACTCCGTAAGCCGCATCGAAGTTCACCTTGACCGGGGAAAGATTGAACTTGAGCAGCGTATTGAATTCGCCCTTGGGCAAGGCCCCGGCCGCGGTGCCGAGCGAACCTCCGCCTCCGAAATTGCCGTCAGGCACCGAGGAAGCGACAAAAGCATCGGCGATGGGATTGAGGAAAACCACCTGCGCATCGAGAGCCGCGGTGCGGGCAACGACGACGATGGCGGTGAGGAGCGAGTGTGAGATGGCGCATGCGCGGTCCCGCATACAATTGCCTCGGACTTCTGGCAAGGGACCTCCGCTGCCTTTCGCCGTTTGCAGCCGCGCACGCGCCGTGCATCTTCCCCGCCACATGATCCGACGCATTTGGCAAGCCGCTTTTCTTTTCACCCTCCTCGCCGCCACCGGCTTCGCGCAGCCCAGCCAGGTGCGCAAGAGCGTAGCCCGCATTTCCAATACGATGCAGGATGCCAACTACCGCGTGCCGTGGTTGCCGGGCCAGGTGGCGTCGGGCAGCGGCACGGGGTGGGTGGTCTCGGGGGATCGGCTCATGACCAATGCCCACGTGGTGAGCAATGCGCGCTTCCTCACCGTCGAAAAAGAGCACGACCCGAAGAAGTACATCGCGACCGTCGAGCACATCGCGCACGACTGCGATCTCGCGGTGCTCAAGCTCGACCCGGAGTTTTTCAAAGGCACCCAGCCGCTCGCGCTCGGCGGCATCCCAGAACTCGAATCCACCGTGTCGGTCTTCGGCTACCCCATCGGCGGCGAGCGGCTCAGCGTCACGCAGGGCGTGGTGTCGCGCATCGACTTCCGCACCTACACCCACTCGGTGGTCGATTCGCATCTCTCCATCCAGATCGACGCGGCCATCAATCCCGGCAACTCCGGCGGCCCCGTGATGCAGGATGGCAAAGTCGTCGGCATCGCCTTCCAGGGCTTCTCGGGCGATGTCGCACAAAATGTCGGCTACATGATTCCCACGCCCGTGATCCGGCATTTTCTGAAGGACATCGAGGACGGCCACTACGACCGCTACATGGATCTCTCGATCGGCTTCTTCAACACGCTCAACCCCGCGATGCGCAAGGCGCTCGGGCTGCCGAACGACGATCGCGGCGTGATCGTGAGTTCCGTGCACCAAGCCGGCGTATGCGCGGGAAAGCTCCTGCCGGGCGACGTGCTGCTGGCAATAGATGGCCACGAAATCGCCAGCGACGGCATGGTGGAACTCGAAGGCGAGCGCCTGCTGATGAGCGAAGTGGCGGAACGAAAATTTCTCGGCGAGACCGTGCGTCTCTCCATCCTGCGCGATAAGAAGCCGATGGCGGTCGAGATCAAATTTGAGCGGGCGTGGCCCTTCTCGATGCAGGCGCAGGCCTACGAGCAGCAGCCGCGCTATGTGCTCTTTGGCGGGCTGCTTTTCCAACCGCTCTCGCGCAATCTGCTCGGCGCTTATTCGTTTGAAAATCAACGCATCGGTTTCTTCTACGACTTCTTCATCACCAAGGAAATTTACCGCGACCATCCCGAGATCATCGTGCTCAGTGCCATCCTGCCCGATCCGCTCAACACCTATCTCGCCGAATTCCGCGAGGGCATCGTCGATGAGATCAACGACAAGAAGATCAAAACGCTCGAAGATGCCGCCGCCGCCTTCGCTGAGAAGCCCGACTTTTACGTGGTGAAATTTCTCGGCATCGGCCGCCCGCTCGTGCTCGAACGCACCGCCGTGGAAGCAGCCCGCGAGCGCATCAAGACCCGCTACGCCGTGCCCGAAGAGCAGAACCTCACCGTGGCGACCCCGGCATCCTGACGCGCTTCCCCGAGGAGACGAGAGGAGCGTCGCCTCAATCGCGCGACTTCGTCGCGCAAGGCGACAGGAGTGTCGCCTCTCCTTGAGTCTCGCGCAGACTGCGCGCCTTTGCCTCCGCGTCATGGGAGACGTTGGCGTAGGCATCGAAGTCATTGAACCAATACTTCTTCGCCCAGCGGTACATCCAATGCTGCTCGGGGATTTCCTGGCCGGGGAGCCACTGGCTGAAGCGCGGCTCCATCGCTTCGAGTTCGGCCATGGCGGTGCCGCGCGCGGTGGTGTCGCGCGCGCCGTGTTTGACCACGAGTTTTTTTACAAGATCGGGCCGTTCGAGCACCACGCAGCCGCGGGTGTGCGCCGCGCTGAGTTCGCGGAAATCTTTGAGGAAGCTCGAGTCGCGCATCGTGGCGAAGACGCCGCGCTCATCGCGGATATTTTCCGTGGCGAACTGGATGATCGGGCACGGCTCGATGTCGCCGCGCGGATTGATGTGATGGCTGATGCCCGTGCTCATCGGGCACAGCGCGCGCCCCTCGCCGTCGTAGTAGGCATCGATGATCGCGATGGGCACCCGCGCGCGCATCTCGACCACGAACCGCCGCACGCGCACGAGTTGATCGGGCCGCAGCGCGAGCGCGGGATTCATCTTCGGCCCCACCGGGCGATACGTGTGAAACCAGCAGTAATGCACGCCGCGCGCGATGAGCTCGCGCAGCCACGCCTCGGTGCAAAGCTCGTCGATATTCGTCTGGCACACGCTGGTGGCGACGCCGGTGAGGATGCGCTCGCGCAGGCACGCCTCGAGGCCGCGCAGGGTGCGGGCGAAGACTTCCTTTTTTCCGCGCCGCTCGTCGCTCACGATCTCGCGGCCTTCAATGGAAATGAGCGGCGTGGCGTTGCCGATCTGCCGCAGGCGCCTGGCCACTTTGTCGGTGATGAATTGGCCGTTGGTGAAAATTTGGAAGTAACAATCCGGATGCGCCGCGAGCAGATCGAGCAGTTCCGGGTGCATGAAGGGCTCGCCGCCGAGGATGCCGAAGAATGAGTTCCCGTGCGCCTTTGCGCCGTCGATCGTGCGGTTGAGCGTGGCGAGATCGATCTGCGTGCGCTCCGCCTCCACATCCACCCAGCAGCCCTGGCAGCGCAGATTGCAGGAGTTGAGGATCGAGAGGTAGAGAAAGGGTGGAAAGTATTCGCCGCGCTTGATCCGCGACTTGAAGCGCTCGACCGAGAGCATCCCCTTGACTCCGAAATTCCACGCAAACTTCACGAGCAACCGCGGGTCGGTGGTGCGGAGGATGCGGAGGGCGAGGGCTGGGAACATGCGGCTGAGAGCGTGGGGCAGTTCCGCGCTTTTTCAAAACAATCCTTCCCCGCCGCGGCCCGCGCGGAACTCCTGGGTTACTCGCTCATCGACGGCCCCGTCTTCAAGCGATCCCGTTCACCAGCGTCCCGATGCCGCCGATCGAGATGCGCATCTCGTCGCCAGTCTGCAGCGTGAAGTCATCGGGCGGCACGGTGCCGGTGCCGGTGAGCAGGTAGCAACCGGCGGGAAAGTGATCCTCGCGCAGGAGCCAGCCGGCGAGTTCCGGCAGCGTGCGCTTCATCCGGTCGAGCGCCGTGGCGCCGTGGAAGACGGTCGCGCCCGCGCGCAGGATCGTGAGCTCGATGGCCGTCTCACGCGGAAGCGGATCGCGCACCACGAGGCCGGGGCCGAGCGCGCAGCACTGGCTCCACACTTTGGCCTGCGGAAGGTAGAGCGGGTTTTCGCCCTCGATGTCGCGAGAGCTCAGATCGTTGCCGGCGGTGTAGCCGAAGATGGTGCCATCCACATTGATGGCGAGCGCGAGTTCGGGCTCGGGCACGTTCCACCGCGCATCGCCGCGTAGTCGCATGCTCGCGCCGTGGCCGACCACGCGGTGCGGCGTCGCCTTAAAAAAAAGCTCGGGCCGCTCGGCGGCATACACGCGGTCGTAAAAGCTGCCCCCGCCGGCGTCCTGCGATTCCTGCATTCGCGCATCGCGCGAGCGGAGGTAGGTCACTCCCGCGGCCCACACCTCCTGGCTCTGGATGGGCGCGAGGAACTCGGTCGGGCGCGGCGCGGACTCGGCGCGCTCAAGCTGCGCGGCGAGCCACGCGGCGGGTTCGTTGTGCGTGAAGAGCGCGTCGAGATTTGTCCCGGCGAGATGGAAAAAATTTTCGTCGCGCTGAGCGATAAGGCCCGCGGCGGTGCTATGGATGGTGATGGGCGGGAAAAGCATGAGGAGAGCGTGGACATCGCACTTCCAATCTCCAACGTCGAACGCTAGCGTCCGCCCCGTGCAAATTTTCCGGAGCGCTCTTTTTGTCTGCTGCCTGCTCAGCGCGGACGCGTCGCGCGCCATCGACAAAGCGGAGCGCGCAGCCCGCGAGGAACAGGAGGCCCGCGAAGAAGCCGCCGCCACTGTCGAGGCCAACGCGCTCACTCCGGAAGAAGCGGCCGCGGGTTGGAAGCTGCTCTTCGATGGAAAGACCGTGCCGGGCTTGCGCGGCTTGAAGAACGCCGAGTTCCTCAAGAGCGGTTGGACCATCGACAACGGCGCGCTTTCGCTCCCGAAAGAACCGGCGAAGATGGGCACGGTCACAGGCGGCGATCTCATCACGGCGGAACAATTCACCGATTTCGAGTTTGCCTTTCAGTGGAAGCTCGCGGTGTCGTCCAACACCGGCATCCTCTACTTCGCGCGCGCCGGCGTCGGGAAGCCGACGGGGTGCGAATTCCAAATCATCGACGACATGCATCATCCCGATGGACTCAAGGGCGGCCCGCCGCACCGCACCGGCGCGCTATTCTCGATCCTCCCGCCGGCCGCGGATGCAGTCGTGAACGAGCCCGGCGAGTGGAACTCGGGGAAAATCGTCGTGCAGGGAATGCACGTCGAGCACTGGCTCAATGGAGCGCGGGTGCTCGAATACGACGTGGGAGCGCGCGGCTTTCGAGAAGCCATCGCCGCGAGCAAGACGCGCGTGCCGCCGGGATTTGGAATGACGAAATTTAAGACCGCGCTCTTGATCCTCGACGAAGGAGACGAGGCCGCGTTTCGTGGCTTGAAAGTCCGCGCCCTTCTGCCCGCACAAGCCTCCACCAAATCCACTCCATGAAAATCCAATGCCTCCTTCTCGCCCTGCTCGCTGCGCATTCCTTCGCCGTTGAGCCGCCCAACACTTTGACCGCCGCGGAAAAAGCCGCCGGCTGGAAGCTGCTCTTTGACGGCACAACGAGCGCGGGCTGGGTCGCGATCGGCACGACGACCTTTCCCGAGAAGGGCTGGGCGGTCGAAGGCGGAACGATCAAGCGCGTAGCCGCCAACGGCGACATCGTGACCAGCGAGCAGTTTGAAAACTTCGAGCTCACTTGGGAGTGGAACATCGCCGAGGCCGGCAACAGCGGCGTGAAATACAACCTCGTGGACGCCACGAAAAACGTGGGCTTCGAGTACCAGCTTATCGACGACGAGCGGAATTCCGACGGCGTGAAAGGCGGCCGTCTGCACCAGACCGGCGGGCTTTACGACCTCATCGAGCCGCCGGCCGACAAGACCGTGAAGCCGCCTGGGCAGTGGAATCGCAGCCGCCTCGTGGTGAATGGAAACCACGTCGAGCAGTGGCTCAACGGCGCGAAGACCGTGGAGTTTGAGATGGGCAGCGACGAGATCAAAGCGTGCATCGCAAAGAGCAAGTACGCGAAGATCGCCAAGTTCGGCGAGAAGACGAAGTCGCCGATCTTGCTTCAAGATCACGGCGCGGAGATCGCGTTCCGATCCATCAAGCTGCGGCCGTTGAAATAAAACCTGAGACCTGAAACCTGAATAAGGGAATCGCGCGCTTTCAGAAACTCAGGTTTCAGGTTTCTCCACGCATGCCATTTCGCGCCCTCGGTCTCGGAGACTGCATCCACAAAGCAATCCAGGAAGCTGGCTACACGGAGCCGACTCCCATTCAGTCGGCGGCCATCCCGCTCGTGCTCGCGGGGCACGACGTCATCGGCATCGCGCAGACGGGCACGGGCAAGACGGCGGCATTCGCGTGGCCCATCCTTGCGAAGCTCGGCGCGGCGGGCAATCGGCGCGGCATCCGCGTGCTGGTGGTCGCGCCCACGCGCGAGTTGGTGGTGCAGATCGAGGAGAATGTGCGCGCCTACGCCAGGCATCTGCCGCTGCGCATGGCCACGGTTTTTGGGGGAGTGGGCGAGCGGCCGCAGATCGAGGCGCTGCGCGGTGGCGTGGATATCGTAGTCGCCACGCCGGGCCGGCTGCTGGATTTATTTCGGCACGGCGATTTTTCGGGGCTCGCCTTTCTCGTGCTCGATGAAGCCGACCGCATGCTCGACATGGGCTTCCTGCCTTCCATCCGGCAGATCGTGAAAGCGCTGCCGGCGAAGCGCCAGACGCTCATGTTTTCGGCCACGCTCTCGCGCGAGATCGAGACGCTCACGCACGAGTTTCAGCGCGCGCCGAAGATCGTGGAGATCGGCCGCCGCGCGAACCCCGCCGAGACCGTGACGCAGCTCGTGTATGAAGTGCCCAAGCACCTCAAGCCCGCGCTGCTCGCGCATCTGCTGCGCGATCCGGCGCTCGATAGCGTGCTCGTTTTCACCCGCACCAAACACGGCGCCGACCGCGTGGCGCGCAAGCTCGAGAGCAGCGGCATCAAGACCGGCACGCTGCACTCGAATCGCTCGCAGAATCAGCGCCTGCGCGCCTTGCAGGACTTTAAGGCCGGCACAGTGCGCGTGCTTGTGGCCACGGATATCGCCGCGCGCGGCATCGACGTGGACGGCATCTCGCATGTGGTGAACTACGACTTTCCCATGCACTCGGAGGATTACGTCCACCGCATCGGACGCACCGGGCGCGCGCACGCGGTGGGCGATGCGATCAGCTTTGTATCGCCCGAAGATCACGGCCCGCTGCGCACACTCGAGCGCTTCATCGGCCGCGGCATCGTGCGGAAAAAAGCGGAAGGCTTCGACTACTCCGCGCCCTCGCCCGCCTTCACGGAGCCGGAGCGCGGCGAGCGGCGGGGCCAGGGCCGGGGCCCGAGCGGCGCCGGCCAGCGCCGAACCCCGCCGAGAGATCGCGGCGGCTCGTGGAAGCCGCGCCGGCGCTGAAGATGGAGCCCAAGGAGCGGGGGGTGTGAGTACACCGCAACCCACCCCCCCGGGGCGCGTGGGTGTGGGGGGTGTGAGTAAGCGCAGCAGT
>JBBRXP010000004.1:0-78849 GCA_038238555.1 Chthoniobacterales bacterium | reverse complement strand
GGAGCGCGGGCGGCCTCGCCCGCCTCTCGAACTCGCCGTGCGGCGTGCGGGCGGACGGGCCGTCCGCGCTCCATCCGTGCGAGGCCGAGACCACGATCCCGTGCTTTCCTCGCTGCGCGCCCGCGGTAGCTTTTCGTCGTGGAGAAAATTTTCGCGGTAATCAACCAGATGGAGGCTGACAGGGTCATTGGTCGCTATGCCATCGGCGGAGCGGTGGGCGCCATTTTTTGGCTGGAGCCGGTCCAGACGAAAGACCTCGTTGTCTTCGTCGTGCTCCCCACCTCGCCCAGCGGCGGCCTGCTCACGCTTGGCCCGATCTACGAATACCTCCTCGCGCGGGGATTCCAGCCACGCGGGCAGCACATCCTGATGGAAGGCTGGCTTGTCGAGTTCGTCCCCCCGGGCACGCCGCTTGTTGAGGAAGCATTGGCCGAAGCCGTGGAGCACGACGTTCGCGGCGTCCCCACTCGCGTCCTCACCGCGGAACATCTCGCGGCCATCTGCCTGCAAGTCGGACGCCCGACCGATCACGCGCGCATCGCACGCTTCATCGAACTCGAAGCGCTCGACGCCGCGAAGTTCGAGGCGATCCTCCGCCGGCACGATCTCCTTGAAAAATGGCGCCGCTTCCAGCAGCAGTATCCATCCCCACTGCCATGACCGACCTCGAACGTCGCATCCGCGAAAGCAAACGCGCCTGGCGCAAGCAAACCACCGCGCTGCCTGTCGGCGAAAAGCTGCGCATGCTCGAGGAAATGATTGCGGACACCCGCGCCATCGCCGCGATCCGTCCGCCGAAGCCGGCGAATCCCGTTCGTCTCCGCCAGCCCTGATTTTCTTCGACGGCCCGAGAACTTTTCCAAATAAGCGTTTGACTCATCGAGCCGGCTGCCTAGCCTCCGCGCTCCCATTCGCCATCGCAGGAGAGTCCGCACCGGGATTCGCTCGCACTGCCACCCGACCATGCAACACAAAGCCAGCAAACGTTACCGCGCCGCCGCCGAGAAGGTGGACAAAAAGAAAGCCTACCCGCTCGCCGAAGCCCTCGCCGTGCTGAGGTCGATGCCCGCGCCGAAATTCGATCAGACTGTAACGCTCTCGATGCGGCTCGGCGTGGATCCGAGGCAGAGCGATCAAATGGTGCGCGGCACCTGCCCGCTGCCCAATGGCTCGGGCAAAAACGTGCGCGTGCTCGTCTTCGCGGAGGGCGCCGCCGCGCAGGCCGCGCGCGATGCCGGCGCGGAGTTTGTGGGTTACAAGGACATGGTGGAAAAGTGCCAGCAAGGCTTTCAGGATTTCGACGTGGCCGTCTCCACTCCCGGCTGCATGGCCGAGGTGCGCAAGCTCGGCAAGGTGCTCGGCCCGCGCGGCCTCATGCCCAATCCCAAGACCGGCACCGTGACCGACGACACGGCCAAAGCAGTGCGCGAGGTGAAGGCAGGCCGCGTCGAATTCAAGCTCGACAAAAACGGCAACGTCGCCGTGCCCGTCGGCAAGTTTTCCTTCGCCGCGCAAGCGCTCGTGGAGAATGGCGCCGCCGTCATCGAAGCCGTCGTCAAAGCCCGTCCCGCCACGGCCAAAGGAGTCTTCGTCGAAAACGTAACTCTCAGCGCGACGATGACGCCCGGGGTAAAAGTCGATGCCTCCTCCTTCGTCAAAAATTAGCGAAGTCCCGAGCGCGTCACTCAACACTCAACACTCAACTCTCAACTTTCTTCCCGTGCATCCCGACAAAGCCACCATCGTTGAAGACTTGCAGGCAAAGCTCAACGCCTCGCCGTTCCTTTTCGTCGCCGACTACACCGGCTTGAAAGTCGGCCAGTTTGCCGAGCTGCGCACACGGCTCTGGAACGCCGGCGCCCGCTGCCACGTCGTCAAAAACACCTTCCTCCGCCGCGCAGCCAAGGGCGCCGGCCTGCCGGAACTCGCCGAATTCAAGGGCCAGACCGCGATCGTAGTCGGCGAAAAGGACGCCGCCGCCGCCGCCAAGGTGCTCAAAATTTTCACCGCGGAATTTAAGAAACCCGAAGTGAAGACAGGCGTGGTCGATCGCCTCGTGGTCTCGAAAGAACAGATCGCCGAGATCGCCGATCTCCCTTCGCGCGAGGTCTTGCTCGCCACGCTGCTCGGCGTCCTCAACGCCCCGGCAAGCCAGCTCGTGCGCGTGCTCAACGAGCCCGCCAGCGCGCTCGCTCGAGTGCTCAAAGCCCGCGCCGAAAAAGAAACCGCGTCCGCGTAGCTGCGACGTCCTCGTCGCGTGGGCCGTTCGGCGAGGCGCCGCTGGCACGTGCTGCGACGAGGACGTCGCAGCTGCGACGCGCTCACTTCAGCGTCTTAAACACGAAGTCCTTAAACTGCACCGTCATCGGCGCACCCCGGTGCAGTTGCAGCGCGAGCACTCCCGACTTTGCCCCCAGCGCCGTCTCGTCGGTCACGTCGATCATCTGCTTGCCATTGATGAAGTGCTGAAGGTGGCCGCCGTTGGCGACGATCTTGTACTCGTTCCAATCCGCCGGTTTGATCGCCGCCAAGAGTTCCGTGCTCTCGCCGAGACTGCCCACCTTTTCGATCTTCGGTTTGTTGGGCGCGTCGCCTTCGTGGATCACCACTTTCTCTCCGCGATTGGCTAGGATGCCGCGTCCCTTTTCCTCGTAAAGAATGCCGCTGTGCGTCTTCCCGCACTCGAAGTCGGCCTGATAACCGGCGACCACGGAGTAAGCCGGGTCCACCACTTTGCTCCGATACTGGATGCCCGAATTGCCGAACCCATCCGACGCGCCATTTGCATCGACGATCTTGTACTTCACCGTCAGTTCGAAGTCCGCGACGTCGCCGCCCTGCCAGATGAGGAAGGTGTTTTGTTCGACAGGTTTCTCCGTGGTGGTGTGGCCCGTAATGGCCCCATCTTTCACGCTCCAAAATTCCGGTTGCCCCTTCCAACCCGTGAGGTCTTTGCCGTTAAAGAGCGGCTTGTCTTCCGCGTGAAGGGCGAGCGTGGTGGCGAGAGCGAGAGCGACGATCAGTTTCATGCGTTGGGTTTAGCGGGAACTTCCGGCGGTGCAAGAACGCTCACGCCTCCGTCGCTTCCGCATAAAATCTCTCCAGCGCGCGCGTCTGCACGGCAAGATCGAACTTTGCGGCCACGCTTCTTGCCGCCGCCGCGCTCATCTTCGCGTAGCGGTCCGGTATTGCCGCCAGCGCCAGCATTTCCGCCGCGAGCGCGGCGTGGTCTCTTTCTGGGACCAGCAGGCCGCTCTCGCCATGGTTCACGGCCTCCGGGATTCCGCCATGCCTTGTCGCCAGCACAGGCAGGCCGCTGGCCATCGCTTCGAGCATGGAGTTCGGCACGCCCTCCTGATCGCCATCCGCGCCGAGCTCGCTCGGGTGCAGGAAAAGATGAGCGTCCGCGTAAAGCGCGCGCAGTGCGGCCTGCGAGAGAAATCCGGGAAATGTCACGCGATCCGCGATGCCGAGCGCGGAAGCCAACGCCCGCAAAGTCTGTAGCAGCGGGCCTTCGCCGGCGACCGTGAATGTCGCGCGCGGATGTTTCGCCGCGAATTGCGCGAAGGCTCGCAGGCTCGTCGCCACCCCTTTCTTCGGAATGAGCCGGCACGCCTGCACGCACCGCCACGCCCCGTCCCGCGGGGTGGCGCGTTGGGTGAACGCAATTTCCTCGACCGGGATGCCGGTGCGATGCAGCCGGATTTTTGCCGGATCGCAACCGAGCGCAACGAGCCGCGCCGCCAACGACTCGGAGCGCACCAAAAGCAACCGCGCCTTCGCAAGCATCCGCTGCGTCGAAGCCAGGTGCGCGAGTCCGACCTGTGCGTCGGCGCCGTGAAAGGACACGAGCGCCGGCACATCGCACATCTCCAGCAACGGCAGCAGATGCACTCCGATGTGCCCGAAATAAATGTGCAGCACGCGTGCCTCGGCCGCGTGAAGCGCCGCCAGAATGCCCCGCGCTTCGCCGCGATAAATCGTGATCGGCCGCCCGAGCATCTGCTTCTGCCAGAGCCGCCGCAGCGCGTGCGTGCGCGGCTTTGAAATCACCACCACATCGTCGAAAGGAAACCGCTCCGCATTCTCGCGCTTCTGGCAAAACACCACGGGCCGAAACGCGCGCAGCGCCGTGATCTGCCGGTAAATGTGCAGCATCTCCGGCTTCAGAAACGTGACGACGTATTGCGCGGCAACAGGCGGGGACATGCGGTCGAGCCACTCAATGCCGGCTTGTCGAGCCGAAGCAAGCAGACGACAACCGGCGCGATGGATTATCTCGAAAAAGCGCGCCGCGTCATCGGACTCGAAATCGCCGAAATCCAACGGCTGCTCGAGCGGCTCGACGAGTCGTTCGTCCGCGCCGTCGATACCCTCCGCGCGTGCATCGAGAGTCGCGGCAAGATCGTCGTGTGCGGTGTCGGCAAGTCGGGCCACATCGGCGAAAAGATCGCCGCCACCTTCACCAGCACCGGCTCGCCCGCCGTGGTGCTCAATTCGCTCAACGCGCTGCACGGCGACCTCGGCCTCGTCTCGGATGGCGATGTCATCCTCGCGCTCAGCTACAGCGGCGAGACCGATGAACTCATCGCCATCCTCCCCGCTCTCGCCCGCTTTGACGTGAAGATCGTCGCGATGACAGGCCACCCCGCCTCATTCCTGGCCAGCCACAGCCACGTCCATCTCGACGTGCGCGTCGAGCGCGAAGCCTGCCCGCTCGTGCTCGCGCCCACTTCCAGCACCACCGCCATGCTAGTGCTCGGCGACGCCCTCGCGATGGTGCTCCTCGAAGCGCGCGGTTTTACACGCGAAGACTTCGCCCGCTTCCATCCCGGCGGCCGGCTCGGACGCACGCTCCTGCTCCGCGTGCATCAAATCATGCGCGGCCCCGAACAGATGGCGCTGGTCGCCCCGCACGCCACCGTGCGCGAAGTCCTGCACGCGATGGCCAAAGTCCGCGCCGGCGCCGCCGTCGTCACCGCGCCTGATGGCACACTCGCCGGCATCTTCACGCACGGCGATTTCGGCCGCCACATCCAGGCCCGCGCCGATCTGCTCGAAAAATCCGTCGCAGATTTCATGACGAAAAATCCCATCGCCATCCGCGCCGACAAACTCGCCGCCGAAGTCCTGCACATTCTCGAAACGCACCGCATAGACGACCTCGTAGTGGTGAGCGAAACCAACACCCCCCTTGGCGTGGTCGATTCCCAAGACCTCGCCCGCTTCCGGTTGATTTGATCCCATCACCAGTGCCGGCAGCGGCCCGCACCGCTTGTGATCGCGAAGCCCGTGGTTATCCTGCCACCCATGCCGCCCGGAAGCCTTCGCAACCGTTCTCTCGATGTTGTGACCGCGTGCCGGGCCGCGGACTTGCGCATCCTCCGGCTGACACTCGATGGCTTGCAACGCTTCGTTCCTTTCAAGCAACTGCACGTCATTACCGCGGCGTCGAATTTTCCCCGATGCCGGCGCACGCTTGGTGGCGATGTGCAATTGCTCGATGAAGATGCGCTGATCCCCGGCATGACATTGGGAAAGCTTCGCCGGCTTCCGCTTCCCGGCTTTCCGCAAGGCGCGGGCTGGTACTTTCAGCAACTCTTGAAGTTCACCTTCGCATTCCGGGAGCCGGGGGATGATTATTACCTCATCTGGGATGCGGACACGATCCCGTTGCGAACGTTGGAATTTTTCGATGCGAACGATCGGATGTTACTTACCACCGCTCAAGAAGAGCACCTTCCTTACTTCGATACTTATCGCCGGTTACTCCGACAGGAACCGCGGCGCGAATGCTCCTTCATCTCGCAGCACATGCTCGTGCAGAAGAGCGTGCTGCGGGAGATGCTGGCGGCGATCGAAAGTAACTTCGCGGGCCCGGAGCAGTGGGCGTGGAAGATGATGGGTAACCTCGAAGGAGGCAGTACCAATCTCTTCAGCGAATACGAGATGCTCGGGCATTACTTAAAGAATAACTACCCCGAGCGCGTGACATACCGGCAGTTACCGTGGTTGAGGGATGGGTCGCGAGTAACGAGAGGGATGCCGTCATCCGCGGATCTTGTTCAGCTTGGCGAGCAGTATGCATTCGCCGCGTTTGAGTCGGGGCAGATGCCCTTGCGAAGCTTCGTGCGGAAGCTGCGTGCGTGGCTGGGCGAAAAGTAACTTACCGGCCTTGCGACACGCTCTGTCGCAATGACTCGGGCATGGCTTGCAGGAGGAGCGCGCAAAGTTTCCGGGGAACAAACCGGCCGATCAATTCGATGGGTTGCAGCCGGAGCGCGCGCAGCTTCCGCGCAGCCGCGTTGCGGCTTTCGGCGGATGGAGAGTCGCGAAGTTTCAAGGCGGTGAGCAGCCCCTCGGTGCTGATGTCGTGGAGTTCAGCCTGCCAGTTATCCAGCAACGAAAGATAGGGGCGCAGCCATTTACCCTTCCGCAGCTTGGCATCGTGGGCGAGAAGTTGTCCGCCGACAGGCATGCGGTCGGCCAGCAGTTGGAACTCGGTAATCTGCTCCATGGGATTATCGCCGCCGTCGAGGAATGCGACATCCACCCGGGCATCGGGGCCGATTTCCTCGAGCCACCGCGGGATCACCTGCTGGGAGAAACCGAAGAGTGGCGTGAAGCGGTGCATCGCCTCGGGCGCGGCGGCGCGAATGTTTTCGAGCATCCGCTCGTAGATCGATCGGTCGGCTTCGACTCCCCAGAGATGGCCCTCTCCATTTTGTTGCAGCGCCTTGAGAAAATGCAGCGTGCTGCCGCCGCCCAGCCAGGTGCCGATCTCGATCACAATCCGCGGTTTCTCCGAAGCGTCGAGAATCGCCGCAGTGAGGATGCGCCGCTCTTCGGCATTGAGCTGGCCCGAGATTTCGACGGCTGACATGAGTCGTGTGAGTTACGGATTCCGCGCCGCGCCGGCAAGTACTTCGCGGTAAATCTCCACGTGCTGCCGCGCGATGATCTCGGGGTGGTAACGCCGCCGCATTTCCGCGGCCGCGGCAATCGGACGGGGTGAGCCGGCCTGCAGCCACGCAGCGATGGCCGCTTGCAACGCATCCCGATCTTCCAGCGGAAAAAGCTCCGCGCCTTCGACTCCGCCGGCGATGTCGCGGATGCCGCCGAGGTCCGTGCCGAAGAATTTGAGATTCCGCGCCAGAGCCTCGGCAACCACCAGACCGAATGCTTCCTCGCTTGGGACATGGACCAACGCGGATGCGGCATCGCAGGCGGCGATCACTTCGGCGGTGGATTTTGTTCCGAGATAGCGGGCGAAGCCGCGCGCTTCCGCGGAAAAAACGCGGCGGCGAAACTCCGCCGCGTAAGGATCACGCGGATCGGCATCGCCGATGAAGTGCAATTCAAACTTCAGGCCAGCGCGATGGAGTTCTTCCGCGACGGTCAACAGTTCGAGTTGACGCTTGCGCTGCCCGATGATGCCGACACTCAAGAGCACCGGCTGCGGAGTCATGCTGAAGGTGGGCAGTCGTGCGAAAAACTCGGGCCTGAGCGCGTTTGGCACCCGCCAGGTCCGCCGGGCCCGCGGCCGGATCAGGTCTTCGGTGTAGGCGGAATTACAGAAGACCCCACCGGTGCGCGGCAACGCAAAATCCTCGAGGCGCGCCGCCAGCCAGTAGTAGCCGCCGAAGGGTGCGGGAACGTGTTTCTCGATTTGCACCATATTCCCGTGAACAGTGACCACGTTTGGCCGGCCCGAAAAAATCGCGCTCAGCGCGCACTCACGCTCGGTGCCCTGCCCATGCACGAGATGGGGTTTCAACAGCCGAAGGTGTCGGCGAATGGCGCGGATGCAACCCTGATAGCCGGTGCGCATCCATCCGAATTTTGGGACGTGGAGCAGGTGAAACCAAGTATTGTCGGCGAGCTTTTCCGGCGACTTCATGGGCCGCTGCGTGCAGGCAACGACGTGCACTTCGAGTTCGCGCTCCGTCGCCAAACCAGCAAGCGCCGCCTCGGGCGCGGGACCGAAATACGGCACAGGCACATCGTAGCGCCGATGATGCTCACGGTTATCGGTGGCGAGAAAGGCGATGCGCATCAACGGATCGAGAGCCGCCTGGCATATTCGGCGAGTAAGCGATCGCCGTAGTCCTGCCAGGAATTCTGACTGCTGGCGCGGGTGTATGCAGACAGGCCCATGCGTGCATTGGCAGCGCGGTCGCGCACGATCTCGATCATCGCATCGGCAAGCAGATCCGGTTTTCTGGCGGGGACGATCAGGCCCTCGACGCCATGGGTCACCTCCGTCCGCGCGCCGCTTTCATACGTGGCGACAACCGGCAAGCCTGCTCCCATCGATTCGGAAATCACCCGCGCAAAACCCTCTTCGACAGAAGCCAGAACGCAGGCCGAACAAGTCTGCATGAGCGCGGCGAGTTCCGTGTGACTGAGATGGGGAATGCGGCGGAAGCTGCCTGCCCACCGCGGGCGTTCCCGATCAAAGTCGCATTTGTAATCACCCACACAGATCAATTCCGCGTTGGGAAGAATCGCTTTCACCCGCTCGAAAGCGCGGAACAAATACTGGTGGCCTTTACGCAGGCAGATGGTGCCGACGCAGACAAAGCGGGGAACCGGCGGCGGTTCCGGCCGCGGTCGGAAGATGGACGTATCCACGCCGAAAGGGCTGACGAAGCATTTTTCCGCCGGGACTCCATTCGAGATCATAGTGTCTCGGACGAAATCCGACGGGCAGAGCACCACGTCGGCTCGTTCCAATTCACGATTCATGCGGCCAAACATCCACTGCGGGATCGGCACGCGATGCCCCGGACACCATACGTCGCATTCGCGCTGCCAGTAGCCGTAGTAGCTAGTCGGATGACTGTTCTGGCAATCGAGCACTTTCAAAGCGCCCCGCTGCTCCGCGAGATCGAACACTTCCGTCGCGTATCCCATGATCGCCTGGGCAACCCGAAACTCCGGGGTCGGGCCGCTGCGCACCCACGCCTGCCAGGCAGGGAAAAACGCGTAGAACACACGCTCCGTCCAGATTTGCGGGGCAAGATGAAAGAATGGTTTCATGAGCACATGAAAGGGCCAGCATCGGCGGAATTTCTCCGCTGGGATCTGCGTGGTGTTCTTTGCCGAAAGCCATAATTGCGCGAGCGCATCGCGCTGCAAAAAAGCGCGCGCCGTTTGTGCCAGATACCACCCTCCGCAAGTGACCAGCAATGTCGATGGGTGAGATGGGGTGGCCATCGGTCTAGGCTATCCTTTCCAGAAAGGTTTTCAGTCGGCGCGTGGTGCCCTCAATCGAATACCGGGCTAGCATCCCGCGTAATGCTGCCTCCGGCACTTCTGGCAGACCATCGCTGATCATCCGGGTCATGACCGCGGCGAGGGATGCCGAAGATTCCACGAGATAATACCAGCAAGCCAAGCCGAGCACTTCGCGAACGCTGCTAGCGGTGCTGCTGATGAGGCGCAGGCCCGCGGAAAGGTAGGTGAAAGTCTTCGAGGGGTAGGTCACATCCGAGATGGGATCGGACGAGCGCTGACAGTTGATCGCCACGTCGCAGGTGGCCAGAAGGTACTCATGTTCGTCGGACGAAAGCATACCGCGATATTGCACCCGGCCGAGCCAGCGCGGATCGGCAGCCGTTTCGACGACGAGCGGTTGGAGCGGTCCGCTGCCTGTCAGGTGCAATTCCCAGCCATCTCTCGGAAGGAGCGGGAGAGCGCCGAGCAGCAAATCGACTCCACGCGGTTTATCGAGCGAGCCGGAGTAGAGGAATTTCACCGGGCCATCCGGCCTTCGCGAACCCATTCGGGTCTGCGTCGGACGCAGGAAGCCTGGGACTAACTCGCAGAGTAAGTCCGCCGGCAGACGGCTGGCCAGCGCCGGATGAGCGAGTAACGCGCCCCGGAGCAATGGTCGTCCAAAGTATTCTGCGGTGCCGCTCAGCAAGCGATCCCAGCCTTGGTCACTGGCGTGTTTCCCATCCTCGTAGTCGAGCACAAAGACAAGCTCGCGGAATAGCTTCGCCGCATAAGCGGCCACAACATAAAGGAACTCGTAATTATCCAGGAGGACGATGTCACCGTCCCGCGTGTGTTTGAAGACATGCTTCGCATAGCACAGCCAACTACTGGGAATACGAATCTTTGCCCCGTCCCAATTCCCGCATACCGACTGCCGCTGAGTGGAAAAGAACGTCTCGACCGGCGGCAACCAGCGCGCCCGATGTCGCTGAAGAGGTTTTGGAGGGGACGACAGCACGATCACCTCCCGGCCACTGGCGCGTTCCAAGCAGGCAAAGAGATCCCGGCGCTTCCCCGAACTGAGTGTAAGAGCCACCTGCTCTGCACGGACCTCCTGATATTGCCGGTCGAAGACATTGCTCAAGCAAATGATTCTCCCCTTTGTGGCGGGGAGTGCCGCGGTCTCACGGCCTGGAGTGTTACGGTTTGTCTTCACCGGTTGGGAAAAATTGCTCGGCGCGGCACCGAAAAGCAAAGCTCGCGGGGGGCAGGCTTGACGCGTGACATAATCTTACCCATGCGGCAGAAGGAACTCCTAAACGCACCCGCCATCTCGCGTCGATCTCCCGAATGAATCCACTCAAGAATATCCTACGCGACTTGCTGCTCTCAGCGGGCTACGACATCCGCAAGACCTCCCATATCGGTCTGGATGGGAATTTCGACATCCAGCGGATGTTCGGAAAGAGGGCGTTGCGGACGATTTTCGATGTGGGAGCGCATGTGGGTGAAAGTGCGATGGAATACGCCAGAAAATTTCCTTTGGCTACGATCTATTCCTTCGAGCCTTTCCCAAAAACCTTCACCATTTTGCAAGAAAACGTGGCTCCGTGGCCGCATGTCAGGCCGGTCAATTCAGCCATCGGCGACAGTTGTTCAACCCAGACCCTTTTCGTCAATCAATTCAGTGCAACAAACTCGCTCCTCCCGGCACGTCCGGACGTTGCCGACCCTGGGACACGTTCGTTGATGAAAAACGTCGAACGCGTCGAAACTCCCGTGACAACACTGGACACATTCTGCCGCGACAACCAGATCGCGACAATCGACCTGCTTAAAATCGATGTTCAAGGATTCGAATCGAAGGTTATCGCCGGTGCCAGCGAGTTGCTGGGCCAACGGCGGATTGCCTTGATCTACACCGAAGTAACTTTTGAATCGCACTACAAGGGCCAGACCACTTTTTCCGAGCTCTACGCGATGCTGATCCAGTTCGGGTATGAGTTAGTGGACCTCTACTCTCACACCCGGACTACTCACCACTCGGTCCGCTGGTGCGACATCCTTTTCGTCAATCCATTGGCTCTCGAAAGAGCGATCAATCCAGCATAGCCATCGCGCGCAATGCCGCCCGCCCTCGGATCTCAGACCATCGGCCGCTTTGCATTCATCAGCGGTCTCGGGTTTGGAGGCGCGACAACTCTGCTTTGCAATCTCACTGCCGAACTGTCGCGCCGTCAGATTCCAGTCATGGTTGCGAGCTTGGAACGGGAAAATCCATTCGCGACACACTTTGAGGCGCATGGTGTCCCGACCAGCCTTCAGGATCAGAGGACTAAGATCTTCGAAGATCGGCTGGCCATTACACTAGATACTGTTGCCGCCTTTCACCCGTCTGCCGTGATCGCCTGCCTCGGTGAAACGAGTTACGAGGTCTTACGCTATGTCCCACCGGGCGCCAAGCGGGTTGCCATGGTGCAAGCCGACCACGCCATTTTTTACGATGCGATCATTCCGTATGCCGGGCTTATTGACGTCGCGATCGGCGTCTCGGAGCGGATTTGTCACACACTAGCGGCGCTACCGGAGTTTGCCGGCAAGTCGATTCATTGTTTAACCAGCGGCGTTGCTCTTCCAGAGCAGATTGTAACCCGAGAGTTTCCCCCCGAACAACCGTTGCGCATTCTCTATCTTGGCCGCTTGGAACAGGGTCAAAAGCGAGTCCATCTCTTTCCTCACATTTTGAATAGACTTATTCAATCAGAGATCCCATTCATTTGGACCATCGCAGGGGAAGGGAAGGAACTGGGCATGTTGCAACGGGAGATGAAAACCAGCCGGGCAGATCAGCAAATCCGCTTTGCTGGTCATGTGAACTATCAAGACGTTCCGGCACTCATGGTCGAACACGATGTATTCCTGTTAGCTTCCGATGCCGAAGGATTACCCATGAGTCTCATGGAGGCAATGAGTCACGGAATGATTCCCGTGGTCAGCGACCTTCCGAGCGGAATTCGGCAAGCTATCGAGCCGCGGAACGGAATCATGGTGCCTCCGGAGAACGTCGCCGGCTATGCCGATGCAATCCTATGGCTGCACGGGAACCGGGATGAAATGCGCAAAATGGCAACCTATTCCCAGGAAAAGATTCGCCGCGAGTTTTCCGTGATAGCCATGACCGACAAATGGGTAAGCGTGCTCACATCTTCGACGCAGCCCCAATGGTCGCAAGGCTGGCTTATCCGGGCGCCATTGCGCGCCGCGCATCCGCTCTACTTCACGCCGGCTTTGCGCCCCCTTCGACGGATCGTACTGCGCTGGACGAGTCGATGGGGCGCGCAATGACCGTCCAGCCCAGCGTAATGACGTCCTGCTGCAAGTGCAGGTCGCACCAGAGAAAGAAGCGATTAAGGAGAAACGAAAACCAATGATAAGGAACCGGCTGGATGTGTTGCACCACCTGGCCGAGGAAGGCGTAGGCCCGGCCGCGATTGAAGAGGCGCACGACTTCAAAATCGCTCTCTTTGAGCAGATGCAGCAAACCATCATAGGTGTAGCGATAGAAATCGTACGGCAAATCGTGCCTGGGCCAGTGCATGGGCGCGCTCAAAATGAGATGACCGTCCGGCTTGAGGACGCGATGCATTTCGCGCAAAGCGCGCAGGGGTTCCGGCAGGTGCTCCAGAACTTCGGTACTCACCACTGTGTCGAAGTGGCAATCCGGGAGCGGGAGTTCGGTCGCTGAGGCTACGATGTCGGGAGTCGATCGATCCGTGAGATAATCGGTTCCGAGATACGATTCCGCGTTTGCAAAATAGGTCTTCTGATACGGTTTTCGTCCGCAACCTACATCGAGCAGTTTTCCACGCACATAGGGCGCGGACAGGCGCAGCGACGCTTCGAGCATGACCATCGTTAGATACCCGCGGTTAGTCTGTGGATAGGAGCAGTCCGGCACTTTGCCACCCAGACAGTCGAGCGGATGTTCCGCAAGCGGGTGAGTGGGTTGGCGGGGCATAACGCGACTTAGCGGCCGAGCATCGAGCGCACAATCCTAAGTTCGTCCATCACCAGTTCGCGGTTGATTCCAACGAGGATTCCGACGATTCCGGTAATGATTAAGTAAGCGCCCCCGACCAGGAGCACACCGGGAACACTCTGCGGTTGAAACTGCCATCGAAGAAGGAAGCCCGTTGCAAGGGCTGCGACGGGCAAGGCCCAACCCTTGAGCACCCATACCGCCCGGGAGAGGCCGAGTGCACGAGCCGCAAAACAGCCCGTGAAGATCGTGAAAAAGGACTGCGCCATGAGAGTCGCCAGCGCGATTCCAGGAATGAACCCCAGCATGGCGGCGACCCACGAGAAAACTAAATTGATCAGGGCCGTGCTTCCTACGGCGATACCGGCCAGCACCGTCCCGCGGGCAGTGATCTGTCCGGCGATCTTTGTGCCAGCATCTCCGCAAACAGTTACTGCCAGATTCGCAGCGAATAAACCTTGGAGAACGAACGAAATCTCATGACCAGGCCCCAACCACACGCGGATGAAGAGATCATTCAATCCGAGGTAAGCGAGGCTCGCGGCTACCCCAAGAAAAATTTGCACCTTCTGCAAACGTAACGTTTGAGCTATCGCCTGTTGCCGATCGGCCGCATCTGGCGATGCATTCCATTGGAGGATCTTGATGAGACTGACGAAGGTCAGCGTCGCAAGTGTAAACACAGCCAGTTCGGACGGCTTGTAGTTCAAATAATAGCGGGCCGTTTCCTCAGGACCAAAAAAGCGGTTAATCACGAGTCGGTCTGTCATTGTGTACACAAGGCTACCTAGACTCCACAGATAGACCCAGAAGCTCCGCGCGAGGATTCCGCGCGCGGCAACCCATGCAAAGTGAAGTGGCAGGATGCCCGCCAATTCTGGGTGCGAAATGCGTTGGTAGAACGACGGGAGCAGGAATGAACCGATTGCCGCCCCGAGATAGGGGAGAAACTGCAACCAAAGAGGCGCGCCGACGCTTGCCAGCCACCAATGGATGCCCAAGCTGGCCTGCGCCATGAACAAGGAAGGAAGCACCGGCCACGTAAGATTCCCGCAAGCATAACTGAGGGCGGCCGTGTAACTCCCAAGGATTGTAACTCCGATAGAGAGCGCCCCGACGAGGAACAGGAGAGTCGCCGATCCTCCGCCGGCAACTTCCCGAAACCCCAGCCAACCCGGCGCCCACGGTGCGAGCGCGGCAAAGATCAACGTCGCGCAGATACTCAAGACGATGAAAACCGACCGCGCCAAACTGAGGAAGCCTTTCAGCTCATCCAGCTTTCGCGCTCCGAGCAGGCGATTGGTTTCAATGCCGACCGCTCCGCCAAGGCCGAGATCCCCCATGCTGCCGAGGGAAGCGAGTGCCTGGAAACTGATGAATGAGCCGTAGAGCGACGCCCCCATTGTTTGCAGCAACCATCGGGTCCAAAGCAGCGACATGCCCGAGTTGACGACTCGCGAAACGATCGTGAATAGAAAGGCCACGCGGCTGGAGCGCCGGTGTCGCTGGAGCCAGGAAACAAGGTTTGGAATCAACAAAGATCGCCCTGGGCTAACTGGAAGTGCGCATAAATGCTCGGACCCTTGGCTGGGATAACGTATTTCAGCCGCATCGCGCGATACGCCAAAGACACGAGCTTTGGCAAAGCTTTGACCCGAAAAGATAACTCTCGTCCCACCAATGGCGCCAGGCGATTGTTGAGTACCCAATAGTGCTCGATCTCTCGCCCAAGGAGAATGTCGCCGCCGCGGTCAACGACGCTAAGTTCACAACTCTTTGAAAGTTGATCGAAGTCTGCGAATCGCCAGCGACTAACATGGTGCGGTGGCCACTGATGCGGATCCCAGGGACAGATGGAAAGAATCCCTTCAGACGATGGTACAGCGACAGCAATATAACCTCCCGGTCTGAGTAACGTACGGGCTTGATGTAATAACAGAACCGGATTGGCAACATGCTCCAAAACTTGAAACAGGGTTATCAAATCGAAAGGACCGATGTTATCCTGACAAAGTCCTTCCAGCAGCGTCTGATGGACACGATGACCGCGCGCAGACGCCGCAGATGCTGCTGATTGGTTGAGTTCCAGACCATGCGTGTCGCAATGGTCCAGGCGCATGAGATCCAGGAATGCCCCTGTGCCACAGCCTACATCCAGCACCCTTCGCAGCTTCCGCTTTTTGGCAAAGGAGCGCGTACGCTCGAACTCGGGCCGTTGAGGAGTGTAGTAGTTAGTGTGTTCCAACTCGGCGTAGAACGAAGCGGTCCCGGTTAGCCGCGGATCGAAAAACTCGAACCCGCAGCCCTCACATCTTTCAAGGTTGACTGACAGGTCCGAAGTAATGAGCCCCCATGCCTCGACCGAGAATTCCTTGTTGAGTAACTCCAACCAAAGTTGCCTGAGCTCACCGCCAGTGAGCGAACTAACCTCCGTTCTTTCCAGGGAGGCGCAAAGTGGGCACGGCGGCTTCACCGTCATGGGGTCATTCGGGTCTCGCGGGCAATATCCCTCATCCGCCTCATCGTGGGGAACTATCCCCCGCCCGCGGAGTGTTATGCAATTGCGCGGTGGCGACACGACCGCGCGGGTGGGTCATCACGCCGGGGCGATGGCCGGCCGGACGTGCTAGAATGCTCCGTCGCACATTGGTTCCCGTTTCAGTAGCCGCGAGCAAGCTGGCGTGCGCGCGCTCAAGAATCTTGAGCAATCCCGCAGAGAAAAACGCTTCCGCCATACTGGAGTCATAACCGCCGGCGACGAAAATGAAAGGGAACGGAGCGAAGACCATTGGCATTCCCACGAATAGCGCCACCGGAAAGAGGGTTGTTCCGTAACACGCGCGGATCAAGCGATAGGCGCGGACCACGAGGAGAATCATGAGCGGGGCGAACAAGGCCAATCCAACCAATCCTGCATAGCGGATGGCGGAAAGGGGACCACTGTGATAGGTGCCCGAGATCAGGAATGCCTCCTGGCCCACGCCTGTAGTGAAGCCTTGCACCGACTCCATGATCCCGAGTTCATAGCGTGTGAACCCGAACCCATCGCCAAGCCATTTATTCTTGATCCACTTCTCCTCGGTCATCACCATATTCCACATCTGATAACGCCACTCACTCGAACTTCGCGCGTCGCTCACCGCTTCGTAGTCCCAATCGCCCGGAAGGAAGGAGAGCGCCCGCTGGGCCGATAATGGCAGCGTGAAGAGCCGGCCATTCCCAAGGGCTGCGACCCCGACAAATGCAGATGCAATGAGACAGAAGAAAATAATGTCCTGCTTCCGTTTCCGAAAATACGAAGAAAGGCACACGTAAACAAAGATGGTGAACAACGCGCTCCGGAAGCCGGAAAGCAGAATGCAGGCGGTAAATGCGATCGCAGCGAAAAAACGCAACGGATTGTGAGGAGACAGAAAGCTGAAGGGAGAGAAATAGGAACTGAGCAGTTGCATTCCCCGTTGCCCCACGACCGCAAAGAGCGGCCTTCTCCCAATAACGTCTTCGTTGATGATCTGTCCCGATTGAAGCTCCGGTGGAGCGAAGCTGGAATACACTCGACCTAGTGGGGAAGCCGTGGACGGCCAGACCAGGGTGATCATACTGCCGAGGGACACAAAGGCTGCGCCTAAGAGCGAGATGAGCGGAAGCAGTCGCACGGTCTTGAGATCGAGCGGAGCGCGCTTGAGGACCGTAAAGGCGAGGAAGGCGATGAAAATATCGAAGTAAGGCCGGCCTCCGACCATGTCCGATCCAAACCACTTCGCGCCTACCGGATTTCGTAGGAAGACCGTGGCCAGGTAAGCCAAATTGGCGATCACGAGGAGATCGATGAGATCAAAGACCGGTTTGGCGCGGAGTAACTTGAGCGCGTAAAATATCAAATAACTCCCGAAGGCGACCAGCACCGCCATGTCGCGAACTAATAACGGCACATTCAAGGCGGTCACTTTGCCGGTGAGTTCCCAGCACAGCGGCACCAGCAGCCACACGCTGGTGCGCATGGAAATGCACAGCGCGAGGATCAAAATCCCGGTGAAGATCAGCCCCAGCGTGTGGGTGTTGCCGCCGCCGATGAGGGAGCCGCAGTAGAGGGCGAAGCCGATGCCGAGCAGCAGGATCACAGCGCCGGTCACGTATTCTTGGAGGCGATCGAGCTTCATTCGGGGTCGGGGACTGTAGAAGGGAAATGGAGTTTGAAAAGCTCGACTCTTTTTGCGCTGGCGGCGCCGGTTTGAGTTGCGAATGCATTTACGCTTTTCCACGACACTCTCGCTCGCGCAACCTGCTCTTCCGATGCCCACCAGCCACCCTCACCAACTCAACGAGATCATGGACCTGGTCGTGAAGGTCGATCCCCGGAGCGTGCTGGATGTGGGAGTTGGCTTTGGGAAATACGGTGTGCTGGCGCGCGAGTATCTCGAGTTCTGGGATGGGCGGGAGCAGTATCGCGACTGGAGCCGCCGCATCGATGGGGTGGAGGTCTTCGAGCGTTATCTTACTCCGTTGCACGCGTTCGTTTACAACCGGGTCTTCGTCGGTAACGCCGCCGACATTCTGCCGACGCTCGAGTTGCGTTACGATCTGTTGCTGCTCATCGATGTGATCGAGCATTTCACTCGCGAGGATGGGTTGCGGTTCCTGGAGGTTTGTTTTCAACAGGCGCGCAACGTCATCGTCTCGACGCCGCGCGAGATGGGAGTGCAGGGGACTGTGTTTGGCAATGTGCATGAGACGCACCGTTTCCAGTGGAAGGCGGAGCATTTCACCTCTTACCCAAAGAGTGTGCGCATCGATAACGAGCACTCGCTCTTGTTCTTCATTGGCGAAGATGCAGACAAGGTGCGCGTGAGTGGCCGCAAACGCTGGGCGAAAAACTGGCCGGTGTTGCGCGATTGGTATTGGCGCTTAAGAAAACTCCTGGGGCGTTAGTCTTCTCGATTTGGAAAGGATGGCAGCGGCGCTTGCCGTGCGAGGCGCGCGACCAGCGTATCGGCGAAGTCGAGGGCTTCGCCGATGACGGTCTCCATATCCATGTAGCGGTAGGTGGCGAGGCGGCCGAGGAAGGAGACGCCGGTCGTGGCTTCGCCCAAGGCGCGGTAGCGGCGCAGGAGTTCTTTGTCGGCGGCGAGGCGTTTCGGGTAGTAGGGTAAGTCGTCGGGCGCGGTTTCCTTGCTGTATTCGCGGAAGGCGACGGTGCGGGCGTGGCTCTCCCACGGGGCGAAATGTTTGTGCTCGTGGATGCGCGTCCACGGCACATTCAGGTCGGGGTAGTTGATGACGGCGTTGCCCTGGTAGTCGCCCTCGGCTTCGATGCGCTCGAAGGTGACGGTGCGGTAGCCGAGCCGGCCCTCGGCGAAATCGAAGAACGCGTCGATGGGTCCTGTGAAAAACACGCGGTCGAAGCCGCGATCATCCGTGCCGCGCTGGTAAAGGGTCTTCAGCCGCACCTCGATCGCGGGATGCGCGAGGACGCGTTCGATCAGGGCGGTGTAACCGTCCTCGGGGATGCCTTGAAATTTTCGCGCGTAGTAGGTGTCGTCGTAATTGAAGCGCACCGGCAGGCGCTTGAGGATCGAGGCGGGAAGCTCGCGCGGTTCGCAGCCCCATTGCTTGCGCGTGTAGCCGTAAAAAAATGTCTCGTATAAATCGCGGCCGAGAAATTTCAGCGCCTGCTCTTCGAAGTTCCGCGGCTCGCCGATGGTGGGATCGCCGAGCGAGGCGATGAAAGCGCGGGCTTCGCGCGGATCGAAATTTTTTCCGAAGAACTGATTGATGGTGTGCAGATTGATGGGCATCACGAACACGCCGCGCGATGTGCTGGCTTTGACCCTATTGATGTAGGAACGGAAGACGCTGAAGCGCTGCACGTAGGTCCACACGCGCTCATTGTCCGTATTGAAAATGTGGGGGCCGTGGACGTGCACCATCACGCCGGTGGCCGCGTCGCGCTCGGTGTGGCAATTGCCGGCGGCGTGCGCTTTGGCATCGAGTACCACGGCCTGCGCGTCGAGGCGGGTGACCAGTTCGCGGGCCAGCACTGCGCCGGAGAAACCAGCGCCGACGATGAGGAAGCGATGCTGCGGCATGGATGGAGAAAGGTGGCGTTCAGCATAAGTGCTGCCCACGCCGCAACAAGTGAGGCTGACGCAAGGCGCGCTGAGCGCGTGGAGAAACCCCGTCTCGGCGATCACCATCCTGAGGCCCAAGCGCGGTCGCCGCACTGTAGGGTGCCTCTCGCGTGAGGGGAGAGGCGCTCTACCGCCGGGGCGGTTTTCCAAGGAACGGCCCAGAGAGCTTGGGTTCGCTCTGCCAGGAGTCGTCGTGATGTGATCCGAAGAGATCGGTTTGCGGCAGGAGCAATTCGGGAAGGTTGCCGCGGGAAATGGATTCCGGCAGCGGGCGATGCCGCGCGGGCACGCCATAGGCGAGCGTGTCGGGCGGCACGTCTTGGTTTACGAGCGAGCCCGCGCCGATGAAGGAGTTCCGCCCGATGGTGACGCCCGGGCAAATAGTCACGCCGCCGCCGATGGTGACGCCGTCCTCGATGTGCGCGCCCTCCACCGGCGCGGCGCGGCGCATCGGCAGCTTGTCATTCAGAAACGTCGTGCCCGGCCCGATGAAGACCATGCTGCCGATGACCGTGGTGCTGGGCAGATACACGTGCGCCATGATCTTCACGCCGTCGCCGATGCGGAGGCGGCCTTCGAGCGTGCACTTGTGATGCACCACGCAGCGATTGCCGATCGTGACTTCGCCGCGGATGAGCACCTGATGTCCGCACTGGAAGCGATGACCGATAACGGTATCCGCGTAGATGATCGTGCCCGAGCGGATGATCGCGTGATCGCCGATGCGCGTCGGCTGCGAGTCGCCGGGGAAGCGATAGCCGAGGATGACATCGGCATCGACCTGCGCGTGCGCGCCGATTTCGTGGAAGGGTTCACTTGGGAGTGGCACGGAGTGAGGCCCGATCTTTACGTTGCGCTGAGCAGCGCGCGCAGGGCGGCCAGGTTTTCTTCAGCCGAGAAAAACGCGCGGATGGGAACGGTAAAACCGGAGAGGATCTCGCTCCGCAATTCGCCGGACCCGGACTTGAGCACGAGCTCATAGGCGGCGCCGCGCAGGACGTATTGCTCCACCACGGCATGGTCCGCATCCACGATCCAGTATTCGCCGACGCCATGCACCTGAAAGTCCTCATACTTCACGCCGCGATCACGCCCTTCGGTGGACTCGGAGAGGACTTCAACGGCGAGGTCGGGCACGGGAAATTTCGTCGTGTCTGGCGCGAACGCGGCGGCCTTCGTCAGGCCGAAGAAGACCACATCCGGCTCGTAATCGTTGCGCGGAAAGACGCAGAGGCATTTCTCGATTTTCACCTCGCCGAGCTGCCGGACTTGCACATGGGTGCTCAAGAGCACGGCAACGTTCTTCGTCACATCCAGGTGCCGATTTCTCGCCGGAGAATGGAGTACGACTCCGCCGTCGATAAACTCGATCTTCTGCTCGGGCGTCATCTCCTCGTAAAATCTGGCGCGGCGCTGGCGCTCGGCGCGGATTTGCTCTTGCAAGAGATCCACGGCCTCCACCAATTGCGGCGAGTGGCGGATGGGGGCGAGCAAGGCTTCCAGCGGTGTGGACATTTCCGTCGCTAGCACGTGCCCGGAGGGGAGACAAGGGCGTGGACGATTTTCGTTTTCCGGCCGATGAAAATGGAGAGCGCAACGAGGGTGGCGGCGAGCAGCGCTCCGAGGCCGAAGCGTTCTCCGAGAAAGGCGGCGGCGAAGGCGAGGGTGAAGAAGGGTTGGAGCAATTGGATCTGGCCGACCCGTGCGATGCCGCCGATGGCGAGTCCGCGATACCACGCAAAGAATGCGAGGAAGGCGCTGACGATGCCGACGTAGGCGAAGCCCCCCCAGGCCGCGGGCGTGGCCGCGAGGCCATCGCGCCAGATGAGATAACCAACCGCCGGCGCCACCAGCGGAAGGCCGAGCACGACGGCCCAACAAATGACCTGCCACGCGCCCATGTCGCGGCTCAGACGCCCGCCTTCCGCATAGCCGAGCGCAGTGAGAATCACGGCGCCGAGCAGCGCCCAATCGGCGCTTCGAAAGTGGCCGTCGCCCGCGGCGAGGGCGAAGACGACGACAGCGCCGCTGCCCACGGCGCTCGCGCACCAGAAGCCGAAGGAGGGACGTTCGTGCGCGCGCAGAAACCCGGCGATAGCCGTGGCCAGCGGCAGCACGCCGAGGACGACGGCCCCATGCGAGGCATCGACGCGATGCATGGCCCATGCGCTGAGGGTGGGAAAGCCGATGACGAGGCCCAGCACCACGAGGCCGAGATTGCGGAGCTGTGCCGCGGTGGGCCGGGGCTGCCGGGTAAAGTAAAGGAGCGGCGCGGCTAGGCACGCGGCGACCAGTTCCCGCCCGAGTCCGACAAAGAGCGGATCGAACGAGGCCACGGCGACCCGCGTGGCCGGCAGGGTGATGCTGAAGGCCAGCACGCCGAGCAGCCCCCAGCCAAAGCCGCGCAAAGGAGAATTGGGATTGGAGGAATTGGCGA
This sequence comes from Chthoniobacterales bacterium, assembly GCA_038238555.1. Taxonomy (GTDB): domain Bacteria; phylum Verrucomicrobiota; class Verrucomicrobiia; order Chthoniobacterales; family Chthoniobacteraceae; genus JANNXQ01. The sequence continues at coordinate 57,023 of JBBRXP010000004.1, read as the reverse complement.
CCATGATTGTCGGACACCGTGATGCGCCTCATCCGCGTCCGCCGCAATGCTGGCGCGCGTCTTAAGTCGTCATGCCTTGCCTGCCCGTCTTGCAAAGCGGTTGAGGATTTCTACAGCCTTGATGGCCAGGACATCGCCTCCCGGTTTTTCGTAAGGTGGCCGGAACTTACTGTAGCGATAGTGCGCGCTCATGTATTCGCCGTCGCCGGTATTCGGACCGTCCGTAAGATAGCCATAAGACTTGTTGGTATAACCGCACGGGATGGTGAGTGGCAGCGTCGAGCCCGCGCGCATCTGCCGGCCGATGCCTTGGAAAGGTTCAAAGGGCATCCCGACGATCCCGACATCGCCGAGCCGAATAACGTAAAGATCCGCCTCGAGATACTTGGGCACGGTGTCCGCCTTGCCGGTCTGAAGTAACTCGAGCGCCCACTGGCTCCACGGCAGCACGCCTTCGATCAACTTGCCGCGATACGCGGATGTGAGTTCGCGAGGAAAATTCAAGCCCACGCAGCCGAGCGTGTTCTCTTCGCCAGCGGAAGCGCGGCGGATGAAATCCTGCATCTCCGCGATCTCCGCCATCAGCGTCTCTTGGGACGGCAGCGGCCCGAGAGGCACCTGCACTTTTTCAACCGCGTAGTCCAAGCCGCCGCGGCTCGAGAGCTGGAGCTTGTCGAGCGCCGCGAGGTAGCTGCCGCCCAACATGCGCCCGTAGCGCTCGGAGAGTTCGACATCGCCGCGGAACATTCCCTTCGAGTTCACGTCGGCGGCACAGCCTTGCAGGAAACTGACAGTCGATGAGAGACGGGTCGCGACCACGTCGCACGCGACCTGCGGCCAGTCGCCGAAGACGACCGGCTTCTCCGGATTGTAGCAGGTGACGGGATGTCCGGTGAATTGCACCAGCGCGGTGACGATCTCTCCGTCCGCGTTTTTCAAAACAACGATTGGCGCCTGCCGGTCGATGTCGCCGTTGAAGTCCGCGCCGAGCAAATCGCGATCTTCTTCACGCATGAGATACGCAGTGCCGTCCGCACGCCGGCCTTTGCGATTGTAAGTGATGCGGCCTTCCGATCCCTCCGCCCACCACACGCTCACCGGCTGGAGCATCGCGGGCAGAGGTCTCGCGTGGCGGCGCAGTTGCCCAAGCATCTCGCGGCCCGCCGACAGCCACTTCGGCTCGGGCAAGTTTTCACCCTCGTAGGCCTCCATCTGGTTACTCGCCATGCGCGCGTCGGTGTGATTGTGCGAGACGAAGAGGACGACGTGCGAGAGCGGCAGGCTCAGCTCTTCCGCCACCGCGCGGCGGCTTCGTGCCGGTAAAGGTCAGCGCCCTGGTGACGAGCGAGCCTGCGGCGGCGGCGTGCGCGGAGACAAAACCATCCACGCGAAACGTGAAGCGGCGCACGCGGCTGCCGGGGCCTTGGGAATAAGCTTCGGTGGCATAGACGGACAACTCGCGGTCTTTGCCGGGCAATTGCAGCACGCCGTTCGTCATGTAGTTGCTGCGATTGCCGACGCGATCTTTCGGCGCGGTGATGGGGATCAATGGCGCCTCCCAGCGTTTGAAGTTCACGCCGTCGCGGCTGGTCATGAGCACAGGCTCCACTTGCTCGTGCTTCGGTTGATAGCGGGTGGGAAAGCCGATGAGCAGGTGCGGCGCGCGCGTAGGGTCGCACCGCATTCGTGTAGAGCTGTGCGGGCGGCGCGTCGCCGTATTGAAGATCGGCCTGATTTTCCCAGTGCAGAAAATCCTTTGAAGTCGCGGTGCGGATCGCGCGCACGCCCGCCGGTTTCCAGCCGCGCTCATCGGTGTAGCCGCCGGTGAAGTAGCGCCAATACGCTCGATACTCACCTCGCGCAGTGTCGTAGAAGGCGGTGTTTTGGGAATCGAACGAACCGGCGGTGATGACCGGCTCCTCGCGCATCCGCGACCAGCGCAGCCCGTCAGCGGATTGATACGCCTGCAAGCTCGGCTTCTTCTTGCGCGTGGTGTTGTTGCACGTGCTCGCCAGCGCCTTGTAGCGCGACGCGGGCGGGCAGTCCGGGTCCGCATCCTTGAACGGAGCGAAGTTCGTGCAGCCTTCGCCGATGAGGATGATGTTGTTTTCCTTCGAGCCGCCGAACTCGACGAGACCGAGCTTCGGCTTCACCCACGTGATGCCGTCGCGGCTCTCCGCGTAGCACGCCGTCTCGCGGTGCGAGCCCTTGTTTGCCGCTTCGTCGTGATGCGTGCCGCGATAGTAGGCGCGGAAAATCTCGCCATCCTGAAACAGCGTGAAGTAGGCGGAAGTGTTGCCCTCCCACGGCGCATCGCAAACCAGCGCCACATCCTGCGCCTCCGGCTTGTGCATCGTCAGCGTCACCTGCTCCATGCCGGCGATGAGATAATCGTCCACCAGCAACTCCCGGCGAGAGGCGAGGTCGAGTGGCGCCTCGGCGGCCGGCGCGAGCGAGGGGAAGGCGAGCAGTGCCGCCGCGACTTACTGAACAAAATCGAGTGCTCATGATCGTTCCTTTCTTCACGGAGAAAATCACGCCGCCGGTGTCGCGGCGGCCGCGGCGGCATAGACGGCTTTGAGCGCGGGATCGGTCTGCGTGTGGCTGCCGCGGAAGACGAATAACAAGCCGAGGCGGGAGTGCTCCGTAGGATTCGGCGCGGAGTGATGAATCGTATTGCAGTGATGAATGCTCGCGTCGCCCGAGCCGAGCAGCGCGCGGGATTGCTCCTCGAGCGGCACCGCCGGCGGCTCGGCCATGCCGATGGAATTGCCGCGCACGCCGCTCGGCTTGGTGGGCAGCACGCCTCCGAGATGCGAGCCGCGCACAAAATACACGGGCCCATTTTCCGGCGTCACGGGATCGATTGCGATCCACACCGTGAGCATGTCCGGCGGTGTCCGGCAAAAGTAGGCATTGTCCTGGTGATACGGCACGCCGGAACCGACGCGCGCGGGCTTGTTGAAGGTCTCGACCGCTGCGAGCACCGGCTCACCGTGGACGAGCCCGCCGATGAGCCGGCGAATGTCCTCGCGCTCCGCGAGCGCGCGCAGCTTTGAGTTGTGCTCCTCGATGCGCCAGAGGTTGCGCACGGTCTGGCCGTCGGCCTCCCGCGTGGCGGCGTCGGGCGGAAGACTCGCGAGGTCGTCGCGGATGTAGCGCTCGAGCTCAGTGCGCACGCCGGCGACTTCTTCGGCGCTGAGAAAATTTCGGATGACGACGAAGCCGTCGCGTTCGTAGTCGGTGAGGAGTGTGCGGGTGTCGATGGGGTTCATTTGTCGGCGGAAGCAGCGGTGGGTTTCACAAAAGAAAAAAGGATCGCGCAAACGACGAGACCCGCGGCGGCGCATTGGAAGATGCGCGCCACGTCGATGTGCGCGTCGCGCAAGACGCCTCCGGCGTAGATGGCGAGTCCGCCCACGAGGCACGCGACGAGATTCAGCACGCCGAAGCCCGTGGCGCGGTAACGCGAGTCCGCCACGAGGCAGAGCACCGGCATCATGTTTGCGTCGGAGAAATTGCGCGCGCCGTAGAGCATCACTCCCACGATCGCCAGCGGGAGGACGTGCGCGCAGGAGAGAAGAAAAATGCCGGGCGCCGCGATGCACAACCCGGCGATGGGAACGAGAATGCGCCCGCGCGAATTGGTGCGGCTCCAGCGATCGGCCCACGCGCCGCCGGTGAGCGCGCCGATGAACATCGCCGCCGCGAGCCTGAAAAGACTCGCGATGGCTTCGAGAAAGTCGATGCGAGGTGCGGGGTGCGTTTGCCCGCGCGGCGCATCGAGCAAAAAGACGAGCATCAAAATCGAATGAGCGAAGCCGACAAAACCGAAGACGAAAAACGCATAACTCCAGCCGTGCCGCTCCGCGAGCCAGCCGCCGATCCGCCCATGCCGGCTCCGGTGGTAAAGCCCGTGAGATGAATCGCCGTCGCCCGCGAGCGCGTCGGCCCGCGATGAAAATCCGTGATGAGCGCGAGCGCCGCGGGGATGTAACACGCTTCGCTGATCCCCATCAGCGCGCGCGCGGTGAGCAATTGATGGAAGCTCGTCGCATGACCGGTCAGCCACGTCACCACCGACCAGATAAAGAGGCTCGCGATGATCACCCGGCTGCGACTGAGCCGGTCGGCGAGATAGCCGGCAAACGGACTGAGCACCGCATACACCCACAGAAAAACGGAGGTCAGCAGACCGAATTGCGCATCGCTCATGGGGATCGCTGCCTTCACCGACCCGCGCATGGTCAGGATCATATTGCGATCGAGATAATTCAAAAACGCCGCGCCCCAGAGCAGCGCGACGATGAGCCACGCGCGCGCCGGCAGCCGTGAGCCGGCAGCCTCCGGCGGCGAGACGAGCGGGTAAGACATCGGCGGATCGTCACACTTTCCCGCCTAGCTCGGCGGGAGTGAGTTCATTCCAAAGCGGCTGACCCGCGAGGAAACTGGCGATGTTGTGCCCGATGATGTCCCACACCCGATCGAGGAAGTGCGGGCTCTTGTCGGAGCCGGAGATGTGCGGCGTCATGATGACGTGCGGCATCCTCCACAGTGGGTGCTCCGGCGGCATGGGAGAATGATGATGCGTGTCGAGCGCGGCGCCCGCGATCCAGCGCTCCTCGAGCGCGTGGAGGAGCGCCGCTTCCTGCACCAGAGCGCCGCGGGCGGGATTGAGCAGAAAAGCGGCGCGCTTCATCGCCCGCAATTCGAGTTCGCCGACGAGCCCAGTGTTGGCGGGCGTGAGCGGCATCGCGAGCACGAGAAAATCAAGGTCGCGCAGAAAGGCCATCTCTTGTCCGGTGGTAAAGACGTGATCGGGTAAGATGCCCTCGAGATCGCCCGTGCCAGGCACCGCATACAGATCGTGACGAGGACGAATGCCGCTGTGCGTCATGACATGCACGGTCATACCGAGCGTCTTGGTAAGACGCGCCGTCTCGCGACCGATGCCGCCGTAACCCCAGATGCCGAGCACCCGGCCCCGCAACGCACTTTGAAACCGTGCGTCCTCCCGGTCCCACAATGCCTGTTCTTGATGCCGGATCATGCGGCGCAGATCGCGAGTAAGATTGATCATCATCGCCAGATTCCACTCCGCGATGGTGGTGTCATTGACGCCACGCGCGTTACAAACCCGTACGCCGCGTTCCGCTAGTCCACGACTTAGTAACTGCGAGTAACCTACCGAGAAGAGTTGGATAAGTTGGAGTGAACGCATCTCGCTCAGGCACGCCGGCGCAGCGCCGCAGAGCAGGATGCCGGCTTCGGCGATCAAGTCCGGCGTAGCCTCGGCTATCGCCACGAAGCGCACATCCTGCTCACGCTCGATGTCGCGCCGCGCGTCCTCCTTGATCTGTATGTCGGCGATGACGGTGGTCATGCGTCTTAATCCACGAGCAGCTTTCCCGGCACGCTGTTGAACTCTCCGCTGCCGGGCACAAAGGGGTGGCGGTCCTTGATGTCATCGGTGAGCACGATGCCGAGTCCCGGCGTCTCCGGCGGGAACACGTCGCCTTTCTCAAAGCGGAACGAATCGCCCGCGATGTCGAGGTGCAGTGCACCCAGCGCGGGCAGCACTTCGCAGATCACCGTGTTGGCGCAGGCAAAGGCGCAATGAATGTTTTGCATCAGCGCGCCGCCGGCGCCCGCGGCATGGGTGGCGATCTTCCGGCCGTGGCTCTCCATCAGCGCGGCTACTTTCATAAATTCGCTCATGCCGCCGGTCCACGCGGCATCCGGCTGGCCGATGTCAAAGGCATCGCACTCGGCAAACACGCGCCACTCATAAGCCGCCGTAAGACACTCGCCGCCCGCGATAGGCACCGTGGTGCCTTTACATAACTCCGCATAACCCCACGGATCGGTATAGTGCAGTGGCTCCTCGAAGAAGAATAAGTCAAAGGGTTCCACCGCCTTCATTACTGCCGCTGCGGTGTCGAGATTCCATGTTGAGTCGGGATGGTTACCCATGTGCCCATCGAGCATGAGCCGCACCTCCTTGCCCACATGCTTCCGCGCAAACGCCATCTTATTACCCTCAAAGGCCGCGGCTTCGTCTGGCGTCGTCGGCACATACCATCCGCGATCGGGCGAGTAAGAACCCGCGCCGAGTTTCATGCCGTGAAAACCGAGGCCAAGATAGAAGTCGAGCTTCGCGGCCAGTTGATCGAGTGGGTAGTTACTCGGACCGCCGGAGGCATAACAAGGCAGCCGCTCGTGCCTGGCGCCGCCGAGCAGTTGATAGACAGGCACGCCGTGCATCTTACCCTTCAAATCCCAAAGCGCGGCCTCGATGCCATTGAGGATCGCCACGCCCAAGCCCACGCGGCACCAGTAGTTACCGCAGCGATACATCCGCTGCCAGAGTTCCTCCACATCGTCCGGCGACTGACCGATCAAGATCGGCGCGAAGAACTCCACCACTCCCGGAACTGACTCCGGAAAAAAGTAACCCGCATAAGTTTCTCCCAAGCCGATAAGTCCCGCGTCCGTTTGGATTTCGATAAAGGCCGCGCTGCGCCGCGGGCGGCCAGCCAGGATGTAAGGGTCGCGGCTGTAAGGACCGGTGAGTAACACGGTGCGGACGGCAGTGATCTTCATGGAGTGCTTGGTGGTGACTTACCTTATACTTAGCCGGGTAAGGATTCACGGCGGCTATCTGTTACTGGGGCAGCCAACGCGGATATTTCTCCCTTATCTGCGCCGCGTATCGTTGAAAGACTGCCTCGCTGATCGCGACATAGGGAGGCAGTAATCGCAGCGGGAACTCGGGGGCGTGCAGGCGGCAAAACATCTTATCGAACGCGCCGTCCATGTGCGCGCTGTCGGCGACCACGCTTCCGAGATCGGCGCCGATCTTACTCAGTTCCCGATGCATGGTGGCGAGTAACTCCAAGTCGCGCTCATTGCCTGCGCGGAAGTATCGTTCTCCGAGTGCGAAGTTAGTGGACGCAATCGAAATAAGTAATCCGCATTCACCCAGTGCCGCCGCCTTCGCAAAGCCAGTCTCGGTGATGAAATGCTGGAGTTGCGGAGCCTCCGTTATCAAGCCTTGGAGACGCGCCTCGTCGTCGGTGCTGTTTTTGGTGGCGACAAGATTGGGATGCATCCCCGCGAGCCGGCCATACTCCGCGCCGGTGACGATACGGCCCGTGCGCATAAGATTGTAGTGTAGAAACTCACAGTCAGGGAAGCGCCCGCAGGTCTCGCGAAAGAACGTATCCATCTCCGCATCCCGCAGCGCGCCCCACGACGGCAGGCTCAACTGAAACCGCCGGGCACCCATCTCCCGCGCTCGCTCGATGCGTTCGATGACCGTGGGCAGCGAGAGGCTGATAACACCCACCATGCCTTGCACTCCCTCGCCGCGCGTCTCGCTGAGGAAAGCTCGCGCGATCTCGTCGAACTGCGTCTCGGTGACGGCATAACCTTCCCCTGCTGTGCCGAAGATGTAGAGATCGCGGACGCCTTGCGCGATGAGCCGGCGCACCCAACGGCGGAAAATATCTTCCGCAAAAGTGAAGTCCGCGTTCCAAGGCACGCAGCAGGTAGCCAGGACACAGGGGCGGTATCGCTTGGATGAACTCATTCGACGGCCAAGCATCGTGATCTTTCCGCCCCTCTCCGGACAAGCAGGCTGCGCTGGTAACGTTACGAGACCAGATGTGGCCACCGGAACCTTGAAGCCGGTAACGGTTTCACTCCTCGGATTTCTTGCGCTTCGGCGCGTAGCCGGGCGGGGGCGCCACGCCGATCTTCACCTTCTCGCCGGGCATCGGCAGCTCGTAACGTTCGAGCCACATGTCGCCAGTCTCGCGCAGGCGTGTGAGCAACTTCTCGCTCATTGTGCGGCGGATGCCGGCGAACTTCGGATCGTCGGCGAGATTCACCACTTCGTCCGGATCGGTCTCGAGGTCGTAGAGTTCGATCGGGTCGCGGTGTAGATATTTCCCGATGCTGCGCTTGCCGATGAACTGGTCTCCGCGCCGCAGCGTCTCGGCCCAGGGCGAACGGCGCACGACCTCCGAGGCGTCCATCCAGGGCGTCTGTGCGCAGAGGTTCCAGGTCAGCTTGTAGCGGCGTTCGCGCAGCGTGCGCATCGGGTAATACATCGTGACCTCGTGCATCACGTGGCTGAGCACCACGCTGTCCCAGCCGCTCGTCTTTTCCTGCTCGAGCACCGGCAGCACGCTGCGGCCGTGGAGCGGATACGCGGGGCCTTTCACGCCCGTCCAGTCGAGCACCGTGGGCGTGATGTCGGCGAGCGAAACAAGCGCATCGCACACCACCCCGCGCTTCTGCGCGCCGGGGCTCGCGACGATCAGCGGCACGTCGATGCCGGGTTCGTAGAAGCTGTAGCCGCCGTTGGGATACGGCGCGCCTTGATCGGAGAAAAACATGACGAGTGTGTCGTCGCGATGGCCGGTGCGATCGAGCATCGCAAGCGCTTCGCCGAAGCCCGCGTCGAGCCGCTCGATCCACTCGTAATACTCCGCCAGGCTCTCGCGTACGTCGGCGCGGTCGGGCAGATGCGATGGCACCGCGACCGACGCCGGATCGATGTGCCGCGGCGGCTTCACCCCGCGCCGCCAGCGCTTCTCGACCGGATCGTCGCCGGGGTGCGGATCGTGCGTGGAGAGTACCACGCAGAACGGCTGCCCGCCGCCTTCGCGGATGAACTGCTCGGCCTTCCGCGTCTGCGCGGGCAGGTCGCGCATGATTTTTTCGTCGAGCAGATCGATCTCATACTGCCCCGCGCGCGGTCCGAGCGCGGCCTTGCCGAGCAGCGCCGTGCGGTAGCCACTTTTTTTCAGCAGGTCGAAGACGGTCGTCACGTCTTTGCCGAGCACGCCGTTGTGAAAGGAGTGCGGGTGCGTGTATTGCCCGTTGGCGTGCGTGAGCAACCCCGTGTAGATGACCGCGCGGCTCGGCCCGCACGAGGGCGAGGTGCAAAAGGCGTGCGTGAAGCGCGTGCCACGCGCGGCCAGCGCGTCGAGGTTCGGCGTCTTCACCGTGGGATGTCCGTAGCAGCCGAGATCGGTGGCAGTGTGATTGTCGCTGATGAGCAGCAGCACGTTCTTCGGCGCGGCGAATAAATCCGACGCGTTGAGGATAACAAGCGCCGTCCAAAGCCAGCGGAGGCGGGGGAGTTTGTGTAGCATGGGAGTTATTGGTTGTCAGTTATAAAGCCTCGTCCGTCCGTGCCAAAGGTAGTGGGTAAGTTTGATACTTTCGTTTGAGTTGCTTCTCTAACGCCGCAGAACGACTCGCCTTCATTTCAGCGAGCAAGCAAAGAGTTCGGCGCAGTCGAGATGAAAGCGGAGCTGGTATTTTCCCGGCTTGAGATCGGCGAGGGACTTCTCTTTCCACGCGGTCGTGAAATCCACTTTGTCGCCAGTCATAGGGATAGCTTCATCCCTCGTGAAACCGTGCAGGCGGTAACCGTCTTCATTGAGAATCTCCAGACGCACCGCGCCGCCCGCCTCGGTCCTCGCGTTGACGAGAATGGCTTTCACCGCGGATAGATCGCGGGCCTTCAACGTGACCTGACCGATGGTATTGGCGGGCGGCTCCGGTTTCTTCAGCGGGTCGTTCGGGTTCCAATTGCGCAGCGCGGCGCGCGGATCGGGCGCGATGCCCACGAAGCGGTCGCGTTTGATTCTCGCGAGGCCCACGCCGCTGCCGTATTCGGTGGCGCGCTTGGGCATGTCTTTCTCATCGGGATTCGGAAAGCGCACGATGCCGAGGACGCCGCCGTAGTAGAACCACACTTCATCGCCCATCGCGATGGGATTGCCGTTGGTGAGCAGGAAGCTCGCGTCGAAAAATTTCTTTCCGCCGCGCACGAGCACCTGCTGCCGCGCAAAGGTGCGATCCCAGCGCAGGCCGTCGCGGCTGGTCATCAGCTCAATGTCCATCGTGGAGTTCTCGCGGGTGTAGAGCTGGTTGAGGGAGAAATACACGCCTTCGTGGATGAACACCGGCGAGGTGTGGAACTCGAGGTTCGCGGGGTCGTGCTCGTCGGTATGGGTGAGCAGTTGCGGACGCGACCAGTGGAGGAAGTCCGTGCTCTCGCTGCGGCCCATGCCGTGTTTCCAATTGATGCCGCCATCGGGGCCGCTGATCCACATCTTGCCGTAGATGACGTAGCGCTTGAGCCGGGCCTCCCACAGCACGTCCGCGGCGTCGCCGAGCGACATGGGATAACGCCACTGCCGCCACTCGCGGCCATCGGGATTCTTGAGATGAAAATAAACGCTCTCATCCTCGAAGGGCGGCTGCATGGTCTTCGCGCCGTAGGTTGTTTCCATCAACACGCCGCCCTGCCTGGTCCAGTGAATGCCATCGGGCGAGAAGGCCACGCAAACTCCGGCGACGCCCGCCTCGCCCTCGCCGCCGTTCCAGTCGTAGAAGACCATCTTGTATTTCTTCGCGGGATCGGTCTCGTCGGGATTCACCACCACGGAGTTGGCGTAACGGTCGCCATAGCCATCGGCCGCGCCGATGAGCACGATGTTGGTTTCCTTCACGTCGAAGCCGCGCGTCTGATACGGGAAGAGCATCAGCTTCGGTTTGACCCACGTGATGCCATCAGACGACTCGGCGTAGGCGACGACGGATTTGAAGCGCTTGTCCTCCGCGCCCTTTCCCGAATACGCCTGATACCACATTTGCATCTTCCCGGTCTTTGCATCGCGATGGACGCTGACCCATTGGATGGATTTCTCCCAAGGGAGTTCCGGATTGTCGGGCGTGACGACGGGATTGCCTTTGAACTTCTCCAACTGATGCACCTGCTTCTTCGTGCCCGAGCGGTAGAGCACTTCGTAGTCGTCCACAAACAGCAGCGTTTCCACCGCCGCCAGTTGCGTGCAAACGATGAGGATTGATGTCAGCCGAATGGGGTCAGCCGAATAGCTGGGAATTGTCAGCCGAATGGTGTCAGCCGAATGTTTCGAAGGTGGAAGATGGTCTTTCATTAGTATTTATTCGGCTGACACCATTCGGCTGACATCACTTCTGGACTGTGATGAACTGCACCCAGTTGTGATTCAGATTAATTCACTGGACCGCTTTGAACCCCGTGAGTTGAAGCAGCCTTCGGATATGTGCCTCGTGCTGCTCCACATCACGGGGGAGGGTCGTGACGAGGAAGAACATTCCTTCCGCATGAGACTGGATGCGATGGGTGCCGAGTTTGTGACCTTCACGAACTACCGGCACGCGCAGGGCAAGATCGTTTTCATAGACCCGCTCGTCACAAAGCCGACTCAAGGCATTCTGCGTGACATAGGCGCGTCGAACTCAGCTTTGGTGAGGTTGCGAAAGGCGAGGGGGCAATAGATGGGCACGCGGATTATTGTCAGCCGAAAAGGTGTCAGCCGAATGAAATTCAAATGAAGATGTTTTCGACCCTTTCCATTATTCGGCTGACACCATTCGGCTGACATTCCTTGCGGCTCATCGGAGCATGCAGGCGAAGAACTTCGCGTTGTCGAGGTGGATGCGCAGCATGTAAGTGCCGGGCTTTAACTGGCTCAGGTCTTTCTCCTTCCAGGTTACTTTCTGCTCCAGCGCATCCGCGGTGAGCGGCGCGGCATCGTCCTTGGAAAAACCTCTCACGCGATAACCGTCTTCATTCAGTATCTCGACCCACAGCTTACCCTTCGACGCATCGGCATTGATACTTAGTTCCTTCACCTTGCTGAGGTCGATGGGCCGGAGCGTGACTTGGCCGATGGTATTCGGCTTGGCCAAAGTGGGCGCCGCCTTGCCGACCGTGTCGCGCGTCATCTTGAGGCTGTTGCGCAGGCCAATCTCGGGTTCGGGCACGACCGCCACGAAGCGATCCTTCTTCATCATTGCCAGCCCGATGCCGCTGAAAACATCCTTCGAGCCGATCACTTGCCGGTCGAGGCCCACCGCCCCGATGGCCGTGCCGCGATAGCCGCCGTAGTAGAACCACATCTCATCGCCGATGAGCAGCGGCGTGCCATTGGTCAGCATCGTCGCCGCGTCGAAGACCGCGCCGGTGCCGCGCTCGAGAAAGTGAATGCCGGCATAAGGGCGATCCCATTTGAAGCCATCGCGGCTGCTCATCAGCTCGATGTCCATCACGCCGGCGGTACGATTCAAGATCTGGTTCAGCGAGAAGTATTGCCCGTTGTAGGGAAAGACCGGCGAGGTGTGGAATTCCAACTGCGGCGGATCGTTGTCGCCCACGCCGAGGAGGAATTGCGGCTTCGACCAATGGATGAAATCCTGGCTCTCGCTCCGACCCATGCCGTGCTTCCAGTGCGAGCCGCCGTCCGGCCCCTGCATCCACATCTTGCCATAGCCGACGTAGCAGCCCTTCAAGTCATCGTAGAATACATCCTGCGCATCCGACATGGACAAGGGCACCAACCAGCTCTGGCTCGGCCGACCATTCTTCACCGGGCCTACGAGATGGATGCTCTCACCCTCAAAGGGCATCTGCTTACCCTTCGCTCCGTATGAGGTCTTTTGCACCATGCCTTGGTGCTTTGTCCAATGGATGCCATCGGGGGAGAAAGCCACGTGCGTCCCCGCGCCGAGGTGGCGCTCATCGTCTGGCTCCCAATCGTAATACATCATCTTGTAACGCCGCGCCGGATCGGGATCGCGCGTATCGACGAGGACCGAGTTGCAATAGCGGTCGCCATAGCCGTTGGGTCCACCGATCAGCACGATGTTCGTCTCCTTGGTTTCGTAAAAAGGAAACAACCCTAACTTAGGCTTCACCCACTTCTTCCCATCATCCGACTCGGCATAAGCCACCACGCATTTCAGTCGCTTATCTTCGACGCGCTTCTCCTGATAAGCCTGATACCACATCTGATACTTGCCCGTCTTCGAATCGCGCCAAGTGCTGGCCCAGCCAATCATCGCTTCCCAGGGATAGTCCGGCGCGAGGACCGGATTGCCCTCGAATTTGCGGAGCGGCACGACTTCCTTCTTCGTGCCCGAGCGATAGAGGACGTCGTGGTCATCGACGAAGAGCAGCGTTCTTGGCAGAGGCGCGGCAGTGGCAAAGGCCGTAGCGGAGAGGAGAGCGGGGAGGGTGAATTTCATGGAAGGACTTTTTGGATGACCACGAGTGATGCGGAAGGACAGCCGGTGTAATACGCGGTGCCACCGGGCGCGAGCGAAACGATCGCCGTCTTGTCGCCGCGCTCCGTCGCACGCGGTTTCAGCGCGAGGACCGCGAACGATTTTCCAGACGGGATCTCCAGGCTGCCGGAAAGTTTTTCAAAGTCTTGCCCGCTCACGGCGTCGCCGCTCATCGAGTAACTTACTTTCAGCGCTCTGGAAGTATCGCCAGTGCGCGTGATACGCCACTCGCCGGGCTCGCTCACCGCGGCGCGCGAGACGGTGGCGGAGATGAAGACGATGGGCGCGTCGCCGCCGTTCGGATCGGTGTTATTGAAGTAGTGCTCGATGTCTGCGTAACCGCCGCTGGAAATTTTAGCGCTGTCGGTCTTGTCGCTCGGATTCAATCCAAACTGCTGCTCCCAAAAATCCGGGATGCCGTCGCTGTCGCTGTCCTTCGGCGCGGGCAGCGAGCGGTAGTCGGGCCAGCGCTCGTTCTCGGGCAGATCGGTTTCTTTGCCGATGATTCTGCCGGTGCCGGAGCGGACGCTATTGATGATGCGCAAGTCCACCGCGTCGCGCGCCGGCAGCGTCGCGCCCGTGTCGGCAAGCACGGAAAGAAACGCGTCCTGTGCTGTCTGCAAATGCGCGGGCGCGTCGGCAAAAGGCGCATCGACTTTCATCGCCTCGCGATCGGCGAGGGAGACGCGCTTGAATTTCTGATTGTGAAAAACGGCCAGCTTGTTGCGCGCGCTCGCGGCCGGTGCGCCTTCGATGAAGTTGCCGCTGGAAAAGAGCCGCGCTCCGGGGTCGCCGTGGAATTCAAACATGTGCGCGGCGATGGCGGCGGGCGTGTCGGGGCCGGGCTTGTAGTAGTTGTTGAGCCAGTTCAGCAGCACGCGCTCGCTGCCGGTGTGCGAGGCGTATTCCGACCAGTTGTAGATCACGTTGTTGTAAAAGTTGAGCACCGCGGGCAACTCCGCTTCGCCCGTGGTGCGCGGGTTGCGCAGCCGGTTGTGAGCGTAAAGCATGTGATGCATCGTCGACCGCCCGTTCGGCGCGGAGGAGCCCCAGAGCGAGCCTTCGCTGTGATTCGGCGGCGTCTGTTTTTCGTTTGCGTAATCGCAGCCTTCCGCCGCGATGCACCACGAGACGGTGGTGCGATCGACATGCGTGGCGGTGAGATTTTCATCCGTCGCCCACGAGGTCGAGCAGTGGTCGATGATCGCGTTGGACATGCTTGCAAACTCGAAGACGGCTTTGCTGCGCTCGCCTTTTTTCTTCGTCCGCTTTTCAAACGCCGCCGTGCTTTGCCCGCTCGCGACGGTCCTCTCGCCCTCGGTTGGCGCTTTCAATTCGATGGCGTCGCCCGTGTCGGCGTCGCGCACAAAGCCGCGGCGCGAACGCAGATGGCGCACGATCACGTTGCCCGCGGAGATTGTGCAGCGAGCCGCCTTTGAGGCAGATGCCTTCGCCCGGCGCCGTCTGCCCCGCGATGGTGATGCCCGGCTGGCTCACGGCGATTTTACCGGCCTTGAGTTTGCCGCCCTTTTCGCTCGCGAGTTCGATGACTCCCGACACGTCGAACACCACGATGCGATTCGGCTGACTCACTGCGTCCGCGAGCGAGCCGGGGCCTTTGGCGTGGAGATTCGTGACGTGGACGACCGCGCCGCCGCGCCCGCCGGTGGTGAACATGCCCGCGCCTTCCGCGCCCGGAAAGGCGGGAAGCTGCGCGCGCCACGAATCAGCCGCCGCCAGCAACGCCGCGATGGCGGCGCCGCGGGCGGGGAGGAAACAGATTTTCGGACTCATCACTTGGCTCAGAAAAGATTCGGCCCCCGCCTTTGTCCCCACACGGTTTTGAATCCGACGGCAAACTGGCAGCCGGTTAGGTCGCCCCAGCGGATCGCATCCGCGAGCCGGAGCGCGCCGTGTGTGCTCAAGGGCAGCGTCTGCGCGCCGGCCAGCGTCATGAATTTGTATTTGATTTCGCGCTCCACCGTGCGCCCGGTGCGCACCGCTTCGACCTTCGCGATGAGGTCCCTGTATTCGGGCATCACGTCTGTCACGTCGTAAAAAACATCCGGCTCGAAGTGATACGTCTGCACCGGCGTGACGCTGAAGCCGAGGATGAGCGGCGCGCGGAGCTGCCGCATTTCGTGCGAGAGGCCGTGAGAAAAAAGGAACGCATCCTTTGCCGCGAGGCCGCTGCCGTAATGATCGGGCCAGTGATCTTCATGATGACTGATGAAAGCCACGTCCGGCTTCAGCTCGACGTAGATTTCCGCGAGCTTCTTCTTGAGATCGAGATCGCTGCCGCTGGTCTGATGATATTTGCCGCCAATGAATCGCTTCTCGAAGCCGAAGCTCTTCGCCAGCTCGACCAGTTCGGCCTTGGTCTTCTCCTCGCGCCCAACGGTCGGCGCCCAACTCGTGAAATCGCTCGCGACCGTGACGATGACCACGCGATGCCCCGCGCGCGCGGCCTGGATCAAGACGCCGCCCGCGCCGATCTCCGCGTCGTCCATGTGGCCCTCGACGACGAGAAATGTTTTCTTGCGCGCCCCTGCGTCCGTGCCCGGCCTGGCTTCGGACGGGCATCGCGCTGCCTGCGGCGGTGGCGGTGGCGAGCGCGGAGATTTTCATGAAAGCGCGCCGGTCAACCGCGTGCGGATCAGTTGAGAAGGAGTTTTCTTCGATGGGCTTGGATGGATGTTTCATGGCGAGAATTTGGCGGGCCGCTGGTGAGTTGCCACGCCGGAGGCGCGCTGGCCCGCGTTCACTACTGTGGGTGTCATTTCGCAGCGGGCGCGCCGCGGTCTCGCAGTGAGTCGTGAAACTTTTCCATCGCCTGAGTCACCGCGTCGTCGCGTACGCCGATGGCGCGGTTGAGCGAATTGTGGTCGTGCTCCGGCGCCTCGACCAACTCGCAGCGCACGCCCGCCGCTTGCAGCGCTTTTTGCAAGGCCGCGGCCTGCTCGAGCTTCGCCGCGACGCGGTGCGCGACGACGAGGAAAAAGGGCGGCACGCCCTTGCCCGCCGCGACGTGATGCAGCGGCGAGATTTGCCGCCACACCGCCGCGTCCGCGCCGAAGGTCGCGGTGCGGCGCGCGGCGTCCTCGCCCATCACCCTGGGCACGTCGAGCGCCTGCACGTCGAGTTCCACCACGCTCGCGATTCGCTCGAGCGCCACGCCTGCCGCGGCGAGGAAGCGCTCATTGGTCGCGAGCAAGGCGACGTGATGCGCGCCCGCCGAGTGACCGATAAGGTGCAGCCGCTCGGGGTCGCCGCCGTGCGCGGTAATGTGCGCGCCCACCCAGCCGATGGCGTTCGCGCTGTCCCGCAACTGCGTGACGATGTCCACCCCGGGGACGAAACGGTAGTTGATGCTCACAAAGACAAATCCGCGCGCGGTAAAGTAACCCGGCTTCGCATCCACCTCGCTCTTGTCGCCCTTTCTCCAGCCGCCGCCGTGGACGTAAATCATTACCGGCAGATGCTTCGCGTTGCGCGGCGCGTAGAGGTCGAGCGAGAGGAGATTCGGGTCCGCGCCCGGCGGCGCGTCCGCGTAGCGCACGTCGGCGGTCTTCACGATTTCCACCGCGGAAGCGGGCTCCAGAAGAAGGCAAAGCGGCGCGAGGAAGAAGAGGGGGAAACGGCACGACCGTGAGCGAGTTGTCGGAGTGAGTGTGTCTTTCATCGGAGGAAAAATTCTGCGCGCCATCATTCGCCTGCAGACGCCGCGAGCACGCAACGAAAGCCGCCATTCGGACAGCGTGTCGCGCGCTGCGTGAGCCACGCACCTTTTCGGCAGCGATCGTCGCGATGGTCGGGGCGTCGGCGGCCGCGTTCGCGGCAAGCGCCGGGCAATCGAGCCCAAGAGCGCAAAAATAGCGACGAGGAAGATGCGGGAATGGCGCGACATCATCCGCAACGGGCCAGCGGTGCTCGAGCAGCGCGCGTGACGCGGCGGCGCTCAGTTTTTTCGTCGGCGTGCTGGCGCTTTCCATGAAATGTTCGGCGAGCACGAGGACTGTCGGCACATCGACGATCAGGATTTTCGACATGGCACTTCGCCCGTTGAGGGAAAATGCATAGCGCTCTAAAGAGAATACAGGTCGGAGACCTCGATCGCGTTATCGGGAGCTTCGGAATTCAATCCGATGGAGATCTTGGAGACCTGGTCCGCGTCGAGGCGGCCGTTGGGATCGGGCGGACTGCCGGGCAAGCTGGAGAAATCCGCCAGGGAAATCAGCCAGGTATGCCACCGCCCATCGCCGGGAATAATCCCAAAGGAGGTGAAGTAGGTTCCGCCCGCCTTTTCCAGAAGCATGAGCCGCACGGTGGCGGGGTTGCGGCACTTGGCTCGGATGACCAGGGCGCTGCCCTTGCTCAAGTCGGTCCCGGGAGGGAGGGCGAACTCGGGATAAGCCCACCGGTCGCCGGCCGCGAAGCGGAAATCGAGGCGGAGGTTCGTCTCGTCGGACGCGATCTGCGTCTCGCCCCCGGCGGCAATCTTTTTGGTCCAGGACCCGAGGTCGGAGACGTCGATCCGAGTGTGCCGTGGATGGAGGCGCAGATATTCGTCGATCTCGCGGTCGGTGAAAAAATAGAGCGTCGTCAGCGCCAGTGCCGAGCCGCTTTTTTCCCGCCCGGTGAATCGAATGGGGACGAATTCCCCTTTCTGGCAGGGCGGGCTCCAGATTGAAGACCCAATCGATGGGGACTGTTCCCGACGGTGGAATCGTGATCTCTCGCTCTTGGTGAGTTTCCCCCACTTCGGCCCGGAGCGTCACGAGTTTTTCCCCCGCGGAGAGATTGGAGGCCTGGAGAGTCACCGGGCAGTGCTCGGCGAGGAGCCGGGGAATCCGATAGCCGGTATTGCTGAGAGCGATCGCCGGCGTGAGCGGATAGCGCAGCACGATGGCCGAGGGCGCGGGCCGCGCCGGGAGCTTCACCTCGGCGGCTGCGAGCAGCCGGGCGGACACCGTGCCGGTAATGAGGATCGGGGCGATCGCGGCCTTCTTGACCTTGAGATAAACCAAGCCGTCGGGGATGGGGATTCCCGCCTTGGTCACTGCGAGGCCGCGGCCGTCGAGGCCGGCGGCCGCCTCGGGCGCAAAGGAGAGCGTGATCCGATCGGTGAAACCGCGCTGGCCGGTATAAAGCACCACCACGCATTGATCCCCCATGGCGAAGACCCGCGCCCGGACCAGGGGCGGCGTGATCGGCAAGTCGCCCGCGTAGTGAAAATTCCCCAGCGCCGAGACCGCCTGGACGTAAGCGGCCATCGACCGCAACGGCGTGGCCTCCTTGCCCATCATGCCGAAATTCTTGCCGCTTTCCTCGTAGGAGGGATAGACGAAGGGAAAAAATCGAGCGATGCCGCCGGCGCGCGCCTCGACGGCTTTCATGGCGATCTGCAGGGCGCTCTCGGCGTCCTCGCCGGCGGGCGGCCGCCCGGGCCCCATCCTCCAGGGCCAGCCGCATTCGGTGATCCAGAGCGGCATGCCTTCCCTGCCGCGGCCGGTCATGGCGGCGCGGTAGGAGGCGATCGTCCGTTCCAAGACTTCCGACTTCCCATATTCGTGGAAGCTCACAGAATCGACGCTTTCCAGGAGGCCGTTGGCAATCGACTGCTCCAGGTAGGTGGGATTGAAGTAGCTGAAGACGCCGCCGACCTGCGGTTTATTTCCGAGCGCAGGCCTCAGCGCGTAATTCAAGATTTTGACCAACGGCAGATAGCGATCGGCGGGAAGGGCGCTGCCGACGGCGATGTCCGGCTCGTTCCAGATTTCAATCCCGCCCCAAGCCGTGAGCCAGTGTTTGGCGATGGCGCTCCAAGCCTGGGCGGTCGCGCGAAGGTTGGCGGGGAAGACGTCGGGTGCGCTGGTCCCGGTCCACGCTGGGGCGTAATGAAACATTTCCAGCACCGGCACGCCTTGCCGGACATAGCTTTGCCGCAGCGAGTCGAAGCGGTTGGCGGTCTCCCAGTCCCATTGCCCTTCGGCGGGATTGACCTTGTCCCACGAAAGGCGTTCCCGGGACATGCCGATGCCGCTGCGGTGCAGAATCCCGATCAGCGCCTCCCGCACTTCCGCCCTGGGCTCCAGCCAGGAGAGCGCCGAGTCGATGCAGAAGAACGGATCGGTCGCTCCTTTCCACTGGGGCGCGGCGACGATGCCGAACGTCGGTCCCGTCCCGTCGAACACGATCTCGTAATAACCCCGTGGCAGCCGGACCGGCACTTTGAGGGGTTCACCCACGTCCGGCGCGGCCTCGCCCCGGCTGACTTCGCGTCCCGTGTAGTCGATGATGGCCCACGAGTGCGCTGAAGCCCCAATCCAAGTGAGGACGACGGGCCGATCGGGCTCGATGAAACATTGGCCCACGTTGCTCGGGGCCAACGATCGTCCGTCCTCCTTCACGGTGACCGCGAAATTATCCACCTTGGAAATGCCAGGCTTCAAATCCTTGGTCTCGGGGGGCGGATTGAAATAGAAACCGGCGGACTTGAGGACGGGAGTGAATCCCCCCAAGGCGTGATTCGTAATGATCGCCTGGCCGTTAATGCTCGCGGTCACGGTATTGTCGGCGCCGTGGTATTCCAGTTCGACGTGGTTGGCGTCGTTGCCCTGCGGAGCGTCGCTTCCCGCGCCGATCTGGGTCTTCAGGCCCTGGGCGAAGACCACATATTCGCCGTTCGGCCGCAGAAGGATGAAGAGCTGCGCGCCGTTATAAAAATCGTTGAGCCCCTGGCCGAGGGCCAGCCCCACCCAGTCGGTGCCGGAGGCGTTAATGTCGGCCTCGACCTTGACGACGTTGCCGGCGCCGTCCGGCAGCGCCACGTAAGCCACGCCGCCCTCGCTGGAGCCGGTCGTGACCGCGCCGTCCTTTTTAAAAATGACCGACTTCTGGGTCACCCAGCCGACATTTCCTTTTTCGGTCATGATGCCATTGAGCGAGGCGCCCTCGGTCCGATCCTTTGAGTTGAGAGTGAAGGCATCGGCAATGGTGGCCCGATCGGGAACCCCGGCGCGCAGGGGCAGCGCGAAAAACTTCGTCCCCAAGGCGAGTCCCGCACAGATGCACCACGGCAGGCTGGCATGTCGGAAGATGTGATTCATTAGTCCCTCACTCGTGAACGACGATCATATTGGCGAAGTTGTCCAGGCTGCCAGTGCGATTGTAGCGCGCCATCGCGAATTAGGAATTGTGCGGGTCAAGGACGGAAATTCCCGCGACTACGATCTTGCCATCATTCTGCACTGCCACGGTGTAAGCTTCGTCGTCGGGAGCCTCGAAGTCGGTGGTCACCATGCCCGTGTCGTGGAAGTTGGTGTCAAGGGTTCCATTCATGTTGTAACGCGCCAGCGCGAAGTCCGTACTGCTTCCGGTGAAGGCTAACCCCGCGACCACGGTCTTCCCATCACTCTGCAGAGCTACGCCGTAGCCTCTATTGCTGCCGTTCCCGAAGTCAGTGATCACCTTGCCCGTGCCATTGAACGTGGTGTCAAGACTCCCGTTGGCATTGTAGCGTGCAACGGCAAAATAGTAGCTGGGACGGTCAAAGGCATAACCCGCGACGACGATCTTCCCATCGCTCTGGAACGCCACTGCTTTGCAAATTCGTTCGAGTCAGAGCCGTAGCCGTCCGAGCCGAATGGAGTTGTTACATCGCCCCCATTTGCCGAACGTAAGATCGAGATCGCCGGGCGCACTATGTGCCGCTGAAACAAGTGCCGCAGCGAGGAGCATGGGGAATGGGAACGTTGACCAAGACGGCGAGGCCAAGGCTGAACGCCGTGGCCACCCGTGTGGCGAGGGAGCGGAGCGTGTTCATGGGGCAAACCTAGTCGGAGGATTCTGGAACTGGTGCAGTCCGCCCGGCCCTTCCCGGCCCGTCGGCGGCGCTCACGCCCGGCTGCGCCGAACACCTACGACTTTCGCATCTTGGCGTCATCGACAGCCTGTGCCACCGTGCCCCGCGATGAGCAAACTCTCGACAACCAACCCCAAGGAACGCGCGCTCTCTCGCACTCACGCCACCGGCGTTGCCCCAGGCTTTACCATTTGCGCGAGACCCAATGATGCCATCGCAAACGCCGTGACGTCGGATGTTACCCTTCATGGGATGTTACAACTAGCCGACCGACGCCTTGCGGGAGGCGATTTGGCGGCTGCGGAGCATGCTTGTCGCGAAGTGCTCGATCTGCATTCCAACCACCCGGATGCATTACACATGCTGGGCTTGATCGCTTGTCAGGTGGGCAAGGAGCCACTTGCCGTGAGCTTGATGAATCGCGCGATCATGCTTCGACCGGACGCCGCCGATTACTACAACAACCTGGGCATCGCCTTAAGTCGTCTGCGCCGGCTCGACGAGGCCATTGCCGCCTATCGGAAAGCATTGGCATTGCGCCCGGATTGCGCGCAGACGCATAGCAATCTCGGGTGCGCTTTGAAAGATTACGGCCAGTTTGCAGCCGCCGCGGCCTCGTGCCGTGAAGCTATACGGCTGGCACCGGATTATCCCGAAGCGCACTCCAATCTGGGCAATGCGCTCAGCGAGCAGGGAGACTTGGATGCATCCATCGAGGCATATCTCACGGCCATCCGGCTAAGTCCCCATTTTGCTTCCGCTCATTACAATCTCGCGAACGTTCTGCAACAGCAAGGGCGCCTGGACGAAGCGATAGCATCTTATCGAAAAGCGATGGAGCTAACTGCCAACTATGTCGAGGCCTATAACAATCTAAGCAATGCTCTGAAGAATCGGGGCGAGTTGGAAGAAGCCATCGAGCTCTTGCGTGAAGCGGTCGCGCTTCGGCCCGGTGAGGCGCTCGTTCACAGCAATCTTATTCACTCTCTGCACTTCCAAACCGGCTGCGGAGCCAGCGTCCAGCGTTCCGAACGAGCCCGATGGAATCGGCGGCACGCGGAACCGCTCAGAACTTTCCGGCGCGCCCACGAGAACCCGCGCAATCCCGATCGACGGCTGAAGATCGGTTATGTTTCGCCTGACTTTTGCGGTCATCCCGTCGCTTTGTTTTTGCTTCCATTATTGGAAGCTCACGACGCGGGCAGGTTCGAGGTATTCTGTTATTCCAGCGTGCGCCGCCCGGATGCCTTTACCTCGCGCCTTCGCCGGAGCGCGCACGTTTGGCGCGATGTGCTGGCATGTTCCGATTCCGAATTGGCAGAGCAGGTCAGGCGGGATGGCATCGACATCCTGGTCGATCTTACCATGCACTCGGCAAACAGCCGCCTCCTTGCCTTCGCGCTCAAACCCGCTCCCATCCAGGTGTCATGGCTGGCTTATCCTGGGAGCACAGGCATGGAAACCATCGACTATCATCTGACGGATGCTTACATCGAGCCGGCGGGAGAAGACGAGGCCTCGTCTTACGACCGCCCGATACGGCTGCCGGATTCGTGGTGTTGTTATCAGCCACTTGGTAAGGTGGAAGTCGGCGAGCTTCCAGCCATCCAGGCGGAGCATGTTACTTTTGGTTCACTTAATAAGTTATCGAAAGTCACGGATTCCGTTCTGCGTTGCTGGGCACGGGTGTTGTGCGCGGCATCCGGCTCCAGATTGCTGATGTCTTGTCCGGAAGGATACAGCCGGCTGCGGATCCTCGGTATCTTCGAGAAAGGCGGAGTAACAGCCGATCGCGTCGAATTCATCACCTATCTTTCGAGACCCGATTACTTGCGCGTCTTTCAACGCATCGACGTTCTTCTCGATCCTTTCCCTTGCAATGGCATGACGATCGCCTGCGACTCGCTGTGGATGGGAGTGCCCGTGCTTACGTTACCCGGAGATATGCCCGTCTCGCGCGCGGGTCTGAGCCTGCTTTCCACGGTCGGGCTCGCGGAATTTGTGGCCGGGACGGAAGAAGACTACGTCCAGCGGGCGGCGCGGTGTGCTAATGATCCCGCGCGACTATCGGAAACGCGACGCTCGCTACGGAAGCGAATGCAGGAGTCGCCGCTCATGGATGCGGCGCGGTTTGCCCGCAATATGGAACATGCTTACCGCCAGATATGGCAGACATGGTGTGCGACCGCATGAATTCCGAAGCTATCGCGGAAGAGCTGGCAATCGCCGAGGAACACTTCAGGGCAGGACGGCTCGGGGAGGCGGAGGCAGGCTGCCGAAAGGTTCTTGGGAGCGATGCCAATCAGGTGGACGCTCTCCACATGTTGGGATGTATCGCGCAGCGGACGGGAAAGCATGAGCTGGCTGAAAGATTGGTTGGTCGTGCGATCGCGGTGAAGCCGAGGGCCGAGCAGTTACATTGTTCGCTTGGCTCTATTTTTCATTCTCAGCGCAGATACGACCGTGCGATTGCCGCGTTCGGCGCGGCGCTCCGATTGAATCCCAGCTATGCGTCGGCACATGGTAGTGTCGGCAATGTGCTGGCAGACTCCGGCAGGTTGGATGAGGCGGTTGCCTCTTACCGTGCTGCAATCGCCTTGAGCCCGGATGACGCCGCGGTCTGCAACAATTTGGGCAGCGTGCTGGCGGAGCAGCGCAAGTGGGAGGAAGCGAAGAGGGCGTTCCACGGCGCGATCGCGGCCAATCCGCACTTTGCCGAAGCGCGTTATAACCTTGCCAATGTGTTGGTGCGAGAGGGCCAAGCGGATGCAGCTATCGCGGAATATCGCGCCGCGCTTCGTCTTAAGCCGGACTATCCCGATGCTATTAGCAATCTTGGAAGCGTGCTCATGTGGCAGGGCCACTCGGCGCTCGCGATCGCGGAGTATCGGCGCGCGATCGCGGTCCAGCCGGATTACCTTCAGGCGCATAACAATCTGGGTAATGCCTTGAAAGATCAGGGAGAACTCGAAGCCGCGATGGAAAGTTATCGCCGCGCCATGGTCCTAAGGCCGGATAACGCCATAGCGCATAGCAACCTCGTTTTCAGCCTGCAGTTTTCTCCCGACTGTGAGGCCGGCGCAGTGCATCGGGAGCAAACGTCCTGGAACCGGCTGCATGCCTGGCCGCTCCGGGCATTCCGAGCGCCTCACCGCAATTCCCGCGACCTCGCGCGGCGGTTGAAAGTGGGCTTTGTATCTCCGGATTTTTGCAACCACCCTATCTCTTACTTTGTGATTCCATACTTTGAAACTCACGATTCCGCGAGCCTCGAAGTTTATTGTTACTCGAGTGTTTGGCGCTCGGACGATGTGACTGAGCGTTTCCGGAAATGCGCGAATGCGTGGCGCGACGTGTCGGCAGTCTCCGACGCGGCGCTTGCTGAACTGATCCGCGCCGACGGGGTGGATATTCTTGTGGATCTCACGATGCACTCGGCTGGCAACCGCCTGCCGGCCTTTGCCCGCAAGCCTGCGCCCGTGCAAGTCTCGTGGCTGGCCTATCCGGCAGGCTCGGGTCTCGAAACCATGGACTATCGCCTGACCGACGCACAAATGGATCCTCAAGCCGATGAGGGTGGCTCTTTTTGCGAGCGGCCGATTCGCCTGCCGGATGCGTGGTGCTGTTATTCCCCGATCGGAGACTTTCCCGAAGTCGCCAAAGCGCCTGCGCTGGAAGCAGGCCATGTCACCTTTGGATCGCTCAATAACTTCTGCAAAGTGAATACATCGGTGTTGGAATGTTGGGCGCGCTTGCTAGCGGGCACGCCGGCCTCCCGGCTTCTGATGTTATGCCCGGAAGGTGATTGCCGGTCGCGGGTTATTGGAATGTTCGACGCTCATGCAGTCGCCGCCGACCGCATCGAGTTTGTTACTTTCCGCGCGTGGGAAGATTACGTGCGACTTTACCAGCACATCGATATCTCTCTGGACTCCTTTCCCTGCAATGGAATGACGACGACGTGCCACGCGCTGTGGATGGGTGTGCCGGTAATCACGTTGAATGGCGCGACGCCTTTTTCGCGAGCGGGACTAAGTATTCTCACCACGATCGGGATGCGGGAGTGGGTCGGAGATAACAAAGAGCGCTATGTGCGCATTGCGGGCGAGCTTGCGAGCGACATCCCTCGCCTGGTTGAGACGCGGGCAACCTTGCGAGAGCGGATGCGCAGCTCACCGCTGATGGACGCGCCGAGATTTGCGCGCAACGTGGAGGATGCCTTTCGAACGATGTGGCGTAAGTGGTGTGAATGAACCAACGCCGGAGGCAACTATCCAGAGGGCATTGGAGATCGGCCTCGCGCACTTTGAGGCCGGGCGCCTGGCAGAAGCGGAGTCAGTAGGCAGGCAGGTGCTGATGCGGCAACCGGATCGTGCGGAGGCTCTTTACCTGCTGGCGTTGATCGCGAGCCGCGTCGGAAAGAACGATACTGGATTGCGGCTGGTGAGCCGTGCGATTGCGATCAATCCAAAGGCAGAAGGTTATTTCAATCTGCTTGGTATTCTTTGCGAAGCTCTCGGGAAGAGCGGGCAGGCTATCGACGCTTATCGAGCGTCGCTTGGTTTGAAGCCGGATTTCGCTGAAGCTTATCACAACTTGGGCAACGTATTTCAAGACCAAGGCCGGCTCGAAGACGCGATTGCCGCCTATGAGGCGGCCGTTGTTTACTCCCCGATTTTTATTCCAAGCAGATATAGTCTCGCCAATGTTTTCTTGATGGCAGGGAAGCGCGAGGAGGCGGTGGCGACATGTCGCGCCGTGCTAAGGTTGAACCCGGATTTCGTCGATGCTTACATTGTTCTCGGTAATGCGCAGTGGGAAATCGGTCGCTTCGATGAAGCCATCGCGGCTTACCGCGAAGCCATCCGCCTCACGCCGGATTCGGCGGTCGCTTACAATAACCTTGGCGGCGCTCTTGTAGAAAAGAATGAGTTGGACGCGGCTGTCGATGCTTTCCAAACCGCATTGAGATTGAAGCCGGATTACGCAGGCGCCCACAGTAACTTGGGAAATGCCCTGAAAGACCAGGGCCTGCCCGAGAAGGCGATTCAATGTTATCGCGCCGCGGTGAACCTAAGTCCCGGCTCGGCATCGCTTCATAGCAATCTGATTTATGCGTTATACTTTCGCCCACTTTTCGACGCCAGAGGCATCCAAGCTGAACAAGCCCGGTGGAGCGAACGACACGCCGCTCCGCTCCGGACCGGCATTCGCCCCCACGGAAACGAACGCACGCCGTCACGCCGGTTGAAGGTGGGCTATGTCTCGCCGGATTTCTCCACACATCCGGTGTTCTTCTTTATCCTGCCTTTGCTCGAAGCGCATGATCGCCGGGAAGTGGAAGTCTTTTGTTACTCCTGCACGCCGCGGCCCGATGCGGGCACTACGTGCATTCGGAGCGCCACCGATGTGTGGCGCGAGGTGCTCCTCTTGGACGATGCGCGACTGGCGGAAGTGATTCGAGAGGATGGAATCGATATCCTGGTCGATCTCGCGATGCATTCGGCGAATAACCGGCTTCCGGCCTTTGGATGCAAACCCGCTCCCATCCAAGTCTCATGGCTTGCTTACCCCGGCAGCACGGGGCTCGCGGAGATCGATTACCATTTTACCGATGCGTGGATGGATCCGCCCGGGAGCGAAGCAGCGGGTTCCGAGCGCGCGGTGAGATTATCGGATAGTTGGTGTTGTTATCGACCTGTCGCGGACTTTCCCGATGTTACTCCACTCCCGGCCTTGCAGGCTGGGCATGTTACTTTTGGTTCGTTTCAAAATGTGGGCAAGGTGAACGAGACCGTCCTGCGCTGCTGGGCGCGGGTACTTACTATGGTCCCAGGAGCGCGGCTCTCGATGGCGTGCCCCGAAGGAACGAGCCGCGAGCGGGTGCGCGGAATCTTCGCCGGTTGCGGAGTGGCAGCCGAGCGCGTGAGCTTTGCCGCGCGGCGCCCGCTAGCCGCGCACTTGCGGGATTACGGACAGATCGACATCGGCCTCGATCCCTTTCCCTGCAACGGCATGACCACGACGTGCCACGCACTGTGGATGGGTGTGCCGGTCGTGACGCTCACGGGCCAGGCGCCGATCGCGCGCGCGGGCCTGAGTCTGCTATCTGTCATCGGTTTGGAGGAATTGGCCGCCGACTCGGAAGATTCCTATGTCGGGATCGCAGCGGGGTTGGCGAAGGATCTGCCGCGATTGGCTTCTCTGCGCGGGAGCCTTCGCGAGCGCATGAGAGCCTCGCCGCTCATGGACGCTCCGCGCTTTGCCCGCAATGTGGAGCATGCCTATCGCGCCATGTGGCGGAAATGGTGTGAGGCACTTCAACCCTAGTAAGTTTCGCGTAACTGGTTAATAAGCCCGCGGTGAGCGTCTCGGCAGAGAAGCGGGCGCATTCCTGGTGCTGGCTGCGCACGAGCACGAGCGCGAGATGCGAGAAGGGCGATAATCCCACTGCCGGCGAAACTCGATCTCTTGCTCCCACAATCCGTCGAAGTCGTGATGCCGCGCGAATTGGATCGAGGGGCTGAAGGAAGTAAAACTTTGCACGAAGCCTTCGCTCTCCACGCGGCGCGACCGGTGTGGTCGGCAACTTGCGTGAGCCGTTGGAAAGTGCGCTCGCCGGCGCGGAAGTCGGGCAGGTGCAGGGAGAGATCGGCATTGACGATGCCGATCAACGTGACGTTGGGAAAGTGCAGGCCTTTGGCCGGCTGCCGGATTTGTCCTTTGCCGAAGTCAGTCGGGCGGCAACTTTTTTCCGAGCGCCTTCTCCATTCCGGCGCGGCACTCCGGACAGAGCGCGGTGGGCTTTTGGTCATGCTCGACCAGGCTTTGGGGATAGGCTCGCACGCATTCCGGCGTGTTGCAGCGCGGCACTCCGAGCATGTGGCCGATGGACGAGAACGCTTGCTTGAGCGCGCGCTCGATGAGGCGTTCGCGTTTCGGCGCCTCGCCGTTGAATTCGGCGCGGAAGCGGTGCAGCGAAATCAGCCCAAGGTAACGGCCCGTGGCGGCAACGCCGAAAAGATAATTGCTCTTGCCGCCGAAGAGATCGAGCGGAGTGACGCCCAGCACCATCAGCCCCGACCACAATCTGTCGCCGACCACGGGTTCCAGCGCGGCGAGCATTTGGCCAACGTCCCACTGCTTTGCATGTTCATAGTCCGAGATCATCGCATCGAAGGCTTCCTCGCCTGCCGCGCCCTGCTCCGCACGGGTGGTCTTGCGCACCAGCCCCATCACCGCGGCGTCACTGTTTCGGATGCGCTCGGCGGTGAAACCCATGAGTTCCCATTGCCGCCGCGCCTCCGGTTTCTCGCGCATGGTGGCGAGGATTTGCTCGCGCGTCCGAGTCAGCCATTGCGTCTTGAAGTTTCGCGCCGCCGCGGGGAGCGCGACCTCGATGGAGGCGACGCGCACATCGATGGGGAGCCGCTTGGAGAGAGCCGCGCAAAGGTCGTGCAGTGCGAAGAGGCTCAGGTCGCCCACCGGCGCCAGGATCAAAGTCGGTCCGGTGTCTTTGATTTTTGAAAACGGAGTCGGCTCCTCCGGCAACGGGCGCCCGAGGAGCCGGGTCGCGCGCCGCAGCACGTCGTCATCTTCGCCCACGCGCAAGACCATCTCCGCCTTTTGCCGCAACGCCGCGGGCTGGCCTTGGCGGGCGAGGAGTTCGCCGAGCGTCAATTGCTGCTGCAAATCCCAGGCATTGCCTTCCACGCCCTTTTCAAAGTAACGCCGCGCCACTGCATCGCCCTTCTCCTGCAGGAGCCACTCCGCGAGCCGAAGCACCCGCGGCGAGATCTTGCGCAGCTCCACGCTGTCGGCTCTACGGAGAAGGTCATCGACTTCGAGCCACTCCTGCTCCATGGCTTTGCCGCCCTTGAGCGCGGCAAGCGATGTTGACTGCGAGACGACGATGAGCAACGCGGAGGCGAGGGCCGCGACGGAAGCAAGCTTGTGCATGGCCACCAACGTGGCTCTGGCGGGCGCATGGAGCAAGGTCCACACTGATGAGCGGAGGCGAATTGACATCACAGATTGGAGCGGGTAACAGCGAGCGCGCTCCGGAAGATTCGAAGTGCGGAACGCATGGCTTCCAAGGCGACACCACCCCAGCAATCACCGGCTATGAACGCACACATCATGAGCTCCCCGGCTCGGCAATCGCGGCAGCGCCGCATGTCTTCGTTCTCCGCCGCCTGCGCCGCCATCCTCGCCCTCGCGGTCTCCGCCCACGGCGCTGCCGTCGTCTCGACTTGGGCCGCGCCCGTGAGCGGCTCTTGGAATGTGGACGCAAACTGGACCAACTCCCCCGCGCAAGGCGGCTTCCCCAATAACGGCAACGGCGGCGTCGTTACTTATGATGCGGCGATCGATGCCATTGGCGCAGCGTACACCGTGACGCTCAGGACCAATACCACCGTCGAGCAACTCACAATCAATTCCTCCAACGCCACGCTCACACAGGGTGCCGGATCATTCACAGCAAACACGGGCTTGAAAGTCGATGCAGGGAAGTACCGAGTGAACAATTTCGGCATGATCACCAACACTTCCATTCAGGTTGGCAGCAACGGCTCTTTGATCCTCGGTGGCGGGATAATTAAAAACGGCACCGTGAGCGGGCCGGGCACCTTCAGCGTCTCGGCCAATGGAAATAATAGTGGCGGGCTCGATGGTGTCACGTTGGGAATGGATCTGTCCGTTCCCGATGGTCAGCTCTTTGTGAAAAACATCCTGTCTTTGACCAACAACGCAAAGGTGACGATCGGCGGGCCTGCCTCGGCCTTGCGCTTCGAATCTGGAACACACACGGTTGCGGGATCGGGCCAAGTGCTGTTCACAGGACTCAATGATTTCGTTCAGGTGGCGGGGGACGGCACGCAAGCGGGAGCGGCAACGGTATCCATCGGCTCAGGAGTGGCCATTCACGTGACACAAAACGCCAACATTCACGGCGGCCTTAGTTATGACAGCATGCTTAATCAGGGAACGATTAGCGCGGATACCTCCGGGCAGACTCTCATCATAGATGGAAACTTCTCAAACCGGGGCACTCTCTCCGCTCCGGCAGGAACGCTGACTATCTACGCCTCTAATTGGAGCGGTAATGGCAGCGCGCTGGCGGTCTCCGGCACTGGGGTGCTCAATCTAGGCGGCAGCTTTTCTTTGGCTGGCGCAGGGCCGTTTACCCGCACGGGCGGAACGGTCAACCTCAACGGAATCCTCGACAACACGGGAAGCGTGCTCGCGCTTAACGCGAGCACGGGTTCGTGGAATTTGGTTGGAGGCACGGTGAAGGGCGGAACGCTCAGCGCCTCGGACGGCGCGGCGCTAATATTGAGTGTGGGCAATAGCGGAACATTCGACGGCGTGACTTTGGCCTCTGACTTCGGCACAGGCGTAGGCACCCTTACCGTAAAGAATGGATTAACACTTACCAACAATGCCAACGTGGCGGTTGAAGGCTTATCCTTTTTGAGCGGAGCCCAGACGTTGGGTGGCTCCGGCCAAGTCTCTTCGATTGCGGCGCAGGGGGACGGCACAAAGGCCGGAGCAGCCACGCTAACAATTGCGCCGGGAATCACCATTCACCCCACACAAAATGCAGGCATTCGCGCACAGTGGCAGTCCGACAGCATCCTCAACCAAGGGATGATCAGCACAGACACTGTCGGCAAGTCCTTAACCATTGATGGAAACTTCTCAAACCAAGGCACCGTTTCCACTTCGGCGGGAACTCTCACCATTGATTTCACGCATTGGACTAATCTCGGCGGAACGCTGGCGGTATCCGGCACTGGGATCCTCAATCTCGGAGGCACATTTTCCCTGGCCGGCCTGGGTGTTTTAAACCGCTCCGGAGGCACCGTGAACCTCAATGGGCTGCTGACTAATACCGGCGTCACACTGGCGCTTAACGCCGCCACCGGTTCGTGGAACTTGGCCGGCGGATCAATCGTTGGAGGAACGGTGACCGGTTCGGACGGTGCCGGACTCTCCATTCCTGAAAACAATGGCGCAGTCTTGGATGGGGTCTCCTTGGGCGCGGACTTCGCCGCCAACGGTGCAAGACTCACCGTGAGGAATGGGCTTAGCCTCCTGAGCAATGCGAAAATTATTTTGGGCAACAGCGGCAGCTTCGGCTCCTATCTCGGTTTCGACCGCGGCGTGCAGACCTTGGGTGGCAACGGTGAGGTGATCTTTGGAGGCTCCAACAGCGACAACCATCTTCAAGTCCTCGACGGCTTTTCGGCGGCGACGTTGACTATCGGCGCCGGGATCCTTGTCCACGGGACGCAGGGTGGATTTATTCAGAGTCTCTTTAGCTCCGATAGTCTTGTGAACAAGGGCACGATTAGCGCGGATACCAATGGCAAGACCATTTCCATCACCGGAGGTTTTTCCAATGCCGGCACGCTCAACGCCAGGAATGGCGGCACGCTCAGCATTGCCGCAGGTTTTACGCAGACTGATGGCATTACCAAAGTCGGTCCAGGAAGCAGCATCACGGTCACGGCCGGCAACACGATCAACATCGCCGGTGGCTCGCTTGCCGGGGCGGGAGCCATCACCGCTAACGTCGCCAACGGGGGCACGATCACGCCCGGCTCGTCGGCGGGAATGCTGACGATCGCGGGCGATCTGAGTCTGGGCGTGACGTCCGATTTGCAGATCGAGATCGGCGGCACGGTCCAGAGCTCGCAGTATGATTTGTTGAGCGAGGCGGGCAGCGTGCCGCTGACGCTGGCCGGGACGCTGAGCGTGAAATTCATCAATGGCTTCCTGGCCGCGCCGGCGGACTCCTTCACCATCGTGACCTCCAATCAAGCCATCGCCGGGGATTTCAGCAACGTGGTGAATGGGCGCGTCGCCACCGCGGATAGCAACGGAACCTTCGCCGTCACGCGCTCGGGAAAAAGTGTGACCTTGAGCAACTTCGCCGTCCCCGAACCGGCGACGGGTGCGCTGTGTCTCTTTGGGCTGTGCGTCCTGCTCGGCTCGCAACGACGGCGTGGGTAAGGTTGAGAGGAGGCAGTCCGCGTCGCCGAGCGCGACCTCGCATTGGTTGGGGAAAGCTCGCCGCGCGTTCCCGCGGTTTCCGAACCTTTCGTGGAGGGCCTTGCGGGGCGATGTCCGTTCGCTATTCTCGCGCCATGTCGACCACTCAAGCGACGCTGGAACGCGCCAGCGCTCCTGTGGCGCGTTGCCTTACTCCGAGAGTGCGACAGCGTTGCTCGCCGCCCCGGCCGATCCGCTGACGCAAGCACGCCTGGATGAGTTGGGAGAGCGGGCCAGTGAGGGCCAATTGACGCCAGCGGAGACCGAAGAATATGACGCCCTGATTGTCCTGGGCGATCTAGTCGCCATTCTACAACCTGGCCCTCGCCTGCCACCGGTGCAATCGGCACAAGGGACCGAACCTCGCGGGCATCGACCCGGTCGGCGGGCGTCCGGCACTCCTTTTTCACCCGCGTCATGAAAACTGGGAAACGCACTTTGAGGTGCAGCAATTTGAAATCATCGGCTTGACCGCGGCCGGACGAGCTATCGTGTCGTTACTGCAAATGCATGAACTTCCGGCCCGGCGGGGCGGGCTGCAATTTAAACACGGAGGCACGGAGGACGCAGAGACAAGATTTCTGCGTAATCTGTGTTTGAATCCGGGCGATCGAGTGGATGGCCAATTCTCCTGCCATCAGTTACCATCTCGATCGCATGTTACGCTTCTCATTTCTCGCCGCCGCACTCGTGGCCACTACGCTTCGTGCAGAGACGGTCATTCGCGTCGGGCATTTTCCAAATATCACGCACGCGCAGGCGTTGGTGGCTTCAGAGCTTTCGCGGCGGGAAAGGGGATGGTTTGAGGAGAGGCTCGGGCCGGGGGTGAAGATCGCTTGGTATTCCTACAATGCCGGGCCCTCGGCGATGGAGGGCATCTTCTCGCGGTCGATCGACCTCACTTATGTTGGGCCCAACCCGGTGCTCAATGCTTACCTGCGATCGAACGGCGAGGAGGTGCGCGTGATCGCGGGCGCCGCCACCGGGGGCGCGGCGTTGGTGGTGCAGGCCGACGGACGCATCTCGCAGCCGGCGGACTTCCGAGGCCGCAAGCTCGCGACTCCGCAGCTCGGCAATACCCAGGACGTGGCGGCGCGTGCGTGGCTCAAGCGGCAGGGCTTCCGCATCACGCAAATCGGCGGCGATGTCCTGGTGGCGCCCACGGAAAATCCTGAGCAGCTTCCACTTTTCCTTGCGGGCAAGATCGACGCCGCGTGGGCCGTGGAACCGTGGGTCTCGCGGCTCGAACTGGAGGCGGCCGGAAAAATATTTCTCGAGCAGAAGGACGCGCTGACCACCGTGCTCGCTTCGAGCGTGAAGTTTCTGAAAGAGCAGCCGGAGCTCGCGAGAAAGTTCGTCGCCGCGCATGCCGAGCTCACGCGGTGGATCAATGAGCATCCGGCCGAGGCGCAGGCTCTCGTGCGTGCAGCCATCAAGACGCTGAGCAAGCGCGAGCTCAAAGCGGAACTCGTCGAGCACGCCTGGCCGCGGCTCACCTTCACGAGCGACATCGCGAGCGGGCAGTTCGCCACGCTGCTGGTCGAGGCGCAGAGCGTCGGTTTCTTGCGCGGCGCAGGCGGGATCGAGCGGCTCGTGAGAAGAATGACGAATGACCAATGACCAATGACCAATGACCAATGACCAATGACCAATGACGAATGACGAATGACGAATGACCAATGACGTGATGATGATGAATGATGACGAACCTCGAATTACTGATCTCGTCATTCGTCATTCGTCATTATGAAATCCCCGCCATGAGTACCGTCGCCGAAGAGCTGCGCGTGATCCGGCCGCTCAAGCTCTCGATCGATCGCATCTCGAAATGGTTCCGCGCCGGAGTGGTGGAGACGCACGCTCTCGACCAGGTGTCGCTGAGCGTGGAGGAGGGAGAATTTGTGTGCCTTCTCGGCCCGAGCGGTTGCGGCAAATCGACCTTGCTCAACATGATCGCAGGACTCGAGATGCCCGACCAGGGCGCGGTGATGGCCGAGGGCAGGATGGTCATCGAGCCAGGCCGCGACCGCATGGTGATGTTTCAAGAGCCCGCGCTTTTTCCGTGGCTCACCGTGCTCGGCAACGTGCTCTTTGGCCTCAAGCTCAAGCCCGGCCTCACCGACCCGCAGCGGCTCGAGGTGGCCATGTATTACATCCAGCTCGTCGGTTTGGAAAAGTTTGCCCGATCCAATGTCCATGAGCTTTCCGGTGGCATGAAGCAGCGCGCCGCCCTCGCCCGTTCGCTCGCTCCCAATCCGCGCGTGCTGCTCATGGACGAACCTTTTTCCGCCCTCGACGCCATGACCCGCGAGCAGCTCTACGGCGACATTCAGCAGATTTGGGCGGCGCGCAAAAAGACCATCGTCTTCGTCACTCACAACGTCCGCGAAGCCGTGTGCCTCGGCGATCGGGTCGTGATTTTTTCGCCGCATCCGGGATGCATCTGCGGGGAATTCAAGATCGACCTGCCCCGCCCGCGGGACATCAACAGCGCGAGCCTCGCCCACCACGCCGCCGAGATCACCCGCGCGCTGAAAACGGCCGGTACGCCGCCGCGCGGGGATGACTTCCAGATATGAGATCGGGGAGCACACGCGTCCCGCGTGTTGGTCGCGGCGTCCTCGCCGCGACGAACTTTCTCAGGGCGTCCGCTTCGGCAAGAACTCCGCGCCGCGAAGACATGCTCGCGGGTCTTCGAGGTGCAGAGCTCTTGCCGATCCGCGCGGTTTGGAAAGTTCGTCGCGGCGAGGACGCCGCGACCAGCCCGCGGGACGCGGGCGCTCCCCGGATTCTCGCGCCCGCGCGCAGTTTATGAAGCGCGCTTTCACCGCGTTCCTTTTTTTCGCCGCCCTCGTCGGCATCTGGCATGGCCTCGCGCTCACAAAGAGATGGTCGCCCATGATCCTGCCGCCGCCGGAACAGGTGTGGCTTTACCTGCGTTCCGCGGTGGAGGATCGCACGCTTTTCGAGGCGCTGTGGACCACCACCAAGCGGCTGCTGGCGGGCTACTTCATCGGCGTGGCCATCGGCGTGCCGCTGGGTCTCTTTACCGCGCGCTTTCAGTGGGCGAGCGACACCATCGGCGTGCTGGGACTCGGGCTTCAGGCGCTGCCGAGCGTGTGCTGGGTGCCGCTCGCGATCATCTGGCTCGGGCAGACGGAGGCGGCCATGCTTTTCGTCGTGGTGATGGGCACCGTGTGGAGCGTGGCGCTGGCCACCGACAATGGCGTGCGCAATGTGCCGCCGATCTTCGCCCGCGCCGCGCGCACCATGGGTTCGCGAGGCTTGCACACTTGGATCAAAGTGATCCTGCCGGCGTCGCTACCTTTCATCGTGAGCGGCGTGAAACAAGGCTGGGCCTTTGCGTGGCGCTCGCTCATGGCCGCGGAAATCTACGTCAGCATTCTCAGCGGCTTCGGCCTCGGCCAGCTCCTGCACTTTGGGCGCGATCTCAACGCGATGGATCAAGTCATCGGCGTCATGCTGGTGATCATCCTCATCGGTTTGCTGGCGGATAAGATACTCTTCTCGCCGTGGGAGCGCTTTCTGCACCGGCGCTGGGGGACGCTCAAAGCATGACACTGGCGCACCGATATTCCGCACTGTGCGACTCCGCATTTCGTGAAGAGCCGCTGCTGCGCGTGCCGCGGCATTTTTCCGAACACGAGTTGCAGGCGCATTGGTTCGCGGGTGATTTCGGGCGCGACTTCACGACGACGGCGGGCGACTCGCTGCGCATCGTGCAATTCGGTGTATGGAATCGCGAGGCCGGGCCGGACTTCGCGGAGGCGGCCATCGCGACGAATGACGGCGAGCCCGTGCGCGGGTGCATCGAACTCGATCCCGATGCGCGCGATTGGGAGCGACACGGCCACGCCGAGAATCCGAACTACGATGGCGTGGTGCTGCACGTCTTCACGCAGCGCAGCGAGGCGGAATTCTTCACTCGCACTTCCCGCCACCGCCTCGTGCCGCAAGTGCTGCTCGATGTGGCGCGGCTCGGCGAAGAGCCCGCCAACCCGCAGCCCGAAGCCAAGCCCGGCCGCTGCACTGCCCCGCTGCGCGAGCTGCCGGAGGAGAAAGTGCGCGAGGTGCTGCTCGGAGCCGCGCAGTTTCGACTCAAGCGGAAAGCTGCCGCGCTCGCGCGGCTCGGCGAACTGCACGGCGCGGACGAAGCGCTCTACCAGGCGCTCGCCGTCACGCTCGGCTACAAAAATAACAAGCTCCCCTTCACCCTGCTCGCGCAACGCCTGCCGTTGCGACTGCTGCGCAAAGGCGACGCGGATGCGCTGCTCTTCGGCGTCGCCGGATTTCTCGGCGCCACGGATCTCGCCGCGTTTGATTCATCCACGCGCTCGTATCTCCGCGGGCTGTGGGAAGCGTGGTGGCAGCGGCGCGCGGAATTCGAGCGGCTCGCGCTCGCGCCAGGCCTGTGGCGGCTCGGCGGGCAGCGTCCAGCCAATCATCCGCAGCGCAGGCTCGCCGCGCTCGCGCAGATCGTGCGGCATTTTCCTAAAGTCCGCGCGCTCAGCGATGCCTGCGAACCCGAGGCGATCCACGAATTTTTCGCGAAGCTCAGCGACGAATACTGGGATGCGCATTACACCGTCTCCTCCAAACCTTCCGCGAGCCGCATGGCCTTGGTCGGCGAATCGCGTGTGACCGAGATGCTCCTCAACGTCTTCTTTCCGCTCGCCATCGCCGCCGATCCCCAGCGCTGGATCGGCTGCAAAAATGTGCCCGCCGTGCTTGGCAACCGCCGCGTGGAGACCGCCGCCCAGCGCCTCTTTGGCGACAGCCCGTTGCGCCGCGCGATGCTCAAGACCGCCGCGCAGCAACAGGGCCTGCTGCAAATCTACGAAGACTTCTGCATGCGCGACGCGAGCGATTGCGAGCGCTGCCGCTTCCCCAGCCAGCTCGCGAAGTGGTAAGCGCAACAAACCTCCGCGTCCGGGTGAGACCGCCCTCAATTTTTTTGCAACTCATTCCCCGGCGCGGCAGTCGTGCAGCCGTTTCGAGAGGAAGGCACGCTCCGACTTGGTGTCGGCAAGTTTCAGGGCACGCTCGAAAAGATCCGCCGCCGCCGTAAGCCGGCCAATCCGCGCTTCGAATTCCCCGAGCACGGCGTAGCGCAGGTAATAGGACTCCAACTTGCCGCGGTCGCGGATCGCTTCGACGGCGGCGATGCCCGCGGCGGGGCCATGCATGTGGGCCACGGCGATGGCGCGGTTGAGCGCGACGACCGGCGAGTCATCGATTTCCACGAGCCGGTCGTAGAGCGCGAGGATCTGCGGCCAATCCGTCGAGGCGTAATCGCGCGCCGCGCAGTGGCAGGCCGCGATGCCGGCTTGCAGGTGATATTCGCTCAGTGCGTCGCCGGCCGCCGATCGGCTCAGATGCTGCATCCCGCGGCCGATCGTCTCATCGTTCCACTTCGTGCGATCCTGTTCCTCAAGGCGGAGCAGATGGCCCTCCGCATCCACGCGAGTCTCGAGCCGCGCCGCGTTGAAGAGCATGAGCGCCAGCAGCGCATGCACGGGCGGCTCATTGCCCGCCGGATGCTCGACGAGCAACGTCATCAGGCGGATCGCCTCGGAGCACAGTTCCTCGCGCACGAGCCGCTCGCCGCCGGACGCCTTGTAGCCTTCGTTGAAGAGCAGGTAGAGCGTTTGCAACACGGCCTCCAGCCGCGCCGACAATTGCGCGCCGCTGGGAATCTCAAACGCGATCCCGTCGTCGCGCAGCCGCTGCTTGGCGCGCGTGAGCCGCTTGGCGATCGATGCCTCGGTGGTGAGAAACGCCTTGCCGATCTCCACCGTGCTAAAGCCGCACAGCGTCTTAAGCGCGAGCGCCACCTGCGCCTCCTGCGCGAGGTGCGGATGGCAGCACACAAAGAGCAGCCGCAGCCGGTCGTCGCGGATTTCGCCTTCCTCAAAGCCCGCGTCGGTCTCGCTGTGCTCTAGCGATGCGACGATCGCTGCTTCCTTTTCGTGAAAAGATTTCCCCCGGCGGATGACATCGAGCGCGAGATTCTTCGCCGTCTGCGTGAGCCACGCCGCCGGATTTTGCGGCACGCCGTAAAACGGCCAGACGCGCAGCGCGCGCGCGAGGGCCTCCTGCACCACATCCTCCGCGAGCTGCAGGTGCTCGACGCCAAAGTGCCGCGTCAAGGTCGCCACCAGCCGCCCCGCTTCCTCGCGGAAGAGCCGCTCCGTGATGCGCGATACCTCCGCGCTCGGCGCGCTCACGGCCTCAAGCACCGAGCGGCGTGAGTTGCATGCCCAGCCGCTCCATGGTCGCGCACTGCTTGAGCACCGGCCGCACCTCCACCGTCGCGTCGTAATCCAGCAGCGGCCACTCGCCGGCGATCTTCATCGCCTCCTCGAAATCCGCCGCCTCCACCAGCACGTAACCGCCCACCGCTTCCTTTGCCTCCGCAAACGGCCCATCCGCCACCGCGCGCTGCCTCGTCCCAGAGATCACCTTGCCTTCATCCCCGAGCGGCTGCCCCGCCTTCATCTGTCCCCGCTCCGACCAGCGTCCGAGCCACTCATTGAGCCGCCGCATCGCCTCCTGGATCTCCTCGGTCGAGAGACGCTTCTCGAGCTGAGTATTGCGGAAGAGGAGGAGGAATTCGGGTTTCTCGGGCGTGGCTATCGGGTCGTTCATGGCAGTAGCGGTGAAGGTGATCGTCTTGGAAGTTGGCTGCTTTCACCGGCGGACGAAAGGTCTGTTTTTCCGGACCCCTGGTGTGGTGCGTCCAACAGATTGCCCATTAGCTTTGAAGCGGGAATGGGAGTCCACGGAATACACGGAACACACGGAAAAAAAGGAGCTTGAGAAGACTCCGCGCTCCACGCCTTCGTTAGGTCAGTGGCTGGTTGAGCTCCGTGCGCCAGGTGGCGGGGTCGGGGGTCGACTCCGGTCCCGTCACGTAGCACTCGTAAAGGTCTGGCGTCGCCGTGTGCCCGTTGGCCTCGATCCAGTCGATGAATTCGCCCCAGGCGCCGGCGAGGCCCTCGTAAGGCCCGTGGTAAATTGTCCGCGCGACCTTCATGTCCGGCCATGCGCTCGGCTTCACGCGGCCCGCGGCGGCGACGGGTACGGCGACGGGCACGCTGATCTCGAAATCAAAGGTCTCCGAGGGTCTCCTCAGATGGTGCGTGAACCATGGTCCAGCGGGCGCGGTGCCTTGGGCGGCGAGGGCGGCCATCAGTTCATTGAGGCCCGGACCCATGACGTTCCGAATCTCATCCCGCGGAATAGTGAGGTGGATGATGGCAGTCAGTTGAGCGGTGGTCCGGGTTATCTGTGGTGTGTCTAGCATGGGATAAGTTAGGGTCAGCCGCCCGCCATGGCTCCGACGATTAGCAATGGCTCGGCGCCGGTGGCGATGGCATCGGGCAGCGGAGTATCGGGTGGCTCGTGGGAAAGGTCTTCTTTGCAGGCAAAAAAGCGGAGGAAAGCGCGCCGCTGCAGGGTAGTATGGTCGCGGATGGTTCCGCGCAGAACGGGATAACTGGCTTCCAGTGCATCGAGCACTGCGCCGAGAGTGAGAGGGTTTCCGACCTCCAGCTGCACCTCATCGCCGACGCGCGCCAGGTTGCGGAGGTGATAGGGGAGCACCACTCGGATCATGGCAGCGTTTGGACTTCGACCGAATACACGGCGGGCAGGTCGTGGACGATGGCTTTCCATGAGTCGCCGCTGTCGGCGGAGCAATAGACCTGGCCGCCGGTGGTGCCGAAGTAGATGCCGCACGCGTCGAGAGCATCTACGGCCATGGCATCGCGCAGCACATTCACGAAACAATTTTCTTGCGGCAGACCCTTGGTCAGCGCCTCCCATTCGTTACCACCCGACTTACTGCGATAGACGCGCAGCTTTCCCTCCGGCGGAAAATGCTCGGAGTCGCTCTTGACGGGCACCACATAGATGGTCTCCGGCTCGTGCGCATGCACGTCGATGGGGAAGCCGAAGTCGGAGGGTAAGTTGCCACTTACTTCGTGCCAGTCATCGCCGGCGTTGTCGCTCCGCATGACGTCCCAATGCTTTTGCATGAAGAGGGTATCCGGGCGCGATGGGTGAAAGGCGATGCGATGCACGCAGTGGCCGACCTCCGCATCGGGATCGGGTAACTCGTAAGGTGACTTGAGTCCGCGATTGATCGGCTTCCAGGTTGCGCCTCCGTCATCCGTGCGAAAGGCGCCTGCCGCGGAGATGGCGATGAAAATGCGCTTTGCATCGCGCGGATCGAGCAGGATCGTGTGCAGACACATGCCTCCCGCGCCCGGTTGCCAGAGCACTCCTTTCGCGGCGCGCAGGCCGGGCAATTCGTGCCATGACTTTCCGCCGTCGGTGGTCTTGAAAAGCGCCGCGTCTTCCACGCCGGCATAGACGGTGTCAGGATCGGTGAGCGACGGCTCGAGGTGCCACACGCGCTTGAACTCCCACGGATGCTGCGTGCCGTCGTACCACTTGTGCGTGCCGGCTTCGCCCTCGTAAAGGAAGCGATTACTCCGGCCTGTGGATGGCTCGACACCTCCGGGAACTGGCGCGCCATCGGCGGTGTTCCAGGTCTTGCCCCCGTCATCCGAGCGCTGGATCACTTGCCCAAACCAACTGCTAGTCTGCGAGGCATAGATGCGGTTTGGCTCCGCGGCCGAACCTTTCAGGTGATACATCTCCCAGCCTGCAAAGTGCGGGCCGCTCACTTCCCAGTTATCCCGCTTGCCATCGGCGGTTAAGATAAACGCACCTTTCTTGGTGCCCACTAAGACGCGCACGTTGCTCATAGCTTCAAGGTTCGAGGTTGATCATCCAGCCAAGGCCGAAGCGGTCGGTGAGCATGCCAAACTTCGACGCCCAAAAAGTCTTGCCGAGTGGCATCGTTACGCTGCCGCCTTCCGCGAGGGCGGCGAAAATGCGATCGGCCTCGGCCTCGGTCCGCACGGAGATTGAGAGCGAGAAGCCGTTGAACTTGGCATCCTCGGGATTGCCGCATCCATCCGAAGCCATGAGTGTGGTCGCGCCGACGCGAAAGCTGGCGTGCATGACCTTGTTGTCGTAGCCCTCGGCGAGCATCCCTGCCGGCGGCTGTTCGGGGGCATCCTTGTATCGCATGAGCCTCTCGGTTTCGGCGCCGATGGCGGTGCGATAGAATGCGAGCGCTTCCTCGCAGCGGCCGCCGAAGAAGAGATAAGGTTGAACTAATGTGGTTGATTTAGACATGGCATTGTGGAGTTAGGTTCGGTTCAGTGTGTTGGTTGGTTAGTAGATTATATGGATGGGAACTTAGCTATTGGCAGGCTGCTCGACGATCGCCTTCAAGTTGGCAAAGCCTTTCTCAAACTGGCCGCCGAGCATCTTCTCGCAATTCATGATCAGACCCATCGCCTTTCCCATGAAACGATTGTTGCCCGACATGGTCCAGGATACCGCTGTTTGATTACCCACGGGCCGGAAGGTGAACTCTGTGATGTTGGTAGCGGAAAAGGGCTTCACGAATTCGAGTCTAATAAGGATGAGCTCGCTTGGCCGGCTCTCGGTGATCGTCATGCGTCCTTCGCCCACCTGGTTGTTACCGGTCCAGGCAAAGCCGGCGCCGACACCCGTGGGCGGCCCATCGAAGGTGTTCTTTGCATTGGGATCGAGCTTTGCCCACGGGGACCACGCGTCCCATTTGTGGAAGTCGTTGAATTGCTCAAACACCACGGCCGGTGGCGCGGAGACGGTCGCAGACCGGGTGATGCGGAAATCGGCCGGCTGAAGTGCGACGACGATGAGGAGTACGACGACGATGGCGGCGAGGCAGATGAGGATGAGTTTGATCATACGATGGGTGGGGTTGGGATCGGATTTCATGGGTCGCGATGATCGGCGAGCGCGAGTGCTTGCTCGAGGTGCCGCGCATTCTCAAAGGTCGGACAGATCGCGGCGATGGGCCGCACTTCGACCACGGTTCCGTATTCGAGCATGGGGCATTGCTGCGCGATGGCGACGGCCTCGTCAAGGCTCTCCGCCGTGAGCAGAAAATATCCTCCGACGGCTTCCTTTGATTCGGCAAATGGACCGTCGGCGACCGTGCGTCCATTTTTCCCCGAGACGACGCGGCCTTCGTCCATGAGCGGCTGACCGGCTTTCAGCGTCCCCTCCGCGCTCAGGCGTTCAAACCATGCGAGAAAGTGGGACATGGTTTTTTGCAATTGCGC
The DNA here is from genome assembly GCA_038238555.1 of Chthoniobacterales bacterium. Classification (GTDB taxonomy): domain Bacteria; phylum Verrucomicrobiota; class Verrucomicrobiia; order Chthoniobacterales; family Chthoniobacteraceae; genus JANNXQ01. The sequence goes on along the minus strand of JBBRXP010000004.1, from coordinate 14,756 downwards.
GGGAGACATGCCGCGATCCCACTGGTTGCCGCGGAAGAGAAGGAGATATTCGGAGGTGGAGTTGGAAGTGTTCATTTTGAAGGATTGTTTGAGGATGAAACTCCGCGGTTTCAAAGATACGACGAACGGCCGGCAGAGTTTGAGACAGTCCGCGTTACTTTTATTGAAGAATGTTTGGCAAGGACTGTAGCCGCCGGAGGAAAGAAGAGCCGCGAGATGGCCGCTGCGCGTGCTCAGCCAAGTCCACTTGCCCGCGATCGGCGCGATCATGTCGCGGCTCACGCGCCAATCGAGCGCGCGAGTGGGCGCGAGCGGCGGGGAATTTTCGATCAAGTCGATCGCCGGCGCGGCCGCGTGAAGCGAACGAGCAGCCGAGCGAGGAGGGAAGCCTTTCTTTTTCGCGACCGCCGAGCGAAGGAGATTGAGTTTGTCCAACTCGCAACTAGTGGTTATGTGCGCAAGCCTCCCATCGCTGCCGCGCGTGTGCCATCTTTCACCCGATGAATGTCGAAAACCTCCCTCTCCCTTCGCCCGCCGTGTTTCCTCGGGCTTCGCTCTTCCTGTGGTTGGGAAGGGCGCGCTATTTCACCATCTCCGCGTTTGTGCATTGCATCCTGCTGGTGATTCTCGGCGGCACGGTGCTCATCAAGAGTTACGAGGAGCCACCGGATTTCGAGGCCGATCCGGGCGGGCTCTTTACTCCGGATACTTCGGTCGCCCCGCCGAAGCAGGACCAGCCGACGATGCAACAACAGACACAATTTTCCGCCGCCGCCTCTGCCACGGTCAGCGCGTCGAGCCTGCCATCGCTCACGGCCATCGCGACGAACGTGCCGACGCAGAGCACCTTTAACGTCGCGCCCGTCGCTCCGCCCAATCTCGAAATAAAAACCGACTCGCAGTCGTTGAAAGCGCCGGCGCCGACTGCCAGCGCCGGCCTGAGCAAAGAGATCGCCTCGAAGATCGCGAATTTCACCGGCGCATGGGCCAAGGGCGGCAGGAGCAGCATGGGGATGCCGCTTAAGAGTCGCGAGTTTGAATTCACGGCTTACCTCGCGAAATATGGCGGGGGCGATTGGGATTCCACGGTGCGGCTGGAGGGCGATCAGATCGCAGGCGGCAGTCTGCCAAACTTGCTCTTCGTGATCGGCAAACTTTCCCGCGATAAGATCCGTGCGCGTCCGCAAGCAGAGCCTTTGGTATTATCGAACGAGGAAATTTTTACGAAGAGGCCGCCCTTCATCTGGTTCACCGGCCACCGCGACTTTCAACTCACCAACGATGAACTGGTGAACCTCGCGGAGTACCTCCGCAGCGGCGGTTGCATCTGGGGCGACAGTTCGCTCCCGGGAGAGCGCTCGCGGTTCGACATCGCCTTTCGTCGGGAGATGCTCCGCGTGCTGCAGGAGCTCAATCCGCGCTGGCAGAAGCTTCCGCCCAACCACGCCATCTTCACCAAGGCCTATTACCCCGAAATCCGCGCGGTGCCGCCGGGGATCAATTTCTACGATGAACCGGTTTATGCGCTCATGGGTTATGGCGGGGAGATCGCCGTGCTCTACACCGCCAACGACTACGGAGACATGTGGCAGTTTGGCATCGACCAGAAAGGCAACATCGACCTGAGCCGGGATGAGAAGCACCGGATGGTGGCCGTGAATGAAGCGATGTGGTGGCGGCGCAATCTTTACTTCCGTAACATCGAACCGAAGGCCCTGTTCGATACTTATAAGTTCGGCACTAACATCATCGTGCATCTGCTTACGCGCTGGGAGGAAAAGGTGCGCAATGTGCCGCGGGGAATGTAAGAGGCTGGCAAAATTCCAACTCCAAATTCCAAATGCCAAACAAATTTCTTTGCCCGGATTGTTTGGAATTTGGAACTTGGAATTTCAATTGGAGGAAAAGGAAAAGGAATAACTCAATGAAAACACAACCGATATTCTTCGTCGCACTCGGAGCCGTTCTCGCCCTCTCCTCATCGGCCTTGGGCCAGGGCTCCACCAGCAATGTCGTCGTCAACGGCGACTTCGCGAAATTCAAGGCCGAGGAAAACCTCTGGGACGGCGTGGACGCCCAAGGCTTTCTCGCGGGAAATCGGCGCCCCGCTTACGCCGTCACCGAGAGCGGCAAGGTGGGTGGCCTCGAGATGCCAATCTCGGTGGATTTTGTGGACGTGAATGGCGACCGGCTTCCCGACTTGGTGACGGCGGATCCGGCGGGCATCGTCCGCGCTTACATTAACTCGGGCACCAAGACGGAACCCAAGTTTACCCATGCGGAGACCGTCCCCATCTTTCCTCCACACGTCGCCAAGGACGAGAAATGGGATCGCTCGCTATGGACGTGGCCTCATGGAATCCCGAAAATTTCGCTTTTCGATTGGAACCGCCGCGGTGTGCCGGACTTGATCTACGGTAACTACGGCGGAGATATCCTAATGATTCACCACGCTGGCAACGCTTCGGCTCCGAGTTACCCGCAACCCGCTGTCTATGCCAAGGCGTGCGTTCCGACTAATAGCAAGCGGCCTTGGGGTAACCTATTCGCACCTTGTGCTTACGACTGGAATAAGGACGGACGGCCGGACTTACTCATCGGCGAAGGCTCTTACTCGGCCAATGCCGTCTATGTGCTGCTCAATCAATCGAGCGGTTCGGAGCCCAAGTTCACCGAAGAACAGCGCCACTATCTGTGTTACGGCGACGGGCGCGAACAACTCGTGCCGACAGTTGCCGATTGGAACGGCGACGGGCAACCCGACGTGCTGGTCGGCGACCGAAAAGGAACTGTAGGTGTGTATCTCAATCCCGGCGGATGGAAGCCCGGCATGGAGTTACCGCTGGCTACGATGGTCACCTTCGGAAAGCTGGCAACTCTCGGCACGCCGGTCGCGCCGCACGCCGCCGATTACAATGGCGACGGCCTCTTCGATCTGCTCATCGGCAAGGCCAATGGCCGCGTCGCCCTCGCGCTCAACAAGGGAACCGCGACCGAGCCGAAATTCGACGCGCCCGTGGAACTCAAAGGCGTGAACGTGTGGGCCGATAACATTCGGATTCCCGAGAATTGGACGATCGATCCAGGAAACAACCGCGGCAATCTCTACGCCTACATCGGCGTGGACGACGAACCAAGCCCGACGGGCGGAAAGGTTCTGAAGGCCGGTTATTTCCCCTCTCCTAACAAAGTTTTCAAGATGACTGAGTTAGAGGTCAATGGGAGGTATTCGACCGATTACTTCCGTTATTGGCTGGATGAATGGGTGCCGATCGACGCGCCGTGGGCCGGGGCCAGCCACCAAGCCGATGCATTTGTTATCCGCCAACTTCTTTTTCCGCTCAAGACGGGGACGACTTATCATCTTAGTTTCAAAGTCAAAGGCCGAACCATCCAGAACGGTGCCTGCACCGTGGCGCTCCTGGGAGCCAATGAAAACAAGCCGACCAAGTTTGAGAAAGGGGAACGCGGCTCGGCCAAAGCTATCAAGGATGAAACCAAGGAAGAGATCAATGAGACAGTAACCTTTGGCAGCAACTCGGCGTGGAAGACGATGGAAAAGACCTTCACGGTTCATTTCCGGGAGAAAGGCATCCGCGCTCTGGACACCACCACGCTGGCCATCCTCGAGTTTAAGTTTCAACTGACTCAGTACGTCGGTGACTGCGAAATCTGCGACGTGCAGTTAATCGCCAAGGCTAAATAACGGATTAGGACGACGGCTTGCTGGCGGGATCGCCGGTCTCGGCTTTCGCCTTTCGATCCTTTGCGAGTCGCTCGATGGCGGAGTAAGCCGCCCATCCCATCCCGAGGCGGGCGGAGTTCTTGTACTCCGCTTCCGCGGCGTCCAGCTTTCCCTCACTCTCAAGGTGAGCCGCATAGGTCCAGCGGACGAATCCCGAATTTGGATCAAGTGCGAGCGCCCGCTGGAAGTGTGGGTCGGCTTCGTCGAATTGCTTGATGGAATCGAGGGAGGCGCCAGCGAGAACGTGCAGGGAGGCGTCTTGCGGCGTTAGTTTCAGCGCATCGCGATAGGCGGCTATCGAATCCAGATAGAGTCTTTCGCGGGTGGGCGGGTCCGTACTCACTTCGGCAAGAGCCACCCGCGCCTCGCCGAGGTAGTAGTGGAGCCGCGGGTTTCGGGAATCATACTGCAATGCCCGCGTCGCAAATGACTCGGCATTGCGGAGCGACGGCTCCGATTGCAAGGCGGCTCCATCCACCAGGATTTTTCGCGCCCTTTCCCCATAATATTCTGCTGGGAGCGTCGGGAGGCCGCCGACCAGCATCCACAAGCCGAGCAGGGGCAGGATGATTCGCACGCCGCGGGAAAAGCGCGGCGCGGTTTCGCCATTCGATGCGAGTTCCTGCGAAGTGGAGTCTCCCGGATTCGCGAGGAGCGCAAAAACAAACGCCATGAGCAACGTGTTGGCCGGAACATGCAGGTTGAAGTCCAGAAAGGAGTGGACCAGCAGCGCCGCGACGCTGCTCAACGCTGCAAGCGACAGAGCGAGCGAATTGCTACCGCTGAGCCAGGTAGCCGAAGCTCCAGAGACAGCACCGGCGACCGCCTTCCAGCCGGTGCGAAGATGAAAGATGAGAAAGGCGAGGAATCCGGCAACGCCCAAGATCCCGTACTCGCCGAGGAATTGAAGGATGTCGTCATGCGCCCATGTCGTCTCGAGTTGCATCTCCGGATACCGAAACAGGCGACCGTAAAAAAGATAGGTGCCGCTGCCAGTGCCAAAGAGGGGATTGACGAGGAATTGCTGAAGAGCCGATCGAGACATAAGCAGGCGCAGGGAGCTGTCTGTCGATGCCGTTTGCACGCGGTAATTGGCCAGATCGGTTTTCAGAACAATCGCATACACGGCAAACGCGAGCGCGAGCGCGACTAACACCGCCACGGCCCGGAGCAGCCATGGATGTAGAAGAAAACGCCTGCCGACCAGATGGAAACTCACGACGCAAAACACCGCCAGACCGGTGAGTGTGCTGACATAGCCGCCACGGCTGCCGGTGATGAGGATTCCCGCCGTGCAAACAAGCCCGACATAGCCGGCAAGAATCTTCCAAGCCACCCGCCATTGACTCCAAAGAGCGACGCTCAGGCTCATGAAGAAGACCACTTCCAAGAACCCAGCCAGATGATTTGGGCAGCCGTAGAATCCGCTGGCGCGGTTTCCGTAATCCACTCGCGGCAGGAAGTCGAAAGGCATGAAGTTTTTCTGCTTCAAGTATTGGTTTGCTCCGATCGCGCAGTTGGCGACTGCGAGCAATAGAAGCACAATCACAAAGGTCATCCGAAGCCTGGGCGATGTGAGATGGAGCGTGAAGAGCACATAGATCATCAGGCCCCCCAAGACCATATAGAGATCGATCCGCGCGAGATACTCGGCCGGCGAGAAAAGTGCGCGAGCAATCACGTAGCCAAAGAAAACCGCGGCCGCTAGCAAGCAGCGGCGTGTGTGGCAGGAGAGCACGGCACCGGGGAGGCTCCCCGCACTCAAAAGCGCCGCCAATGCGAGAGCCCCGTAACACGGGAGTGCCAGTACCATGCGTGATCCTCCCAGCATCAATTCAATCGCGACGTAAGAAAGGGCCGCGATGACAAGAAGAGTGGAGCTCACGGCGCGCGGCGCTTAAAAGGTGGCATTGGGAGAGAAAGAAAAGGCCCCGGCGGTTTCACGCGCCGGGGCCTTGGATGATGTTAGTAGCGTTGCGGGTATTGCCGAGCCGCTCCTACTCTACGTTCCTGAGGTGCAGGGGCCAGATGTCGCGCCAGCCGTAATGTAACGGGCGGCCAAATAACTTGGCACCTGGATCGTCCGGCCCCTAAAGCACAGAGTCTGCAAGGACTCAGCACCTTGGCCGAAGCCTGCCGGGGCCAGGGAAAGAAACGCGGAAGCACCGACGAAAGCCGCCAGTGAGAACATTGACATACGTTTGATTTTTGAGGTCATATTTTGTTTTTGAGGTTGAGGGTGTTGCGAGGATAGCGTGGGTTTGGGTGAATGCCAGGATTTTTTCCGGATCAAAAACGGGGGGACACGGTTCAGGGAACGTGTTTATCGGGATTTCGCGGGAAGCGTCAATAATTTTTTTGCGGAATTTCGCCGCCTCCTATTTCAAGGTTGAACCAGCTTCTGTCGGGGACGGCCATGAGCGTCTGCTCCTCGGGAAGAAGGTCGCGGTGGAGGCGCGCCAGCCTTTGGGGAAGACGCATCGGCCGCTTCAGCGCCTCGGGGGATTCTGTTTCCTGCGGGTTATGGGAATCCGGTTTGTGACCCTTCGCGCGGTCGTCAATCCGGAGGTGTCACATCTGCCTCCGGGAAGATCGCCGGGGATGCAGCCACTTGAAACATCTCCCCGCGCGCACGCACCCCCGGTTCACGAGGATCGCGATCCAAGGGCAATGCCAGCACGAGAGATTCCGGGCGGCCGCGTTCCGCGCAAAGAGCGACCAGCGCGTGAACTGCTCCCGACTCGTGCGGCAGCATCCCGAGGCTTACGACGGCGCACACGTTGATGTCCGACGCCGCAGTGGCCGCCCACGCCTGCGCGGCGGCGAGCATTTCCTTCGACGAGCTCACATCGTCTAGCGGCGTGAAATCCGCCTCTCCATCCTGCATCCATAGCAGCATCAGCGGCGGCTCCTGATCCTGCAACGACCGCAGGCCCGCGCCGAACGCAAGGTTCACGATCTCGGCAAACTCTTTCGAGACCTCGGCGCGCGGCACAACATCCGTCTCATCCTCCGCGCTCCACTGCGCATCTGGCCCGGGCGTGAAGATCACTTCGACAAACTGCTCCGCATCGGCGCCGGGGCTTATGCGCCCGACACTTCGCATTTCCGCGGTCGGCGCCGTTCGACACAGCACTTCGATCGCGAAGTCCGCGAAACTCTTTCCCGGATGCTCTGCCGCAAAGCGCCCGGAGCCGATGGCGAGCAGGTAATTGTTGAGCTTCTGCAGCAGCAACATCATGCGCTGAGCGGGATCCGGCGTCACGCCCGAGTCCACGATGCCCAACACGATTCCGCGGGCCTCGTGGTCTTTAAGGAAAATGTGATCGATCGTGTTTGTCTCCTCGAGCATTCGCGGAACGCATGATGAACCACAGACCAAAGTTACGAAACCGTTTTCGCTTGGACTTCATGAGACAGAGAGTCGCCCGCCGGTGTGACACTCCAGCGCGATGTCTCACTACCTCCGCAGCATTGAGAGATGCAAGTCTCTATTTCGTAGTATCTTAAAATTTTTGAAGTCCCGGCCCGATGGCTGCTAAAGCTGGCGCCCCCAGTTTATCCGCGCGTTCGGGCTGCGCACTTTCAGAAAGGAACTCACACTCATATGGCTAAAATCCTAGGCATCGACCTCGGCACTACTAACTCCTGCATGGCCGTGATGGACGGCGGCGAGCCGATGGTACTCGAAAACTCCGAAGGTGCCCGCACCACGCCTTCCATCGTCGCATTCTCCAAGACTGGCGAACGCCTCGTGGGCCAGGCCGCCAAGCGGCAGGGCATTACCAACGCGCAGAACACGGTCTTCTCGGTGAAGCGTTTCATGGGTCGCAAATTCGACGAAGTGCAGGACGAGCTTCACCGCGTGCCTTACAAAGTAGTGAAGGCCGCCAATGGCGACGCGCACATTCAAGTAAGTGTCGGCGGCGAGACCAAGACCTTCAGCCCGCCGGAAATCAGCGCGATGATCCTCGCGAAACTCAAGGCCGACGCGGAAGCCAAGTTAGGCGAGAAGATAACTCAGGCAGTTATCACTGTCCCTGCTTACTTCAATGACTCGCAACGCACCGCGACCAAGGACGCCGGTAAGATCGCGGGACTCGAAGTGCTCCGGATCATTAACGAACCTACCGCCGCATCGCTGGCTTATGGGCTCGATAAGAAGAAGGACGAAAAGATCGCAGTGTATGACCTGGGTGGAGGCACCTTCGATATCTCGGTGCTCGAGATCGGCGACGGCGTCTTCGAGGTAAAGGCGACTAACGGAGATACCCATCTCGGTGGCGACGACTGGGATCATGCGATCATGGATTCCATCCTCGCGGACTTTAAGAGCGAGAGCGGCATCGACCTCAGCAAGCAGCCCGACGCCATCCAGCGCATCAAGGAAGAAGCCGAGAAAGCCAAGATCGCGCTCAGTTCCGCGCAGGAATACGAGATTAACTTACCCTTCATTACCGCCGACCAGACCGGGCCCAAGCACGTCCAAAAGAAGCTTACTCGCTCGAAGCTCGAACAACTGACCGATAAGTTATTCGAGCGCACGCTCAAACCTACTCAGCAGTGCCTCAAGGACGCCGGCCTTAGCGAGCGCGACATCAATGAACTTGTGTTAGTCGGCGGCATGACTCGCATGCCCAAGGTGATTGAGACCGCGCGCAAGCTCGTGGGTAAGGAGCCGCACAAGGGAGTGAACCCGGATGAAGTGGTTGCCGTCGGTGCCGCCATCCAGGGCGGAGTGCTCAAGGGTGACGTGAAGGATGTGCTCCTGCTCGACGTGGCCCCACTTACGCTGGCCATTGAAACCGCAGGCGGCGTGGCAACGCCCATGATCGCCCGCAACACCACCATCCCCACCCGCATGTCGCAGATATTCTCAACTTACAGCGACAACCAACCCGGCGTGGAAATCAAGGTGCTGCAAGGCGAGCGTCCTCTCAGTCGGGATAACAAGAACCTCGGCACCTTCCATCTCGATGGCATCCCGCCCGCGCCACGCGGCGTCCCGCAGATCGAAGTTACTTTCGACATCGACGCCAATGGCATCCTGCACGTCAGCGCCAAGGATCTCGGCACCGGCAAGGAACAGAAGATCAGCATCACCGGCAGTTCGGGCCTTTCAAAAGAAGAAGTCGAAAAGATGCAGAAGGAAGCCGAGCTGCACGCGGACGAAGATAGGAAAGCCAAGGAAGCCATCGAAGTGCGAAACAACGCCGATAACCTCGCTTATCAGTGCGAGAAGCAACTCAAGGATCTCGGCGATAAGATTCCGGGGGATAAGAAGGCTGACATCGAGAAGGACATCGAAGCCGTTCGCGAAGCGCTTAAAGGCAACGATGTCGAAGCCATCAAGACCGCTTACACTGAGTTACAGAATAAGTTCCAAAGCGTTAGCGAAGACCTTTACAAACAAACCGCTTCCAGTGCCGGTGGCGTCGCTCCTCCTCCACAACCCGACAGGAAAGCCGAGGGCGACGTCGTCGATGCGGAGTTTGAGGTCGTGGACGAGAAGAAGAAGTAGCTCACAGAACCCTTTACCGATTTCGCCGTCGTCGAGGTAACTCAACGCGGCGCGTCCGTAATAACAAACCAACAAACAAACCCAAAACAAACGAACCACTATGGCACTCAATGTTAGACCCCTCGCGGATCGCGTGATCGTGAAGCCGATCGAGGAAACAGAAGTAAAGAAAGGCGGAATCATTATTCCCGATAACGCCAAGGAAAAACCCACCGAAGGCGAAGTCGTCGCACTCGGCACCGGCAAGCGCGATGACGACGGCAAAGTCATCGCATTCACCGTCAAAAAGGGCGACAAAGTCCTCATCAGCAAATACGGCGGCACCGAGATCAAGATCGACGGTAACATGTACCTCATCATGCGTGAGGACGACATCCTCGGTATCCTCGGCTAAACCCCAACCAAACCCTCGGCACGCCCGCGCATTGCGCGGCCCGTCCGTTTAGAACCACAGCACTAACTTATCCACTAACTTATATGGCAGCTAAACAACTCCAATTCGACGAATCCGCACGCCACGCTCTTCTGCGCGGCATCGAGAAACTCGCCAAAGCAGTAAAGGCCACGCTCGGACCGAGCGGCCGCAATGTTATCCTCGACAAGAAATTCGGCAGCCCGACCATTACCAAGGACGGCGTAACTGTCGCCAAGGAAATCGAGCTTGAAGATCCTTATGAAAACATGGGCGCCCAGCTCGTCCGCGAAGTCGCCAGCAAGACCAGCGACATCGCCGGCGACGGCACCACCACGGCCACCGTGCTCGCCGAGAGTATCTACAAAGAAGGTCTCCGCAACGTAACCGCCGGCGCCAACCCGACCTCGCTCCAGCGCGGCATCGGCAAGGCCGTCGAAGCCATCGTGGCGGAACTCGCCAAGATCTCCAAGAAGGTCAAGGACCGCACCGAAATCGCGCAGGTCGCCACTGTCTCGGCTAACTGGGACACCGCGATCGGTAACATTATTGCCGACGCGATGGATAAGGTCGGCAAGGACGGCACCATCACCGTTGAAGAGGCCAAGTCCATCGAGACCAGCCTCGACGTCGTGGAAGGCATGCAGTTCGACAAGGGTTATATCTCCCCTTACTTCGTAACCAATGCCGAGTCGATGGAAGCCATTCTCGAGAATGCTTACATCCTTATTCACGAGAAGAAGATTACGAGCTTAAAGGACCTGCTTCCCGTGCTCGAGAAGGTGGCAAAAACCGGCAAGCCGCTACTTATCATCGCCGAAGACGTGGAAGGTGAAGCTCTCGCCACCCTCGTGGTGAATAAGCTTCGCGGCACCATTAACGTAGCCGCCGTCAAAGCCCCTGGCTTTGGCGATCGCCGCAAGGCCATGATGGAAGACATCGCCGTCCTTACCGGCGGGCGTTGTATTACCGAAGACCTCGGCATCAAGCTCGAGAACATTAACCTCGATGATTTGGGTAAGACAAAGCGCATCACCATCGACAAGGAAAACACCACCATCGTCGAAGGCTCCGGCAAGCAATCCGACATCCAGGGCCGCGTGAATCAAATCCGCCGCCAGATCGAAGAGACCACCAGCGATTACGACCGCGAGAAGCTCCAGGAGCGCCTCGCCAAGCTCGCCGGCGGTGTCGCCGTCATTAATGTCGGCGCCGCGACCGAGACCGAGATGAAGGAAAAGAAAGCGCGAGTTGAAGACGCCCTGCACGCCACGCGCGCGGCGGTGGAAGAAGGCATCGTCCCCGGCGGCGGTGTCGCATTCATCCGCGCGCAGAAGGTGCTTGATAGTCTCAAGCTCGAAGGCGACGAAGCCGTCGGCGCTCAGATCGTGCGCCGTGCGATCGAAGAGCCGCTGCGCTGCCTTGCTGACAACGCGGGTCTCGAAGGCGCGCTTATCGTCAGCGAAGCCAAGCGCCGCAAAGGTAACGAAGGTCTTAACATCGCCACCAACGAATGGGTCGATCTCGTGAAGGCCGGCGTTGTCGATCCGACGAAAGTAACGCGCAGTGCGTTACAAAACGCCGCGTCCATCTCGGGCCTGCTCCTCACTACGGAAGCGGTCATCACCGAAATCCCGGAGAAGAAGGGCGCCGCGGCAGGCGGTGATCCGCACCATGGCCCCGGCGGCGGGGGTGGAATGGATTACTAAGTCCGGGCACTTAGCCTAACTCCGACTAACTAACGAGCCGCCGGGTTTCCAGAAGGAACCCGGCGGTTTTGTGTCTGGTTTTGGAGTGCAGTGGCAAGCGCAGCGCGAACGCCGCCTCTAAAATGCGGGGGCGAACGCGGCGGGCTGATGGTGACGAATGCCCTGAGGGCGAAAACATGAGTGGCCGGGATTGAAGCGAGGGCGCGAGCGGAATCCGCGGAAGCCTTGCTTCACACCCCGGCTCTTATTGTGCCGGCCCTCCGAGCTGGCCGCGATCTGCGGCGGTAATGTGGATGCGATTACTCCGATCCTTTCTTTGTTTTCTCATCAGATAGTAAAGGCCGCCCGGCAGGTTCCACAGAAAATCATTTACGACAAGTAACACGGAGAGCGCGACGACCACTTCCTGGGCTTCTGCGCCCGGGCGGCTGGTAAGTCCGATGTGCAGGCTCTTGAAATAGTAAATTAAAAGCACCTCCCGCAGCCCGTGCCCATTGACCGTCACAGGCAGCATCACTAATAAGAGCACCACGGGTAGGATACGTAAGACTTGAAGATAGGTGATCCCTATTCCCAGTGATTGCGCGAAGAGAAATACAATTAGGAAACTCCAGCAATGAATTGCGAACGCGAGAGTAATCGCTCCAAGTAACTTGCTGTTTGGAGCCAGACTTGTTCGTGTGGAATTCAAAGTTCTCTGCACTCGCAGAAACCAATGCGTGGATCGAAAAATCCGCGGTAACAGTGCGCCGATGGTGACGACAAAGGCCAACGCGCCGACCGTCCAAAGCAGAAGCGCCATGCCCGAAAGAGATTGAGCGGCTAGGAATCGAAGAGGCGCCGGTTCGGCGATCAGAGCAGTGCCAGCGAGGGCGATCAGCGCTGCGAGCGCGCATAACCGATCGGTGATCACAGTGGAAGCGGCGGCTGCCTTGCGATCCGGGACCAACTCACAAAGTCGAAACACTTTTATGAAATCACCGCCCGTGCTTCCCGGCAGCACCGAGTTAAAGAATTGCCCGGCCCACGTCAAAGAAACGATCGTTCCAAAAGGAAGTGCAATGAATTGCTGCCGGATGAAGATCCGCCATCTTACGGCCAGCGAAAGGATCAGGAAGAAAGTCAAGGCCGATGCTCCGGCGGCCCATGCTGCGTTCACGTGTTTCAAGATGTTGACGAAGTCCGCCCAATTCACCCGGCGGGCGACCCAGAGGATAAGTCCCGCCGAGACCGCGCAGCGAAGTAGAAACTGCCATCGCGCTCTTGTTAGAAACACGGCTCTTATCTTACCGCTTTTACTTTCTGCAATGCTGCCACGTCCGCCTCGACCATTTCACGAACCAAGTCTTTGAATTCCCTTTTGGGGCGCCAGTTCAGTACGCGCCGAATTTTAGCCGGGTTGCCAACCAACTGGGTAGGCTCGATACGACGTTCTAACGACTTATCCTCGACCAAATGCTTGCGCCACGGCAGGTCCACTACTTCGAAGGCAGCCTGAACAAACTCAAGGACGCTATGGGTTTCTCCCGTGGCAACGACGTAATCATCGGCTTTGGATTGCTGGAGCATCTGCCACATGGCGGCAACGTAATCCTCCGCGTGTCCCCAGTCCCTGCGGGCGTGGACATTGCCGAGGACAAGGTGGTCGATCAATCCAAGCTTGATGCGCGCTACGTGCCCAGTGATTTTGCGGGTCACGAAATTCTCCCCGCGCCGTGGAGACTCGTGGTTGTAGAGGATACCGTTGCACACAAACAACCCGTAAGCTTCCCGGTAAACTCGCGCCATCTGCGTCGCAAATGCCTTGGCGCAACCGTAGGGGCTGGTGGGTCGAAACGGCGTATCTTCCGTCTGCGGGGTTTCCGCGGCGGCTCCATAGATTTCCGAAGTCGAAGCGTGATAGATCTTCACGGGCTGTGGTTGATCCCGGCAGATTTCAAACAGCCGCAACGTCGCCATCGCGACTTCTTCACATGTGGATTCCGGGATTTCGAAGCTTAACCCGACGTGGCTCTGGCCTGCCAGATGATATACTTGGGCCGGCTTTACCTTATCGAATATCCTCCGCAGCGTCGTAGCATCCGATAAGTCGCCATAGTGGAGAAAGAACGAATGGTTATACACGCGCGCATCTTGTCGGAGATGCTCGATCCGTGATCGGAGCAGATTACTCGTGCGGCGCACAATGCCATGGACTTCGTAGCCCTTTGCGAGGAGTAACTCCGAAAGATAAGAGCCGTCCTGGCCCGTGACACCGGTAATTAGTGCGACGCTCATGTGTTACTGGGATTGAAGATTGAAGATTGAAGATTGGGAATTGAAAAATTAGCGGCAGGCCGTGAGAGAGAGGAATCGTAGCGATGGACGGTCTCGTACGGCCAAGCGCACGAGGCGTGTGCCGGCAGCGCGGCGCAAGAACCGCCCGCACCCGGAGGTGGCCCGCGATGCAATTATTGGTTATCAGTTATCGAGTATCAGTTATTAGTTACTCTGCTATTCATCGCCTTCTCCGAATGACTCTTCCCATCCGCCCGCGCCGTCTGCGCTCTTCCGTTGCCCTGCGCGCTTTGGTGCGGGAGACGGAGCTTGCGGCAAACGATTTCATCCTTCCGCTCTTTGTTAGTGAGAAGGTGGACAGCCGCGCGGCGGTGAGTGCGATGCCTGGCGTCTTTCAGCTTTCGGAGAAGGCGCTCGTGGAGGAAGCCAAGGCGGCGCACGCGGCGGGCGTGGCGGCTGTGCTGCTCTTTGGCATTCCGACGCACAAGGACGATCGCGCTTCCCAAGCCTACGCGGAGGAGGGCGTGGTGCAGCGTGCCGTCCGCGCGCTCAAGGCGGCGTGCCCGCGACTGATCGTCATCACCGATGTGTGCCTGTGCGAGTTTATGAGCCACGGGCACTGTGGCGTCGCGCACTTTCATGGCGGAGAAGTACGCGTGGAAAACGATGCGTCCGTCGAGTTACTCGTGCGCACCGCACTCTCCCACGCACGCGCTGGCGCGGACATCGTGGCGCCGAGCGACATGATGGACGGCCGTATCGGCGCCATCCGCGCGGGGCTGGATGCGGGGGGCTTTCACGACACGGTGCTCATGAGTTACGCGGCCAAGTTTGCGTCCGCATTTTACGGCCCCTTCCGCGACGCTGCGGAAAGCGCGCCTATTGGCGGCGATCGGCGCACTTATCAGATGGATGCAGCCAATGCGCGCGAGGCTCTGCGCGAAGTGGCGCTCGATGTGGAAGAAGGCGCGGACATCGTGTTGGTGAAGCCCGGCCTCGCTTATCTCGACATCGTCTGGCGGGTGAAGGAACGCTTTGGCATCCCCGTCGCCGCCTATCACGTGAGCGGCGAGTACGCGATGCTCAAAGCCG